>NZ_DASRXF010000227.1:0-13437 GCF_035654295.1 Noviherbaspirillum sp. | reverse complement strand
ATCAACCAGATCGGCACCCTGACCGAGACCTTCGCCGCGATCGAGATGGCCAAGCGCGCCGGTTACACGGCGGTGATCTCGCACCGTTCCGGCGAGACCGAGGACTCGACGATTGCCGATATCGCGGTGGGCACCAATGCGCTGCAGATCAAGACCGGTTCGATGTCGCGTTCCGATCGCATGGCCAAGTACAACCAGCTGCTGCGCATCGAGGAAGACCTCGGTGATATCGCCAGCTACCCGGGCCGTGGCGCGTTTTACAACCTGCGTTGATTGCAGATGACAGCAAAATGAAATTTGGGGGCAATTGCCCCCAAATTTCTTTAGAATGCACGCATGCGTTTGATCACCCTAAGCCTCGCGGCCCTGCTCCTGCTGATCCAGTACCCCTTGTGGCTGGGGAAGGGCGGCTGGCTGCGCGTGTGGGATCTTGAAGGACAGGTCGAGACGGCGCGGAAGAAAAATGACGAACTCAAGGCGCGCAACGACAAGCTCAATTCCGAAGTGCGCGACCTGCGCGAGGGAACGGGTGCGGTGGAAGAGCGCGCCCGCTACGAGCTGGGCATGATCAAGGAGGGCGAGATCTTCGTGCAGGTCCTGGAGCCGGGCAGTACGGTCAACACGGTGCCGAAGACGCCGCCAACCAAAGCCAACTGATTCACATGCAACGCCGGGCAAGCCCGGCGTTTCCATTTTCCGTGCCTCAGTGGCGGGAACTGCCCGCCGGCTGCATGGCATCTCCGGCGATATCCGAAGCAAACAGCTGTGCGCAATCGACTTTGTCGAATTCGTAATGCTGCCCGCAAAAATCGCAATTGATCGACAGCTTTCCGAGATCGGCCAGCGCCGCATCGATCTCCGGCTTCCCCAGCATGATCAGCATGTTGCCGACCTTCTCGCGGCTGCATCCGCAATGGAATTGCGGATGGGCCGGATCGAACACGCGGATCGTCTCTTCCCAGAACAGGCGGTGCATCAGCGTGTTGATGTCGGTGGAAAGCAGTTCTTCCGTGCGAATGGTCGAGCCGAGGATGACCGTACGGTTCCAGGCTTCCTGGTCGTCCGCCGTCTTCGTTCCGGTGCCGCCGACCCGCGGCAGCTTTTGCAGCAGCATGCCGCGCGCGACTTTTTCGTCGGCCGCCAGCCACAGCTTGGTGTCGAGCTGCTCGGAGCGGAGCATGTAATTTTCGATCGCCACTGCCACCGTGTCGCCGTCGAGCGGCACGATGCCCTGGTAGGGCTGTTGTCCCGGCAGCTTGTCCGACGGGTCGAGGGTGATGACGAAGCGCCCCTTGCCGTGCACGTTGACCAGATCATTCAGTCCCGCGCCTTCAGGAACCACCGCATCGGCCGCGAGCTTGGCCGTCGCCCGCAGGCGCAGCTCAGAGTCGCATTCGATCACCAGCAGTTTGACGGGGCCGTCGCCGTGCATTTGCAGGATCATCATGCCGTTGAACTTCAGGTTGGCTGTCAGCAGGGCGGCCGCGGCGAGGAGCTCGCCCAGGAGCGTCCTGACGGGCGCCGGGTAGTCCTTGCGTGCCTGGATTTGCTTCCAGGTCTCGGAAATTTCGACCAGCTCGCCGCGCACGGCGGCATTTTCAAAGATAAATCGTTGCAGCGTATCCATTCATTACCCGATTCGTTTCAATTCCTTCTTGAACAGCTGGCCGCGCTTGACGTAGTTGGCCGTGTTCCCGTGCATGCGGGCGATGTCTTCCTCGCTCAACGTACGAACCGCCTTGGCTGGGGAGCCGATGATCAGCGAGTTGTCCGGAAATTCCTTGCCTTCGGTGACGAGAGCGCCGGCGCCGACGAGCGAGTTCCGCCCGATCTTCGCGCCGTTCAGAATGATGGCCTGTATGCCGACCAGCGAGCCTTCGCCGATCGTGCAACCATGCAACATTGCCTGATGGCCGACAGTGACATTCTTGCCGACGGTCAGCGGAAAGCCCGGATCGGTGTGGAGCACCGAGCACTCCTGTACATTGCTGTTTTCGCCGATGGTGATCAATTCGTTGTCGCCGCGAATGGTGACCTCGAACCAGATGCTCGCGTTAGCTTCGATGCGTGCCTTGCCGATAACGTTCGCGGAATCGGCAACATAGGCGGACGGATCGATTTGTGGGGCGTGCTCGCCCAATTGGTAGATGGCCATGGATTTCCGTAAAATCAGGGACTTTGTGTGAATCCGACATTTTACCGCCCCTCGCATGAACCCATCGAACGACCCGCCGATGGCGCTGCGCGCGCTTGCATTGCATTGGCTGTGCGAAACAGATCCCGCCGCGAAGGCGGATGGCGTGCGCTCGCTGCACGCGGCTTGGGAGGCTGGTAGCGTCCCCATTGATTCCACTGCGGCGCTGATGGCGACGAGCATGGTGCCTGGTCGTCCTGCGCGCCCGGAATTGGTTTCGCCACGCACCGTGAAGCATCGTTCAATGGCAAGCCTCGAAGGACGCGCAGCGATGATCCATGCGCTTGCGCATATCGAGTTCAATGCGATAAACCTCGCGCTGGATGCACTCTGGCGCTTCGCCGGCATGCCGCGCGATTACTACGCCGACTGGCTGCGCGTGGCGGCGGAGGAAGCGCTGCATTTTTCGCTGCTGGCGGAACACTTGCGCACGCTGGGCTACGCCTACGGCGATTTCACTGCCCATAACAGCCTCTGGGACATGGCCGAGAAGACGCGCGGCGACGTGCTCGCACGGATCGCGCTGGTACCGAGGACCATGGAGGCGCGCGGCCTCGATGCCTCCCCGGCTGTTCGCGCAAAGCTTGCACAGGCGGGCGACCTGCAGGCGGCGGCCATTTTGGACATCATCCTGCGCGACGAGATCGGGCATGTTGCGGTCGGCAACCGCTGGTTTGCCTGGCTCTGCGCCGAACGCGCGCTTGATCCTGTCGAGACCTACGCCCGCCTCGCAGAGGCGTACAAGGCGCCGAGGCTGCGCGGACCATTCAATGTCGAAGCGCGCCGGGCGGCAGGCTTCAGCGAGGAGGAGCTCGCCGCACTGCTCGCATGAGATCAGAAGGCGGATTTCCGGCGCACATTCCTGCGGAACCTTGCCCTTGCCGAGCGGTCTTTGTTGGTATGGGAATAACGCCCATTCCAGAGGGAGAGCATATGTTCGCACCGAAACAATCTGTTTTCCGTCTCCTGATCGCCGCTGGGATTGCGGTTGGCGTGGCCGCCTGCGAAAAGACCGACACCGCAGCCGGCGAAAAAGGACCGGCCGAGCGGGCCGGGCAGCAGCTGGACCAGGCCGCTTCCCGCGCCAGCGAAGAAATCAACAAGGCAGCGGAAGTGGCAGGCAAGGGCCTGCAGCAGCTGGGCCAGAAAATCCAGAACGAGGCCGACCAGGCGCAACAGGAGCAGAAGAAGGAATAAGCGCTTCTTCCATCCCTGATGCAGCCGTGCGGCCGCCTATCCTGCCGGCTTCTGCGCCGCGCGCTCCTGCTCCATCAGGCGCAGCACGCGCCGTTGCACCTTGCCGGTGGTTGTCATCGGCAATTCATTGATGAACTCGATTTCCTTCGGGTATTCGTACGGCGCCAGCTTGCCGCGTACGTGCGCCTGCAGTTCCGCGATCAGCTTTGCTTCGGCATCCTTGCCGCGCGGCGTGCCGGGCGTCAGCACGACGAAGGCCTTGACCACGTTCCCGCGCTCGGTATCGGGCTTGGGTACCACCGCTACATTTGCCACGGCCGGGTGCTTCACCAGGCAGTTTTCGATTTCCGAGGGGCCAATGCGATAGCCGGCTGCCTTGAACATGTCGTCCGCACGGCCCTGGTACCAGAGGTAGCCATCCTCGTCGAGCATGGCGAGGTCGCCGGTACGGCACCAGTCGCCGGTGTACTTGTTGCGCGTGGCGTCCGGGTTTTTCCAGTATTCGATGAAGAAGATCGGATCCGGATGGCCGTGGATATCGGTGCGGTGCAGGGCGACTTCGCCCGCTTCACCCGGCTTGACCGGATTGCCGTCGTCATCGATCACTGCGACGCGGTGGCCGGGGTAGGGGCGTCCCATGCTGCCGGGCTTGGCCGGCCACTGGTGCACGCTGTTGCCCACGATGTAGTTCATTTCCGTCTGGCCGAACATTTCGTTCGGCTTGACGCCGAGCGCGGACTGGCACCAGTTGAACACCGTGTCGCCCACGGCTTCGCCGGCGCTCATGATGGCGCGCAGTTTCAGCTGGAATTTTTCGCGCGGAGACGGGTGGGCCTTCATCATCATCTTCAGCGCCGTCGGGAAGAGGAAGGTGTTGGTGATGCCGTATTTTTCGAGCAGGTAGAACGCGGTGTCCGCCGAGAAGCGGCCGCGGTAGCCGACGATCGGCTTGCCGAAATAGAGGGTCGGCAGCAGTGCATCCCACAGGCCGCCCGTCCACGCCCAGTCGGCCGGCGACCAGAACACGTCGCCGTCCTGCGGGAACCAGTTTTGCGAGGCGACGAAACCGGTCAGGTTGCCGATGATGGCGGAGTGCGGGATCAGTGCGCCCTTTGGCGCACCCGTGGTGCCGCTGGTGTAGATCAGGACAGCCGGATCGGTGGCGAGGGTGCCGACCGGATCGAAGCTCGGCCTTGCCTTGGCGAGCTCGGCATGCATGTCCAGCGCCTCGGGCGCCTCGCAGTCGACGGCAATCACATGCTTGAGCGCAGGGCAGTTCGGCTGCGCCCGGCGCAGGTTGTCCAGTCCCGCCTTGTCGACGATGACCACTTCCGCTTCGCTGTTCTGCAGCCGGTATTCGAGCGCATCCGGGCCGAACAGGATGGACAGCGGCATCGCGACGGCGCCCGTCTGATAGCAGGCCATGTGCGCGACCGCGGTCTCGATGCGCTGCGGCAGGATGATCGCAACGCGATCGCCTTTCTTGACGCCCAACCGGGCCAGCACGTTGGACAGGCGGTTGGCCTGTTCGTACAGCGCCGCGTAGGTGAGGGTGGCGGTATTGCCCTCGTCGTCTTCATAGTAGATCGCAATGCGCGATTTTTCCTCGGCCCATCGCGCGCAGCATACCTGGGCGATGTTCAGCCGTTCCGGCACGTGCCAGTGAAAGTGGTTGTACAGCTCGTCGTAGCGGTCCGTCTGGGTGGGATGTCCTGCAGAAGCCATGTCCTCTCCGTTATAATTCTCGAACGATCGTTCTATTAATTTCCATCTCCGGCAATCTGGCTATTATGCCGATTTCCGCGAATTCCATTCTTGATCTGGGTAACGATAAACCATGAAGCCGTCCCGCTCCGAGTTCATCCCCGTACGGGGCTTGCAATACCACGTGCGCCACTGGGGGAGCGAGGGAGCACCGAAGCTGTTCATGGTACATGGCTGGATGGACGTCGGCGCATCGTTCCAGTTCGTCGTCGACTGCCTGCAGCGGGACTGGCATGTGATCGCGCCGGACTGGCGCGGTTTCGGCCTGACGAAAAACGCGGGCGTCGATTGTTACTGGTTTCCCGACTACATGGGTGACCTCGACGCAATCCTGAATCACTACTCGCCTGACCAGCCCGTCAACCTGCTGGGCCACAGCATGGGCGGCAATGTCGTTTGCGTGTATGCAGGTGTGCGTCCGGATCGTGTGGCGAAGCTGATCAATCTTGAAGGTTTCGGCATGCCGGCCACCCGCCCGGAACAGGCGCCCAAGCGCTATGCCAAGTGGCTCGACGAACTGCGCGAGCCGCCGGGCATGCGGCCCTATGCATCGCGTGAAGACGTGATGCGCCGCCTGCAGAAAAACAATCGCCGCCTGACCGATGCGCGCGCGGACTTCCTCTCCCGGCACTGGTCGGCGGAAAATGCGAACGGCGAGTGGGACATCCTCGGCGATCCGGCCCACAAGCTGGTCAGCCCCGTTCTCTACCGTGTCGAGGAAGTGCTGGCCTGCTGGCACGAGATCACCGCGCCGGTGTTATGGGTGGAGGCGGACGATACCGAAGCATGGCGCTGGATGGGGCCGAAGGAAACCGCGCGCATGGAAATCGATCGCCGTATCGCTCACCTGCGCAATGTCACGACGGCAACGATACAAGATGCCGGGCACATGCTGCATCACGACCAGCCAGAGGCGCTGGCGGAGCTGATCGAGCGCTTCCTTTGCCAAAAGGCGGGATAAACGCGGCGCCCCTGCTGTCGAACGCGCTCCCGGCGTACAATAGTTGTATTCCGATCATCCCGCCACTCGCATGCTCAACGTTGACCTTCATTGCCATTCCACCGTGTCCGATGGTGCGCTTGCGCCTGCGGCGGTTGCCGCGCGCGCAAAGGCAGGGGGCGTCGATGTCTGGGCGCTGACGGACCATGACGAAATCGGCGGCATCTCCGAGGCGCGCGACGCGGCGCGGGGGCTCGGGATGCATTACGTCACCGGTGTCGAGATTTCGGTGACTTGGGCGGCGCACACCATCCACATTGTCGGCCTGAACTTCGACGAAAAGAATGAAGACCTCGCCGGAGGGCTGCATCAGACGCGTTCCGGGCGTGAGCGCCGGGCGCATGAAATGGCGGCCCAGCTCGCGGAGGTCGGCGTGCCCGATGCGTTCGAGGGCGCGCTGAGATACGTCGGCAATCCCGACCTGATCTCGCGCACGCACTTCGCCCGCTTCATGGTCGAAACCGGTGTCTGCAAGGACATCCAGGACGTCTTCTCGAATTACTTGACCGAGGGTAAGCCCGGTTATGTCCCGCACCGCTGGGCAAAATTGCAGGACGCGGTGAAGTGGATCCGTGGCGCGGGCGGAATCGCGGTGGTTGCCCATCCCGGCCGGTATAACCTCTCGGACCTGGAGCAGGATGTGTTCCTGGCGGAATTCAAGCGTGCCGGCGGCACCGGGGTGGAAGTCGTGACCGGCAGCCATACTCCCGAGGAATTCGACATCTACGCCCGCGTCGCCCGCAGGCATGGCTTGCTCGCTTCCCGCGGTTCGGATTTCCACGCGCCTGGCGAATCGCAAACGGAACTCGGGTCGCTCCCGCCGCTGCCGCCCAATCTGATGCCTGTGTGGCACGACTGGCGCGTATAGAGTTGTTTGCCGGAAGGCAGCTCCCGCCTTGCTTTTGTGGCATCATCGCGCACTTGATTTTCCGCGGAATAACCCTATCTTGATGTCGTTCTCGTACGGAGGGTTTTGGCATGAAACGAATCGTCCTTTTCCTCGCGACCAACCTTGCTGTCGTGCTGGTGATGTCGGTCGTGCTGTCCCTGCTCGGCGTCAACCGCTACCTCACCGCCAACGGCCTCAATCTCGGCACGCTGATGGTGTACTCGATCGTGGTCGGCTTTACCGGCGCCATCATTTCGCTGCTGATGAGCAAGCAGATGGCGAAATGGTCGACCGGGGCGCATGTGATCGACGCGCCCTCGACGTCGACGGAACTTTGGCTCGTCGACACGGTGCGCAAGCTTTCGCAGCGCGCCGGCATCGGTATGCCTGAAGTCGCGATCTACGAAGGCGAGCCGAATGCGTTCGCCACCGGTGCATTCAAGGATTCGGCATTGGTTGCGGTCTCCACCGGGCTGCTGGAAAGCATGACGCGCGAAGAGGTCGAGGCGGTGCTCGGCCACGAGATCGCGCACGTGGCGAACGGCGACATGGTCACGTTGACCCTGATCCAGGGCGTGGTGAACACCTTCGTGGTCTTCCTGGCGCGCGTGGTCGGCTACATGATCGACAAGACGGTGCTGCGCAACAACGATGACCGCGGTCCCGGCATCGGTTACATGGTGACCGTGTTTGTCTGCGAGATCGTGTTCGGCATCCTTGCCTCGATCATTGTTGCCTGGTTCTCGCGCTACCGCGAATTCCGCGCCGACGCGGGTTCGGCGAAACTGCTCGGCAGCCCGCAGCCGATGGTCAAGGCACTGGCACGCCTCGGCGGCATGGAGCCGCCGGAGAGCATGCCGCAGAATTTCAAGGCCTTCGGCATCAACGGCGGGCACTCCGGTATTGCCGCGTTGTTCGCCAGCCATCCGCCGATCGAACAACGTATTGCCGCGCTTCGCAGCGCGTATTGAATAACAAAAATTCAGTAACGGCGGTCGTCAAGGCCGCCGTACTTTTATGAGCCAATTTTTCCAGATCCATCCCGATAATCCGCAACTGCGCCTCATCAAACAGGCGGCGAACATCATCCACGGCGGCGGTATCGTCGCGCTGCCGACCGACTCCTGCTATGCCCTGGTCTGCCATCTCGACGACAAGTCGGCAGTCGAACGCTTGCGCCGCATCCGCGGCGTGGATGACAAGCACCATCTCACCTTGCTGTGCCGCGACCTGAGCGAAATCGCGCAGTATGCGCGGGTCGACAACCGCCAGTACCGGTTGCTGAAGGCGGCCACTCCCGGCCCCTTCACCTTCATCCTCGAGGCGACCAAGGAAGTTCCCCGCCGTCTCAGCCATCCCTCGCGCAAGACGATCGGACTGCGAGTGCCGGAGAACACCATTGCCCATGTGCTGCTCGACGAGCTGGGACAGCCGCTGATCGGCACCACCCTGATCCTTCCCGACGAAAGCGATCCGCTGACCGATCCGGACGAAGTGCGCGACCGGCTCGAACGCCAGGTCGAACTGGTGATCGACGGCGGCGCCTGCCACTTGGAACCGACGACCGTGATCGACCTGACCGGCGAAGAGCCGGAGCTCATCCGCCAGGGACGCGGCGACGCCTCGATGTTCGGCCTCTGAGCCGCGCCCGTCATTCACGGCGGGCATCATCTTCCCTCTGATAAAATCCCGCAATGGATCAGATTATTCAAACGATTGCAGTGTATGCACTGCCCGTAATCTTCGCGATTACCCTGCACGAGGCGGCGCATGCATACGCGGCACGTTATTTCGGCGATTCCACGGCCTATCTGCAGGGCCGCATGAGCCTCAACCCGATCAAGCACATCGACCCGTTCGGCACGCTGATCATTCCGATAATCCTTTACGTTGCGACCTCGGGCGCATTTCTCTTCGGTTATGCCAAGCCGGTGCCCATCGATTTCGGCAACCTGCGCAAGCCCAAGCGCGACATGGCGTGGGTGGCGCTCGCCGGCCCGGGCGCGAATTTCGTCATGGCCTTGCTCTGGATGATTTTTGCGATCATTCTTGGCCTGGGCGACGTCAATGAGCCATTCTTCATCCGCATGGCGCAGGCCGGGGTGCTGACCAACCTCGTGATGTTCGCATTCAACCTGTTTCCGATTCCGCCGCTCGACGGCGGCCGCGTGCTCACGAGCGCCTTGCCCAACCGCCTGGCGTACAAGTTCGCGCAGATCGAGCCTTACGGTTTTTTCATCGTCATGGGCCTCGTCCTCCTCAAAGTCTTGTACTTCTGGATGGCGCCGGTGATGATGCTGGCCCATGAAGCGTTGAAGCTGATTCTTTTTCCCCTGACCATTTTTCTGAGCTGAACATTATGTATCCCGATCGTGTTGTTTCCGGCATGCGTCCGACCGGTGCCATGCACCTTGGTCACTACCACGGCGCACTCAAGAACTGGATCAAGATGCAATCCGAAGTGCCTTGCCTGTTCTTCGTCGCCGACTGGCATGCGCTGACCACGCATTACGATGATCCCAGCATCATCACAACCAGCACGTGGGACATGCTGATCGACTGGCTCGCGGCGGGCGTCGATCCCTCGCAGGCCACGCTGTTCATCCAGTCGAAGGTGCCGGAACACGCCGAACTCCATCTGCTGCTCTCGATGGCAACGCCGCTCGGCTGGCTGGAACGCGTGCCGACCTACAAGGACCAGCAGGAAAAACTGGCTGACCGGGATCTTGCCACCTACGGCTTCCTCGGCTACCCGCTGCTGCAGGCGGCGGACGTGCTGATCTACCGCGCCAGCATGGTGCCGGTGGGTGAAGACCAGGTGCCGCACATCGAAATGATGCGTGAACTCGCGCGCCGGTTTAACCACCTGTACGGCAAGGAAAAGGGCTTCGAGGAAAAGGCGCAGGAAGCGATCAAGAAGCTCGGCAGCAAGCGCGCGCGCATGTACACCGAGCTGCGTACCGCCTACCAGGAGCAGGGTAATGCCGATGCACTCGAGCAGGCGAAGGCCATGCTCGACGAAACGCAGAACCTGTCGATGATCGACCGCGAGCGCCTGTTCGGCTATCTGGAAGGCAGCCGCAAGATCATCCTGGTCGAGCCGCAGGCCAAGCTGACCGAGGCATCGCGCCTGCCCGGCCTCGACGGGCAGAAGATGTCCAAGAGTTACGGCAACACGATCACGCTGCGCGAGGACAAGGAATCGGTGACCAAGAAAGTCCGCACCATGCCGACCGACCCGGCACGCGTGCGCCGCACCGATCCGGGCGACCCCTTGAAATGCCCGGTGTGGCAGCTGCACCAGGTGTACTCCGACGAACAGACCAAGGATTGGGTGATGAAGGGCTGCAGGTCGGCCGGCATCGGCTGTCTCGAGTGCAAGCAGCCGGTTGTCGATGCAATCCTCAAGGAACAGGAGCCGATGCGCGAACGCGCGCAGAAATACCTCGACGATCCGTCGCTGGTACGCGCCATCGTGGCCGACGGCTGCGACAAGGCACGCAAGCTCGCGCAGGAAACGATGCGCGACGTGCGCGATGCAATGGGTCTCGGCTACGACTGAGCGCAGGCGCTGCTGTGTCTTCCCATCTTGCCTCCGACACGCCGTCGCCCTGGGTCGCCCGCTTTCTCCCGCTGATCCCCGCGGGCGAAGTGCTCGACCTCGCGTGCGGCGGCGGGCGCCACGCGCGCCTGCTGGCGCAGCAGGGACATGCGGTGCTGGCGGTCGACCGGGATGCCGGCGCACTCGCGCTGGCCTCCGGCCCCGGCATCGTGACCGAGCAGCGAGACCTGGAAACCGAGGGCATGGCATGGCCCTACGAAGAGGGCAGATTCGCCGGCATTGTGGTCACCAACTACCTGCACCGTCCGCTCTTTCCGCATCTCTTCCTGAGCCTTGCGCCCGACGGCCTGTTGATCTATGAAACCTTCGCCGCCGGAAATGAGCAATTTGGCAAGCCGTCCAACCCGGCCTTCCTGCTGCGCGAGGGCGAACTGATCGAACTGGCCATGCGCGACGATGCACTACGTGTCATCGCATTCGAGGATGGATACGTTGAAATACCGAGGCCTGCGATGGTCCAGCGTATCTGTGCCATCAAGTCTGCCGGGGCATCGGAGCCGGCGCGCCGCAGGCTGGCCTGAAGCCGATTTCACCCCGTATTGCCCCACGGGAGCAGGCTATCCGCTACAATCAACCTTTTATATCTTTACCCAATAACATCATGATTCAGGGCAGCATCGTCGCCATTGTCACTCCCATGCATGCAGACGGCAGTCTCGACCTGCCGGGACTGCGCAAACTGATCGACTGGCACATCGCCGAAGGAACCGACGGCATTGTCATCGTCGGTACCACCGGTGAATCGCCGACGGTCTCGGTCGAAGAACATTGCGAGCTGATCAAGATCGCGGTGGAGCACACCGCCAAACGCATCCCCGTCATCGCGGGCACCGGCGGCAATTCGACCACGGAAGCAATCGAACTGACACAGTATGCCAAGAGCGTCGGCGCCGACGCCTCCCTGCTGGTGGTCCCGTACTACAACCGCCCGACGCAGGAAGGCATGTACCAGCACTTCAGGAAGATCGCCGAGTCCGTCGACCTGCCCGCGATCCTCTACAACGTACCCGGCCGTACCGTGGCCGACATGGCCAATGAAACCATCCTGCGCCTGGCGCAGGTGCCCGGCATCGTGGGCGTGAAGGATGCGACCGGCAATATCGCCCGCGGCAGCGACCTGATCCGCCTTGCCCCGAAGTCATTCGCCGTCTATTCCGGCGATGACGCGACGGCGATGGCCCTCATGTTCTGCGGCGCGAAGGGCAACATTTCCGTGACGGCGAACATTGCGCCGCGCGGCATGCACGAGCTCTGTGCCGCGGCGATGGCCGGCAAGGTCACCGAGGCGGTTGCCATCAACAACAAGCTGCTGCCCCTGCATAACAAGCTGTTCGTGGAACCCAATCCCGTACCCGTGAAGTGGGCGATGACCCAGATGGGACTGATCCCGCCGGGTCTCCGCCTGCCGCTGGCGCCGCTGGGCGAGGCCTATCACGAGACCGTGCGCGCGGCCTTGCGCGAATCGGGTGTATTACAATAAGCGCCGCATTTGGCCCGGCAGTCACGCAGACTTCACCTCATTCAGCATCATGACAATTCGAAAGCACACTCGTATCGCAAACCGCGGAATCATTTTCGGGCTGGCGCTGGCCGGCCTTGCAGGCTGCAGCACAATTGGATCGGTGCTGGAGCCGGACCGCGTCGAGTACAAGAGCGCCGGGAAGGCGCCGTCGCTGGAGGTGCCGCCGGATCTAACCCAATTGCAGCGCGAAAACCGTTACGCCATTCCCGAGGCAAACCGCGGCACGGCGACGGCATCGGCCTACAACCAGCAGCAAGTGATGCGGCCTACGTCGCCCACCGCCGCGGTGGCGGTAAGCGCCACGCCGGACATGCGCATCGAGCGAGCCGGCAACCAGCGCTGGCTGGTGGTCAAGCAGGCGCCTGACGCGCTCTGGCCCGCAGTGAAGGACTTCTGGCAGGAGTCCGGCTTCCTGATCAGCTACGAAGTTCCGCAGGCCGGCGTGATGGAAACCGACTGGGCCGAGAACCGCGCCAAGATTCCGCAGGACTTCATCCGCAATGCCATCGGCAAGGCGCTGGACTCTCTGTACTCCACCGGCGAGCGCGACAAGTTCCGCACCCGCCTGGAGCGCGCCGCGGACGGCACGACGGAAATCTACATCAGCCATCGCGGCATGCAGGAAGTGCTCGTCGGCCAGCAGAAGGACAGCACGATGTGGACGCCGCGCCAGTCCGATCCGGAGCTCGAGGCCGAATTCCTGACGCGCCTGATGACCCGCCTCGGTGCCGAAACGACGCAGGCAAGGACAACCGTGGCCAGTGTCGGCCCGCAAGCGTCCCGCGCGAAACTGGTCAAGGGCACCAGCGGCGGCTACGTGGAAGTGGACGAAGGATTCGACCGCGCATGGCGCCGTGTCGGCCTCGCACTGGATCGTGTCGGTTTCACCGTGGAAGACCGCGACCGCGCGCAAGGCCTCTACTTCGTGCGCTACGTCGACCCGGATGCCGACCAGAAGAAGGCATCCGAGAAGGGCATCCTCTCGCGCATGTTCTCCTTCGGTTCCGATGACAGTGCCAAATCGGCCCAGCGTTTCCGTATTTCGGTGAAGGCAACGGGCGGTGCAAGCCAGGTCGCGGTGCTGAACAATGAGGGCCGGCCGGATTCGTCGCAGACCGCGGACAGGATCCTGTCGCTCCTGAACGAGCAACTCAAGTAAGTCACGTATTGAAATTTGCAAGCCTTGGAAGCGGCAGTGAAGGAAACGCGCTTCTGATTTCTTCCGCATCCGGCACGACAAGCACCACCG
>NZ_DASRXF010000226.1:0-2255 GCF_035654295.1 Noviherbaspirillum sp. | reverse complement strand
CGCCACTGGCGCACGTCGAAGTCGGCGCCGAGCAGCGCGTTCACATGGCGCAGCATGTTGAGGTTGAATGCCGCGGTGACGCCGATCGCGTCGTCGTAGGCCTTATCGAGTAGGGACTTGTCCTTGATCAGATCGACCCCGATCAGCAGGCCGCCGTCGCGCCCGCAGGCATCGCGGATGCGCCCGAGCAAGGCAGCCGCTTCCTCGGGCGTGAAATTGCCGATCGAGGACCCGGGGTAAAAAAACAGGCGCTTCTCGCGCCGCACCTGTTCCGGCAATTCGAGCGTGTGCGAGAAGTCCATGCCGATGGCATGCATGCGAATCACGGGATATCGGATGCGCAGGCGCTCGACGGCATCACGCAGGAAGTCCACCGAGATATCGATCGGCACGTATTGCGCCGGCTGCAAGACCGGGAACAGATGTTCCGCCTTGGCGCAATTGCCCGCCCCAAGGTCGATGAAGGTTGTGCCGCGGCCGATGGCACGGGCGATGCCGGAAAGATGCTGCGAGAAGATGCTGGCCTCGGTGCGGGTCGGGTAATACTCGGGGAGCTCGCAGATCGCTTCGAACAACTTCGAGCCCAGCGCGTCGTACAGGTACTTCGGTGCAATCGTAGCGTCCGGCGCGCGCAGCCCGGCCTCCAGCTCCTTCCGGATGGCCGCGGGATCCTTGCGGTACAACTGCAGGAATCCAGGCTGCTGCAGGTCGGAGTGGAAAGTGTGTTCTGTCATGCAAGCTTGCTCTGGAAGCCAGATGCAACGGTGGCAATGAACGGCAGGTTTTTTCGTTATCATATTTGCCGTACCCGCTGCGTCCTTGAGGCGACACAAGCAAGCTTGCGTATTTGCTTATGTCGAAACCATCTATCGTTTCTCCCTGAACAACATGCTCCTATTGCGGGACGTCACTAAATCATATGCAAGCGGAAGGCAGGTACTGGCCGGCGTCGACTACACGCTTGAGGCCGGCGAATATGTCGCAGTCATGGGCGAGTCCGGCGTCGGCAAGTCGACGCTGCTGAATCTGATCGCCGGACTGGACAAGCCGGACAGCGGCGAGATCCTCGTCGACAACGTGCCGATGACGGCGCTCGATGACGATGCCGCGACCCGCCTGCGGCGCGAGAAATTCGGCTTCGTGTTCCAGGCCTTCCATATCCTGCCGCACCTGACCGTCGCACAGAACGTTGCCCTGCCCCTGATGCTGAACCAGACCGGGCTGGAGCGTGCATCGCAGATGCTGGACGCCGTCGGCCTGCTGGACCGCGGGCAGGATTATCCGCGCCAGCTTTCCGGCGGCGAAATGCAGCGGGTGGCGATCGCGCGCGCGCTGGTCCATCGTCCGCGGCTGCTGCTGGCCGACGAGCCGACCGGCAACCTCGATCCCGATACCGCCCACGAGGTCTTGCTGCTGCTGCGCAAGGAAATCAAGGATAACGGCGCCTCCGGCATCATCGTCACCCATTCCCATGCCGCCGCCGCGACCGCCGACCGCGTGCTGGTGCTCACCCGCCACGGGCTGCAGCCGGCATGAACAGGGGATCGATCGCACTGCTGCAACGCTGGCTCACCTTCGGCGAATGGCGCGCGCATCCGGTGCGCGCCCTGGTTGCAGCCGCCGCGATCGCGCTCGGCGTGGCGCTCGGTTTTGCGATCCACCTGATCAATGCCGCCGCCTACAACGAGTTTTCGGCTGCCGTGAAAAGCCTCTCGGGCCAGGCCGACCTGCAGGTACGCGGCACCCAGCCCACGTTTGACGAAGCGATTTATGCGCAGCTGCTCCAGCGCAAGGAGGTGGCCGTTGCCAGTCCCGTGGTCGAGGTCGATGCCGCGGTACCCGGACGGCAGGGTGCGCTGAAAGTGCTGGGCATCGATGTCTTCCAGGCCGGCGCCATCGCGCCCGACCTGATCGGCGTGCCGGCCGACGACCGCGCTTTTGACACGCTGGCCGACGACGCCATCTTCCTGTCGCCGGCGGCAATGGAATGGCTGCAGGTGAAGCAAGGCGACAGCCTGGCGTTGCGCGCCGGCACGCAGGAGGTGCGCCTGCGGGTGGCGGGCGGGTTGACACGCGCGCGTGCGGGGCAGCGGCTTGCCGTGATGGACATCGGCGCGGCGCAGTGGCGTTTCAACCGGCTCGGCCGCTTGTCGCACATCGAGCTGAAGCTGGAATCGGGCATCGGCCGCGGCGCCTTCAAGATGGTGCTGGAAAAGGAATTGCCCGCCGGCCTGCTGGTCACCGAGACCGAGGAC
>NZ_DASRXF010000225.1:0-36478 GCF_035654295.1 Noviherbaspirillum sp. | reverse complement strand
CCGTGAAGACGGGCCAGACCTGTACTTCCCCGAATTCGATACGCCGGCCACGAACAATGGCGTCGCCCGCCGGCTGGACCACGACCGTGCGCAAAACCTGTTGCTGAAAGGGGCGGCCGGCGCCTGGAGCGTATCCCTTGCACATAGCGAGCGGACGAAAGGCATTCCGACCGCGTCCTATAGCCAGGCATTCAACGACGCTCGCGCGCGCACCGTCGATATCCAGAGCTTTGTCGACGCCAGCCATCGCGCGCAGCTCGCCGACGACGCCCAGCTGACCACCCGGTTGTTCTGGGGCCGCTACGATTACACCGGCGACTATGTGTACGACTACCCGCCGCTCACCCTCAACCGCGATGGCTCGCAATCCAGCTGGTGGGGCGCCGAGGGCAGACTGGTCACGACCCGCATCGCCGGCCACAAGCTGGTGATGGGCGCCGAGGTGCAGCGCGATTACCGGCAGCATCAGTTCAATTTCGACGCCGACCCTTTCGTGTCCAGGCTCGACGACCGCCGTGCCGGCAACCGTTTCGGCGTGTACCTGCAGGATGAGTTCGCGCTTCGCCCCAGCCTGCTGCTCAATGCCGGCGCGCGCTACGACCGCAGCTCCTCGACCGGGGACAGCAGCATCAATCCGCGGGTGGCGCTGATCCACAAGGCGAGCGAAGCGACGACCTACAAGGCCATGGCCGGCACCGCCTTCCGCGCGCCCAACGCCTACGAGCTGTACTACGAAATGCTCAGCGCCGGCGGGCAGAAATCGAATCCCGGCCTGAAAGCGGAACGCATCCGCACGCAGGAGCTGAGCGTCGAACACGCCGCTTCCCCGGAGTCTCGCCTGACTGCATCGGTGTTCCGCAACACGGTGTCCAACCTGATCACCCAGACGACCGATCCCGCCGACGGTCTGCTGGTATTCCGCAACCTCAACCGAGCGAGGGCATACGGCATCGAGCTCGAATGGGAAAGGGCGTGGACCGGCGGCGCGCGGTTGCGCACCAGCTACAGTTGGCAGCGGGCCAAGGACGTCGGCAGCGGCGCATTGCTGGTCAACTCGCCGCGCCACCTCGCCAAGTTCAACCTCAGCGCGCCCGTGCCGGGCACCGGATGGCGCAGCGGGGCAGAGGCCAGCTACGTCGGCAGGCGCGGCACGCTGCAGGGCGAAACCGGCGGCTACTGGCTCGCCAACCTGACCCTGTCCGCCATACGCCTGGCGCCGGGACTGGAACTGTCGGCAAGCATCTACAACCTGTTCGACCGCCGTTATGCCGACCCCGGTTCCGAGGAACATGTGCAGGATGCGATCGTCCAGAACGGACGCACCTTCCGGCTCAAGCTGGGCTACGCGTTCTGATGTCCGGCCTGTTCATCGCCACGCTGCGCAGGACCGTCGGCCGCCTGATGCCGGCGCTGCTCCTGCTGCCGCTGCCGGGTATGGCGGAGCCGGTGCCCGAATATGAGCTGAAGGCAGCCTTCGTGTACAACTTTGCGCTATTCACTGAGTGGCCGTCCGATACGGCGTATGAAGGGGGCACCTTGAACATCTGCGTCAATCCCGGCAGCGCCTTGCGCCACGCGCTGGCGGGGCTCAACGAAAAGGCCGTCAAGGGCCGCCGGGTTTCGGTGCGCCACCTCGCCGCGCTGGACACGCTGCGCGCCTGCCACGTGCTGTTCGTTGACGGAAACGACCGTGAACGTTGGGTGCAGATCAAGAAAGGCCTGGGCGGCGCGAGCGTGCTCACGGTATCCGATGACGACGAAATCGGCCACGACGGCAGCATCATCGCGCTGGGCGTGGACAACAAGCGCGTCGTATTCGACGTCGACACGCGCGCGGCAAGGCAGGCCCGTCTGGTGCTCAGTTCCAAGCTGCTGCGCCTGGCAAGGACAGTGCAATGAGCGCCGCGCACTACTCCCGGCCGCAGCGGCTTGGCCGCTGGATGGAACTGGCCAACCTGGTCACGGCCGGGGCCGCGCTGCTGCTTGCCAGCGTGCTGCTGATCCTGTTCCAGTTTTTCGCACTGCGCGGCGGACTGCTGGAAGACGTGAAGGTCCAGGCCAGGCTCATCGGCGAGAACAGTTCGGCTGCGCTGCTGTTCAACGACAGCAGGGCCAGCAACGAAACGCTGGCCGTGCTGGAGGGCTCGCCCAGCATCGAGGCGGCCGGCGTGTTCACCGCGGAACGCACACTGCTCGCATCGTACCGCCGCGACGGCGTATCGCTCGTCGCAACGCCGTCGCCGGCCCTGGTGGACGACGGACATCAATTCGGGTTCAACCAGCTCGAGGTCGCGCGGCGCGTGGAAATGGATGGCCGCGAGATCGGCGTGGTGGTGATCCGCGCCAGCCTGGAGCAGCTCTATGCCCGCCTCGTCGGTTATGCCGGCCTCACGCTCGCGATTGCGATGGGCTCGCTTGCCTTCGCCTACCTGCTGGTTGCGCGCATGCGCCGCCTCGTCAAGAGCGCCGAAGCCCATCTCGACTATCTGGCCCATGTCGACCCGGTGACCGGATTGCCGAACCGGCATGCCTTCAATGAATACCTCGCCATCGCCCTGGGCAAGGTGGACGAGCTCGGCGGCTGCGCCGGATTGCTGCTGCTGGACCTCGACAACTTCAAGATCGTCAACGACACGCTCGGACACCACAGCGGCGACAGCCTGCTCAAGCTGGTGGCCAGGCGCCTGGCCGAATGCCTGCGCGGCGGCGATGTGATCTGCCGCATCGGCGGCGACGAATTCGCGATCATCCTCGAACGATCCGAGGTTCCCAATGCGGCGGGCGTCGCGGAGAAGGTGCTGAACGTGCTGGCCGCACCCTTCGATGTCGACGGCCATGAGATCTATGCGACGGCCAGCGCCGGCATCAGCATCTATCCCGACGACGCGCCCGACCTGGAGACCCTGACCCGCAATGCGGACACCGCGATGTACCAGGCCAAAGGCAAGGGCAAGAATGCGTTCGAACAGTTCCACCCCGAACTGGACCATCGCGTGCAGAAACGCCTGTCGCTCGAAACCAAGCTGCGCAAGGCGCTAGACCGCGGCGAGCTGCTGCTGTATTACCAGCCGCAGGTCAACCTGCGCGACGGCCGGCTGGTCGGGCTGGAAGCGCTGCTGCGCTGGCAGCATCCCGAGCTGGGCATGATCAGCCCGGTGGAGTTCATCCCGGTTGCAGAGGACAGCGGACTGATCGTCCCGATCGGGCGCTGGGTCCTGCGCACCGCCTGCAAGCAGGCGGCGGCATGGCGCGAATCGGGACTGGGAGCGATTCCGGTGTCCGTCAACCTGTCGGCGCGGCAGACGCGCGACCCGAACCTGGTGCACGACATCATCGGCGCGCTGCGCGAGTTCGATATCCCGCCCAGCCAGCTGGAGCTGGAGATCACCGAAACCGTGCTGATGGATAACGTGCATGCCAACGTCGACCTGCTCAATCGGCTGCAGACGGAAGGCATCCGCCTGTCTATCGATGATTTCGGCACCGGCTATTCTTCGATGGCCTACCTCAAGCGCTTCCCGATCGACCAGGTCAAGATCGACCGCACCTTCGTGCGCGACATTCCCGGCGACGGCGACGACGAGGCGATCACCACCGCGATCATCGCCATGGCGCACAGCCTCGGCCTGTCGGTGGTGGCGGAAGGCGTGGAAACCGAAGAGCAGCTCAGCTTCCTGCGCAATGCCGGCTGCGACATCATGCAGGGCTATTATTTCGCCGAGCCGCGTCCCGCGGAACAGGTCGCCGCTTTCCTGCGCAGTCGCGCGGGTTTGCTGAGCACCGCGCCGCTGCGCTGAATTTCCTGCCTGCTCTTGAAGGGCCGCAACACTGTTGCGTTCCTGCAGGCCGCTTCTTGGTACAGCACAAACAGGCTGCGAAAAGCCGCCGTCCCTGCGATTGCCGATGCTAGTCTCAACCCGTGTCATGCAACTGGGAGACGGCCATTCCTGGCGTGAATGAATTGAATGAAGCCGCTGCAATGCAGGTCGTGCTGCCGGCAGCGGAACGTGCGGACGACGGCATCGTCGTCGAGCTGCGTGCAGCGGAACTGACGCCGGCAATCGACGCGGCGATGCAAGCGCGGTACGGCAACATCCACTCGACGTTCGCCCACCTGAGGATCTACGGCGGCCTGTCGGAGGTGACGCATACCTGCGTCGTGCGCCGGCAGGACCATGTGCTGGCGGCCTTCCTGCTGAGCAGGAAGGGCAGTGCAGTCCATGTCGTCAATGAAGGCATGGCAATCGACGAGGAAGATGCGGAGCGCCTTGCCGGCCATGTCTTTTCCGCCTGGCCGGATGTCCACGCCATCATCCTGCACGCGGTGCAGTCCGGCGTGCTCACGCTGCGCCGGCCGTTGCAGCAGCATGCCTGCACCGCGAACATCGTCCTGCCCCTGCCCGCCACCGCGGACGAGTACGTCGGCAGCCTCGGCAAGAACATGCGCCGCAACCTGCGCCGGTACATGGACAAGCTCAAGCGCGAGCATCCGTCGTTTAGTGTCGACATCGCGGAAAAGGACGCGGCGAGCGAGGAAGACATGCAGGCGATCATCGACCTGAACCGCGCGCGCATCGCCGGCAAGAACATCCGCTATGCGCTGGACGAGGAAGTGGACAAGGTGATTGCCCTTGTGCGCGAGTGCGGGATGGTGCTCGTGATGCGCATCGACGGCAAGGTGGCGGGCGGCAGCATCGGCTACTTCGCCGGCGGCAACTACTTCTTCAAGGTGATTTCCCACGACCCGCGCTACAACGAGTATTCCGCGGGCATCCTCTGCTGCTACCTGACGATCTGCGAATGCATCGCGCGCGGCTGCAAGGAATACAACTTCATGTGGAACGAGTACGAATACAAGTTTGCGCTCGGCGCCCATTCGCGCAGCCTGCACCACCTCGTACTGTACCGCTCGCGGCTGCATCTGCTGCTCCATCCGCGGCTGGCGCTTGGCAATGCCGCCGCAGCCTGGCGTCACCGCGCGCTATCGTTGTTCGACAGGGCGGACAAGGGCGAGAACCTCGGCAGGGGAGAGCGCATTGCCATGCGTATCCTCGATGCGATGCGGCAGGCGAAGCGCCGGCTCGGCGGTCTAGGCCGGACCAGAGGCTGACCGGGCGTCAGCTGTCTTGCTGCCCGTCGTCCTCTTGCTTGATGTCGGTCTGCGGTTCATTGCCCGGCTGTCTGCGGCGGTCGGGCGTGTCGCGCGCCACTGCACGGCGTTCCGCCATGCGCCGCTCACGGAACTCGTTCAGTTCGTAGCTGGCTTTTTCGTACAGTGTCTCGGGTTTGCTCATCATCGTCTCCAACCGGCCGATGTTGCCCGGCCATGACTGCAGTGTAGGCTCACTTATCCCGGCGGGTTTGATCTTGAGCAATGTTTCCTGCCATCGACGCCCGGATGTGTATCAGGCTTGCATCGCGAGCCGGAGCACCGCCGCGCGCGCGGCGCTTTCCAGGCCTGCGAGTTCCGGCCGGCTGGGCCGGTTGCGTACCCGGAACAGCATCAATCCTTCGATCTGGGCCACGATCAGCGCCGCCCTGAGCATGTATTCCTCGTCAGGAATCTCCGGCGACAGCCCCTGGATCAGCTTGTAGATCGCCTTGCGCTCACGCGACTGCATGCGCTCCATCAGCGTCGAGGCAAAGGTATTGCGCGTGGCGAGGGCCCAGAATTCGAAGAACATGCCGCGGATGACCGGATTGCCCAGCTCTTCCAGGAACATGTCGACCGTCGCCATGAACTGGTCGACACGCGAGGCGCCCTCCATCGATGCGGTGATGCCGTCTATACGTTCCTGGAACTGGTTGAGCGAATCGAGGAGCAGCGCCTCGACCAGCATGTCCTTGTTGCGGTAGTAGTGCTGCACATTGCTCAGGCTGACGCCGACATGGGCCGCCACGCGACGCATCGACAACCCGCCGTAGCCTTCCGACGCAAAGATTTCGCGCGCTGCCTGCAGGATGTCGTTGGCCCGCGCATAACCTTTCTCGGTGGTGCTTGAGGTCTTGCGTTGCAGTGATGTCTTGAGCGCGGGAGACATGGAGGGAAGTCAAAAAACGGACGCCGGATTATCGCATGCGGATTGACAGAATCGCCATGCGGCCTGTACGCTTCTAGTTTAGGTCATGTGACCTATAATGTCGATTCTCTGTTGAACCGCCACCGCATGGAGTGCATGATGAGCCGTAAAGTCTTCGTTTCGGGCGTCGGGATGATTCCCTTCGCCAAGCCGGGTGCGAGCGCGCCCTATGACCAGATGGGCGCCAGTGCCGCGCGGCTGGCATTGGCCGATGCCGGCATTGCCTACGAGGATGTGCAGCAGGCCTATGCCGGCTACGTGTACGGCGATTCGACGAGCGGCCAGAAGGCGCTGTATGGGGTCGGCATGACCGGCATCCCGGTCATCAACGTCAACAACAATTGCTCGACCGGATCGACCGCCCTGTTCCTGGCGCGGCAGGCCGTGGCGAGCGGCGCGGCCGAGTGCGTGCTGGTGCTCGGCTTCGAGCAGATGACACCCGGCGCGCTGAGCTCGGTGTTCAAGGACCGGCCGTCGCCCTTCGATGCCTTCGATGCCATCACCGACGAGCTGGTCGGCATGCCGGATATCCCGCTTGCCCTGCGCTATTTCGGCGGCGCCGGCCTGAGCCACATGAAGAAGTACGGCACGCCGCTGGAGACCTTCGCCAAGATCCGCGCCAAGGCAAGCCGTCATGCTGCGAACAATCCGCTGGCCCTGTTCCGCCAGGTGATCACCGCCGACGACGTGATGAACGCACCGGTAATCTGGCCCGGCGTGATGACCCGCTCGATGGCATGCCCGCCGACCTGCGGCGCCGCGGCGGCGGTGCTCGTCTCGGCGGACTTTGCGAAGGCAAAGGGCCTCGATACCCGCGTCCACATCGCCGCACAGGCGATGACCACGGATCGGCCCGGCACCTTCGAATCGCGCGACATGATGCGCGTGGTCGGTTACGACATGGCGAAGGAAGCGGCGTCGCGCGTCTACGAAGAGGCGGGCATCGGCCCCGACAGCCTGGACGTGGTCGAGCTGCACGACTGCTTCGCGCACAACGAACTGATCACCTATGAAGCGCTCGGCCTGTGCCCCGAAGGCGGCGCGGCGAAATTCGTCGATGACGGCGACAACACCTATGGCGGCAAGGTCGTGACCAACCCATCCGGCGGTCTGCTCTCCAAGGGGCATCCGCTCGGTGCCACCGGTCTTGCCCAGTGCTACGAACTGACGCACCAGTTGCGCGGAACGGCGGAGGCGCGGCAGGTCGAAGGCGCGCGCATCGCCCTGCAGCACAACCTCGGTCTCGGTGGCGCCTGCGTCGTCACCATGTATCGTGCCGCTTGAATCAAGGGAGACATCGCATGAACTATACCTCGCCCTGGACCAATCCCGAGATCGAAGGTTTCCGTGACGCCGTGCGCCGCTTCGTCGAAGCGGAAATCGTCCCGCACCAGGAGAAATGGCGCAAGCAGCAACATGTCGACCGCGACCTGTGGCGCAAGGCCGGCCAGCTCGGCATGCTGCTGGCCGACATCCCGGAGGAATACGGCGGCAGCGGCGGCAGCTTCGCGCATGAATGCGTGGTGTTCGAGGAGCTCGCCTATGCGGGCGACGTCTCGTTCGGTCTGCACGTGCATGCCATCGTTGCCAATTACCTGCTGCACCAGGGCACCGAGGAACAGAAACGCAAATACCTGCCGAAGCTGGCCTCCGGGGAAATGATCGCGGCCATCGCGATGTCCGAACCCGGCGCCGGCTCGGACCTGAAGAATATCCGTACTACCGCAGTTCGCGATGGCGACGGCTACCTGCTCAACGGCTCGAAGATCTTCATCTCCAACGGCTACCTCGCGGACCTCATCCTGGTGGTGGCCAAGACCGAGCCGGAGGCGGGCGCCAAGGGTATTTCGCTCATGCTGCTTGAAACGGGCAACTGCGGCGGATTCCGTGTCGGCCGCATTCTCGAAAAGATCGGCCAGAAAGGCCAGGATACCTGCGAGCTGTACTTTGACAATGCGCGCGTCGCGCCCGACGGCGTGCTGGGCGGCGTGGAAGGGAAGGGCTTCGCGCAGCTGATGAACGAGCTGCCCTATGAGCGCACGATCATCGGCGTGTCCGGCGTGGCCTCGATCGAGCGCGCGCTGCGCCTGACCATCGAGTACACGCGCGAACGCAAGGCTTTCGGGCAGGCGCTGATCGACATGCAGAACACGCGCTTCGTGCTGGCCGAAGCCAAGACCGAAGCCACCATCGCGCGCACCTTTATCGACCGCTGCGTCGTCGACATGCTGGAAGGGCGCATGGACACGGTGCTCGCGTCCATGGCCAAGTACTGGATCTCGGACCTGCAGTGCAAGGTGATCGACAACTGCCTGCAGCTCTTCGGCGGCTACGGCTACATGCTCGAATACCCGATCGCGCAGATGTATGCCGATGCGCGCGTGCAGCGCATCTACGGCGGCGCCAACGAGATCATGAAGGAAATCATCGCCCGTTCGTTATAGCGGCAACGCGCCGGCGTCCCTTCCCTGCAGCATGGGGCGCGACCTTGTTCGTCAGCAAGGTCAACGCCGGCGCGCCACCGGCGATCAGCTTGAAGGCGCCCACCAGCTGCGCCTGCTTCACCGCCTGCTCGCGCAGTGTCTCCGCCGCCGCGGCGGACTGTTCCACCAGCGCCGCGTTCTGCTGCGTGATCTCGTCCATCTGGTTGATCGCCTGGTTCACCTGCTCGATGCCCGCGCTCTGTTCGCGGCTGGCCGAGGTGATCTCGTTCATGATGTCGGTGACATGCTTCACCGAGGACACGATCTCGTTCATCGTCTTGCCGGCATCGTCCACCAGCGTGCTGCCGGCCTCCACCTGCTGCACCGACTCGTTGATCAGTTCCTTGATTTCCTTGGCCGCGCTTGCCGAACGTTGCGCCAGCGTACGCACTTCCGCGGCCACCACGGCGAATCCGCGGCCCTGTTCGCCGGCACGCGCCGCTTCCACCGCCGCGTTGAGGGCGAGGATGTTGGTCTGGAACGCGATGCCGTCGATGACGCTGATGATGTCGGCGATGCGGGTCGAGCTTTCCCGGATCGATGCCATGGTTTCCACGACTTTGCCGACGGCCTGGCCGCCCTTCACCGCGATGGCGGAGGTGGAGATCACCAGCTGATTCGCCTCTTGCGCGTTGTCGGCATTCTGGCGCACGGTGCTGGTCAGTTCTTCCATCGACGATGCAGTCTCTTCCAGTGAGCTCGCCTGCGATTCGGTGCGCGCCGACAAATCGGAATTGCCGGCCGCGATTTCCTGCGATCCCTTGTTGACGAGATCGGTCGCTTCCTTGATCTGGCCGACGAGCAGCTTCACATTGGTCTGCAGCACGCGCACCGCCTGCAGCACGCTGGAAATCTCGTCATCGCCTTCCGAGTGGATCTTGCAGCTCAGGTCGCCCGCGCTCATGCGATCGATGTCTTGCTTGGCGACCTCGAGGCGGGTGACGATGCCGCGGTACAGCACCAGGCCGGAGAGCAGGGTGAGGATGACGCCGAAACCGGAGAGGGCATGCGCCATGCTCGCCGGCGCCAGGATGTCGGCCAGGAACAGCGCGCCGATCGAGCCGAAGGCGATCGTCATCTTTGCCTTCAGCGACAGCTTCTGCAGGAAGTTGAGCCGCCGGAATGCAGAGCGTGTCACCGCACTGCCTTCCCGGATTTCGATGCGCTTGTCGCCCTCACGCACCGCCTTGTACGCCCGTTCGGCCGCGGCTACCTGCTCGCGGCTGGGCTTGATGCGGATCGAGGTGTAGCCGGCGATGCGTCCGTTTTCAATCAGCGGCGCGGCGTTGGCCTCCACCCAATAATGGTCGCCATTCTTGCAGCGGTTCTTGACGAGGCCCGTCCAGGCCTTGCCGGCCTGGATTGTGCGCCACATGTCGGCGAAGGCTTCGGGCGGCATGTCGGGATGCCGCACGATGTTCTGGGGTGCGCCGAGCAATTCGCCTTCGGTAAAACCGCTGACGTTGATGAAGTCCTGGTTGATGTAGGTGATGCGTCCCTTCAGGTCTGTCTTGGAGACGATGGTCTCCGTATCGTTCAGGATGTATTCGATTCCGGTTACAGGCAGGTTGGTACGCATGGGGCTCCGTCGGGAAGGCAGGGTGGTAATTTCAGGATTCCTTGATCTGGAGCAAGTTATGAGCCAGCCGGCTATGCTATTTCCACATGGAAACATTCACCTGAAACAGGCGTGTTCATACACGCTCCAACGCTAAAGCATAGGCACGCCGGTAAAAATTACACCGGGCAATTCTTGAAAGCAGGAATACCGATTCCGACAATCGGGATTTCAGGAGGGGGAGGAGATGCATCACGGCGGTGCGCCGTGATGCCGGGAGGGGAGTTTACTGCTGCAGCAGTGCGTTGACCTGAGCCAGGTCGTCTTCCTTCAGTGTGCCTGCCGCCGCCTTCAGTCGCAGGCCGTTGACGATGGTGTCGTAGCGCGCCTTCGAGAGGTCGCGGCGGGTCGAGAAGAGCTGCTGTTGCGCATTCAGCACGTCGATGTTGATGCGCACGCCGACTTGATACCCGAGACGATTGGATTCCAGGGCCGAGGTGCTGGAAACCTCCGCTGCTTCCAGCGCGCGTACCTGTGCCAGGCCGGCATTCACGCCGAGGAAGGCCTGGCGCGCGCCTTGCGCTGCCACGCGGCGCGCGTTCTCCAGGTCGGAGCGTGCCTTGTCTTCCAGGGCGATGGCTTCGCGCACGCGGCTGTCCACCGCAAAGCCGGCGAACAGCGGGATGCTCCATTGCACGCCGATGGCATTGTTGTCCGACACGCTGCCGGTCGGGCTGGTCGCGCTGCCGTTCTGGTTGTTGTGGCTGCGGCTGGCGACGAGGTCGACGGTCGGATAGTGGCCGGCGCGGTTGCGCTTGATCTCGCGCTGGGCGATCTCGAGCGCGAGCTGCTGGCCGACGACGCCGAAGTTGTTCTGTTCCGCGCTCTGCACCCAGATATCGACGCTTCCCGGTTCCGGCGTCGACAGCTTCACGCCGGGCCGCAGCGTAGCGAGCGCGCCGGCGGGCTTGCCGATGATCTGCTGGAGCGCGGTACGCTTGATTTCGAGGTCGTTCTGCGCGGCGAATTCCTGCGCCACCGCGAGGTCGTAGCGCGCCTGCGCTTCATGCGTATCGGTGATGGTGGCGGTACCCACCTCGAAGTTGCGCTTGGCCGATGCCAGCTGCTCGGTGATCGCCGTCTTCTGCGCCTGCACTGAGGCCAGCGCATCCTGCGAGGCCAGCACGTCGAAGTAGGCCTGCGACACGCGCACGATCAGGTCTTGCTGCGACTGCGCGAACTGCGCTTCGCTCACCGCGACCGACAGCTTGCCCTGCTGGTACTGCTCCCAGTTGGCCAGCCGGAACAGCGGCTGCGACAGCGAAACGGTATAGCCGCGCGAACTGAAGTCGCGGTTGGTGGTCAGGCCGGCGGAAGTCGCCTCCAGGTCGGAGCGGTTGTAGCTGCCGCCGATGCCGATAGTCGGGAGCAGGCCGGCCCGTCCTTGCGTCGACCGCTCCTGGCCGGCGGTGAGCTGCGCCCGCGCGCTGGCAAACGGGGCGTCGTTGGCAAGCGCTTCGCGGTACACCTGCATGAGGTCGAGCGCGTGCGCATTCAACGTCAGGAAGGAGCCGGCAAGCAGGGTGGCGATCACGGGTTTCCGCATTCAATTCTCCGGGGGCAATAAGGATTCGGTCTGTCAGTGTCTGTCAGTAGGTCGGCATGGTGCTGTCAACCTGCAGTGCCCAGGCATGGACGCCGCCGGTCAGGTTGGTCACTTGCGTGAAGCCGTTGCGTTCCAAAAAGGCGGCGACCGACATGCTGCGCGCGCCGTGATGGCAGATGCAGACAATCGGCGCGTCCTCTTCCAGTTCCTGCAGGCGTTCCGGGATCGAATGCATGGGAATCGGCAGCGAGCCGGGGATATGGCAGGTCTGGAATTCCCACGGCTCGCGCACGTCCAGCAGCACCGGCTTGGGCCGCGATTCGTCGGCGATCCAGGTCGCCAGTTCCGGTGCTGTTACGTGTTGCATGATGTCCTCAGAAGACGAAGTGGGAAGGTTTCTGGATCTCGCGCAGCGGGGTCACGTCGGTCTCGAACACCTTGACAGTGTCGTAGGCGGTGTCGGACACGCGGGTAATGATCTGGGCGTTCATGACCGGCGGTACGCCCACGATGGCGAAAATGCGGCCGCCGACCTTGATCTGCTTGAGGAAGGCATCCGGCAGCACCGGCAGCGAGCCGGAAATCACGATCACGTCGTAGGGTGCGTCGGTGCCCTGGTTCGCCCAGCCCTGCGCGCCGTTGCCCAGTACGACGTCGACGTTGGTGATGCCGTAGCTGGACAGGTTGTGCTCGGCGAAAGCCTTGAGCTCGGGATCGATCTCGACGGTCGTCACATGGCGCGCCTTGTGCGACAGCAGGGCGGCCATGTAACCGGAGCCGGCGCCGATCTCCAGCACGTTCTCGTGCTTCTTCGGGGCGATGTCTTGCACGATGCGTGCTTCCAGTTTCGGCGTGAACATGTATTCGCCGTTACCGAGCGGAATCTGGGTGTCCATGAAGGCCAGGTTCTTGTACGCCGCCGGAACGAAGTCTTCGCGCTTGACCACGGTCAGCAGGTCCAGGACCTCGGGATCGAGGACGTCCCAGGGGCGAATCTGCTGCTCGATCATGTTGAAACGGGCTTTTTCGATATTCATTTCGGCACTCGACAGGTTAAGAAGGAACAAACCCATCATTTTATCAAAGCGCATCCTCGTTTTTGCTCTGCGGAAGCATGATCGCAGGCGCGCCTTGATGCTGGTCAGGTGCGGCGGGTTGCCATTTGCGGCGCAGCCACGCTGCAAAATCGTCAAGATAGGTATAAATCACCGGCACCACGACAAGCGTCAGTATTGACGATGTAATAATGCCGCCGATCACCGCCTGGCCCATCGGCGCGCGCTGCTCGGAACCTTCGCCCAGGCCGAAGGCCAGCGGCACCATGCCGAACACCATGGCCAGCGTCGTCATCAGGATCGGGCGCAGGCGCACATGCGCGGCTTCGAGCAGGGCGGCGCTGCGTTCCATGCCTTCCCGGCGTGCCTGGTTGGCAAAGTCCACCAGCAGGATCGCGTTCTTGGTCACCAGGCCCATCAGCATCACGAAGCCGATGATCGAGAACAGGTTGAGCGTCGAACGGAAAAACATCAGCGCCAGGAACACGCCGATCAGGGTCAGCGGCAGCGAGGACATGATGGCCAGCGGCTGCAGGAAGCTGGCGAACTGCGAGGCGAGGATCATGTAGATGAAGATCACCGCCAGCAGCAGCGCCGACATCGCATAGCCGAAGGATTCCTGCATGTTCTTGGTAGAGCCGCCGAGCTGGTAGCGGTAGCCCGGCTGCCAGTTGATACTGTCGAGCGCCCGCTTCACATCCGCGCTGACTTCGCCGGCGGAACGCCCGACCACGTTGGCCGACAGTTCCACCTCGCGGTTCAGGTCGCGGCGGTTGATCTGGTTGGCCCCGGTGGACGGCGCGATCGTCGCTACCTGACGCAGTGGCACCATCTTCGGCGAGCCGTCGGCGTTTACCTGGGAGCTGGCCAGCATCAGGCGCGACAGGTCCTCGGCATTGTTGCGGTCGCTCGGCGACAGGCGCACCTTGACGTCGTAGTTTTCTTCGTCCGGCGCGCGCCACGTCGTGGCCGCCTCGCCCGCCAGCAGCGGACGCAGCGCCATGCCGATCTGCGCCACGCCCACGCCGAGGTCGGCGCCGATGTCGCGCTTGGGCTCGACCGCGATGGTCGGCTTTTCCGCCTTCAGGCTGGAATCGAGGTCGACCAGGCCGGGAATGGCGCGCATCTTGTCCATCGCTTCGTCGGTTAGCCGGGCCAGCTCCTTCAAGTCCGTGCCTTGCAGGCTCAGGCGCAACTGCTTGACGTCGCCGCCCACGCCTTCGAGCGAGCCGATGTGGGTGACGGTGATGCCGGCGACCTGGCGCAGGCGATCACGCAGCGGCACGCTCATCTGGATCGTGCTGCGCGAGCGCTCCGCACGCGGTACCAGGCGCACGTAGGAAGTCACGTAGTTCTTGCCTTGCGCCTGGCCGGTGTTGATGGTGGTGTAGATGTCGCGCACTTCCGGGAACTCGCGCAGCACCGCTTCCACCTGGCGCGCCTTGGTCTCGGTGAATTCCAGCGAGGAGCCGACCGGAGTGTAGAAGGTGACGCCGGTTTCCGAGTAATCCGGCTGCGGCACGAATTCGGTGCCGACCAGCCCCGCCACCGGAATCGCACAGCCCGCGGCAAAGGTGGCGATGGCGATGCCGAGCGTCTTGCCGCGATGCCTGAGCGACCAGTCCAGCATCTCGCGGTAGGTGCGCGACATCCACTGCACGAGACGGTCGAACTGGTGCAGCACGCGGCCGATGGTGCGGTCGTACAGGTTGCGCTTGCCGCCGTGTTCACCATGGACGGCAGGATCAGGCCAGATGGAAGACAGCATCGGATCGAGCGTGAACGACACGAACATCGAGATCAGTACCGCCGCCGTCACGGTGATGCCGAACTGGTGGAAGAAGCGGCCGATGATGCCGCCCATGAAGCCGACCGGCAGGAAGACCGCGACGATGGAGAAGGTGGTCGCGAGCACCGCGAGGCCGATTTCCTTCGTGCCTTCGAGCGATGCGGTCTTGTGGTCCTTGTATCGCCCGTTCACTTTCATGCCGGCATGGCGCACGATGTTTTCGCGCACGACAATGGCATCGTCGATCAGCAGGCCCACGCACAGCGACAGTGCCATCAGCGTGATCATGTTGATGGTGAAGCCGAACATGTACATGAACAGGAAGGTGCCGATCAGCGCTACCGGCAGGGTGAGGCCGGTGATGACGGTCGAGCGCCAGGAATTGAGGAACAGGAACACGATCAGGATGGTCAGCACCGCGCCTTCCAGCATCGTGCGGCGCACGTTCTCCACGCCGACCTTGATCTGGCGCGAGCTGTCCTGGATCACATCCACTTTCACGCCCGGATACAGCGCCTGCAGGCGCGGTTCGAGCTCCTTCAGTGCTTCCTTCAGCCCGTCGGCCACGTCGATGGTGTTCTGGCCCTGCGCCTTCTGGATTGCCAGCGCCAGCGTGCGCTGGCCGTTGTAGAGCGCGAGGCTTTCCTGCTCTTCCTGGCCGTCGACCACGGTGGCGACCTGCGACAGCAGCACCGGCTGGCCGCCGCGGCGAGCGACGATGATGCGGCCGAAGTCTTGCGGGTTCTTCACCTTGCCCTGGATCTGCACCACCTTTTCATCGGCAGAGGAGCGGATCGCGCCGGTCGGCAGTTCCTGGTTCTCGTTGCGCAGCGCGTTGATCACCTGGTCGATGCCGATACCGAGCGCTTCCATCTCGCCCGGCTTCACGTAGATCTGGATCTCGCGCTTGACGCCGCCCACCAGTGCCACCGAACCGACGCCGCGCACGTTTTCCAGGCGCTTCTTGATCACCTGGTCGGCGATCGTGGTCAGCTCGCGCAGGTCGCGCTCCCTGGCCTTGGCGTCGCTGGTGATCGACAGCGCCAGGATGGGCCGGTCGGCCGGGTCGTAGCGCATCACCCGCGGTTCCTTCACTTCCTTGCGGAAGATGGTCTTCACCATCGCCACCTTCTCGCGCACGTCCTGCGCGGCCTGGGCCGGGTCGATGGTCAGGTCGAACTCGATGATGACGACCGAACTGCCTTCGTAGGAGCGGGAAAAAAGGTTCTTGATGCCGTTGATGGTATTGACGGATTCCTCGACCTTGCGCGTGATGTCGGACTCGACGGTCTCGGGCGAAGCGCCCGGATAGTCGGTCTGCACCACGACCACCGGGAAGGTCACATCCGGGAACTGGTCGACGCGCAGGCGCTGGTAGGAAAACAGGCCCAGCACGACGAACGCCACCATCATCATGGTGGCGAGGACCGGGTTGCCGATGCTGATGCGGGTGAACCACATGGGATGCTGGCCTTATTGGGCCGGCGCAGCGGCGCCGGCAGCCTGGGTGATCTTTACCGGCGTGCCGGCGCGCAGCACGCCAAGGTTGGCCCTGACGATCTGTGCGCCGCTCGCCAGCCCCTCGACAATCTCTACCGCGCCGCCTCCGCCATCGTCGCCGCTGATGCCGACAGTCACCGGCTTGCGCGCCAGCTTGCCGTCTTCGATGGCATAGACATACTGGCGCCCGGCATCGGCATGCACCGCGCCCTGCGGCACCGTGAGGACGCCGGATTTCTTCGCCGTCGTCAGTTGCGCCTCGGCGAACATGCCCACGCGCAGCGCGCCCTGCGGGTTCTCGACCTGGATGTAGGCCATGATCGAGCGCGAGCCGGCCTGCGTCGACGGATTGATGCGCACCACCTTGCCGGTGAGCGTCTTGGGCAAGCCTTCGACCTTGACCTGCACTTCCTGGCCGAGCGAGACGTGGGCGATGTCCACGGCGGGCACCGCAGCTTCCAGTTCCATCTGGCCGAGGTCGACCACGTCCAGCAAGCGGTTGTCCGGCGATACCTTTTCGCCCGGCTGCACCATGCGCATGCTGACCAGGCCGGATATCGGCGCCTTGATCACCGTATCCGCCAGGGCCTTCTGCGCCACGTCGAGGGCGGCGCGTGCCGATTCGACATTGGCGGCGGCGATCCCGTACTGGCTCTCCGCGTTATCGAAGGCCGTCTTGGAAATGAAGCCCTTGTCGAGCAGCGCCTTGTTGTTGTCGCGCGTCTTGGTGGCGATCTCCAGTTGTCCGCGCGCCGCCTGCAGGGCGCCCCGGGCCTGTTCCACGCGCGCCTGATAGTCGCTCGTATCCATCTTGACCAGCACCTGCCCCGCCTTGACCGCCTCGCCTTCGCGCACCAGCACTTCCCGCACTTCGCCGGCCACGCGCGCCTTGACGCTGACCTGGTTGACCGCGCGCAGCGAACCGGTGAGCGGCATCAGCTGGCGCAAGTCATTGGCCTTGACCGTCATGAGGTCGGTGGGCAGGAATTCCATTACCGCCGGCGCCTGCGCGGCGTTCTGGACGGGCGCCGCCTTGTTCGGCTTCTTCAGCATGGCGCCCGCCACACCGGCGGCGAGCAGCAGGATGGCCAGGGTGATCCAGAAAGCGCGGCGCTTGAACATGGGGTATCCGGTCAGCGGGAGGGTTGGGCAATCATGCCGTGCAGGAACATGTCGACGAAACTGTTCAGATAATCTTCCGGCGATACCTGGTCCTGGCGGCAGGTGCTGAAGGAATGTTTCCACATCATCAGCATGATCATGGGCGAGCAGATGACACGGGTTGCCTGATGAATATCGACCGGCCGGAATTCGCCGCGCTGCACGCCGCGTTCCAGCATCCGCGCGATCATTGCCTCGCCGCGCCGGATCACTTCGTCGTGGTAAAACTGCGTGACTTCCGGGAAATTGCTCGATTCGGCCATCATCAGCTTGGTGATGCCCGACAGCTTGGTGGCCCCGATGCGCTCCCACCATCCCAGCACAATTTCCCGGAACAAGTCCACGGTGCTGCCTTCATAGGCTTCGACGATGCCTTCCGCCTCGCCGAGCACCGGCACCACGTTTTCGCGCACCACGGCCTTGAACAGTTCTTCCTTGTTCGTGAAGTAGAGGTAGAGTGTGCCCTTGGAAACACCGGCCCGCGCCGCCACATCATCGAGGCGTGTCGCGGCAAACCCCTTCTCGACGAACAGGTCGAGGGCGGCGGCAAGCAATTCCTGGGGACGGGCATCCTTGCGCCGCTCCCAGCGTTTCTTCAGGGGACAATTCATGGTGGATGGGAGGAACCAAATAACTTACTTACGAGTCAGTAATATAAGCGCCAATCATGGCACCGTCAAGCGCGGTCTTGATTGCATACATCTCCGGGCACAGCGACAGACGCGGTTACATAACGAAAAGAAGCAGCTGTCGCAAGCCGGTAGAATCGCCAACATCCTTCGTGCAGAATCGTTTTTCTCCGTTTACTCCGTTTATGAATTTGACTAGAAAGTGGTGGACCTGGGTCGCCGTCGTCGCCATCCTCATCGCCGGTGGCCTCGGATTCCGGTACTGGCAGCAGCAGAACGGAACACCCCAGTACAAGACCGGCAAGGTGGAGAAGGGCGCCATCACCGCCAGCGTTTCCGCCTCCGGCACCTTGAGCCCGGTGGTCCAGGTGCAGATCGGCTCGCAGGTCTCGGGCCAGCTGCGCGACGTGCTGGTCGATTTCAACAGCGAGGTCAAGCAGGGCCAGCTGATCGCTCGCATCGATCCGCAGACCTTCGAGACGCGCGTGCAGCAGGCGCAGGCGGACGTGGACGCGGCGCGTGCGCAGGTCATGACGCAGCAGGCCAATATCGCCGCGCAGCGCGCGGCCCTCGCCAAGGCCGAGGTCGACCTCGCCGAAGCGAAGCGCGACCTGGAACGCAAGCAGCAGCTGGTGGACAAGGGCTTCATCTCCGGCGCCGAGCGCGACAAGGCAATGGCAACTTTCAACTCCGCCACCGAGCAGGTCAACACCGCCCGTGCGCAGTCCAATGTGGCCGCGGCCGGGCTGCGTAACGCCGAAGCCGTGGTCAAGCAGCGCGAGGCGGCACTGGCGCAGGCAAGGATCGATCTCGGCCGTACCGAGATCCGCGCCCCGGTCAACGGCGTGGTGATCAAGCGCAGCGTCGAGCGCGGCCAGACCGTGGCCGCCAGCCTGCAGGCGCCGGAACTTTTCGTGATCGCGGAAAATCTGACCGACATGCAAGTCGATGCCTCCATCGACGAATCCGAGATCGGCCGCATCCGCATCGGCCAGAAATCCACCTTCACCGTCGACGCCTTCCCCGGGCGGAACTATGAAGGCACGGTCAAGCAGATCCGCAAGGCGGCGCAGAATGTGTCCAACGTCGTCACCTATACCGTGGTCATCAGCGCCGCCAATCCCAGCCGTGAACTGCTCCCCGGCATGACTGCCAACGTGCGCGTCGTCACCGACACGCGCAGCGACGTGCTGAAGGTAGTCAACGCGGCCTTGCGCTTCCGTCCGCCGGGAGCGGCCAATGAGCGTTCCGCCGCGCAGCCTGACGCTGCCCCTGCCAATGCCGGCGGCCAGATGAAAGCCATGCGCGAACGCCTGGAGAAGGACCTGCAGCTGGACGACAGCCAGAAGGCGAAGCTGGATGCGATCTACGCCGGCATGCGCGAAAAGTTCATGGCCCTGCGCGATGCCCCCGAGGGCGATCGCCAGAAGGCGGCCGAGCGCAACCGCAGCGAGCTGCGCGCGCAGATCATGGACATGCTCAATCCCGAGCAAAAGAAGAAATACGAGCAGATCGTCGCCGAGGGCGGCGACCGGCGCGGCAGCGGCGCACGCGGCCGCATCTATGTGCTCGACGACAAGAAGCAGCCGAAGCCGGTGGAGGTCCGCCTCGGTCTGAGCGACGGCACGACCACCGAAGTGATCTCGCCCGATATCCGGGAGGGCATGGAAGTCATCACCGGCACCGCGCAACCGCAGCAGGCGGAAGGCGCGCGCTCGCGCCCGGCCGCACCCGGACCGAGGTTGTTCTGATGTCGCTCATCCGGACCGCCGGGCTGGCCAAGGAGTACGTGATGGGCACCAACGTCGTGCATGCGCTGCGCGGCGTCTCGGTCGACATCGGGGAAGGCGAGTTCGTCGCCATCATGGGCGCCTCCGGCTCCGGCAAGTCGACCTTCATGAACCTGCTCGGCTGCCTGGACCGTCCGACCTCGGGCGAGTATTTCCTGGCGGGCGAACCCGTCGCCACCATGAGCGCCGACGCGCTGGCCGCGATCCGCAACCGGCGCATCGGCTTCGTGTTTCAGCAATTCAACCTGCTGCCGCGCACCAGCGCGCTGGACAACGTCGAACTGCCCTTGCTGTATGCCGGCGTGCCTGCCGCGGAGCGCCGGCAGCGGGCGGCGCAGCGCCTGGCCGAAGTCGGCCTCGGCGGGCGCGCCGACCATCATCCCGCGCAATTGTCCGGCGGCCAGCAGCAGCGCGTCGCCATTGCCCGCGCGCTGGCCAACAATCCCTCGCTCATCCTCGCCGACGAACCGACCGGCGCGCTCGACTCGCGCACCAGCATCGAAATCATGGCGCTGCTGCAAAAGCTCAACCGCGACGGCATGACCATCGTGATGGTGACGCACGAGCACGATGTCGCGGCATTCGCTTCGCGCATCGTGACCTTCCGCGACGGTCACGTCATCTCGGATGAAGCCAACCAGCCCAACGATGCGCAGGCGGAACTAACCCGAAGCGGAGCAAGCGCATGAATTTGCTCGCCACCATCCGTATCGCCCTGAACGCGCTGCGCGTAAACAAGCTGCGCTCCATCCTCACCATGCTCGGCATCATCATCGGCGTGGCGGCGGTGATCACCATGATCGCCGTCGGCGCCGGCGCGCAGCAGCGCGTGGAAGAGCAGATCAAGAACCTCGGCTCGAACCTGATGATCATCCTGCCGGGTTCCACTACCTCCTCCGGTGTGCGCCTCGGCGCCGGCGCGAACCAGAGCCTGACCGACGACGATGCCGCAGCCATCGTGCGCGAGATTCCCGAAGTGCAGGTCGCCGCGCCCTCCAACCGCCGCACCGAGCAGGTGGTGGCGAGCGGCGCCAACTGGTCGACCTCGATCTATGGCGTCAACCCGGATTACTTCGAGGCGCGCGAATGGCCGCTGCAGTCCGGCCGCATGTTCGATCAGGCCGAACTGAGCGGCAATGCGAAGGTGGCATTGATCGGCCAGACGGCGGCCAAGCAACTGTTCGGCGACCTCGATCCGGTCGACCAGACCATCCGCATCCGCAAGGTGCCGTTCACCATCATCGGCGTGCTGGAACGGAAAGGGCAGAGCATGATGGGGCAGGATCAGGATGACGTCGTGATGCTGCCGTTGAGCACCGCGCGCAACCGGCTGTTCGGCAATACCCAGGGCAAGCTGCGGCGCGTCGGCACGATACAGGTGAAGGTGCGCGAGGGCGCCAGCATGCAGGTGGCCGAGGAAAGGATCCGCGAACTGCTGCGGCAGCGCCAGCGCACCCAGCCCGGCCAGGACGATGCGTTCACCGTGCGCAACCTGACCGAACTGCTGCAGGCGCAGGAAGAGTCCTCGCGCATCATGACGCTGCTGCTGGCGGCGGTTGCTTCGGTATCGCTGCTGGTGGGCGGCATCGGCATCATGAACATCATGCTGGTCTCGGTGACCGAGCGCACGCGCGAGATCGGCTTGCGCATGGCGGTGGGCGCGCGCGGGTCGGACATCCTCACGCAATTCCTGGTCGAGGCGATGACGCTGTCTTTGATCGGCGGCTTCGCCGGCATCGTTCTCGGCGTGACCGGCTCCTGGCTGGTCGGGGAGATGACCGGCTGGGCCACGCGCATGTCGCCGGAATCCATTGTGCTGGCCGTCGGATTCTCCGCCGGCATCGGCATCTTCTTCGGCTTCTATCCGGCACGCAAGGCCGCGTCCCTGCTGCCGATCCAGGCCTTGCGCTATGAGTAAATCAATATGCCGTCCCGGCTGCGGCGCTTGCTGCATCGCGCCTTCAATTTCTTCGCCGATTCCCGGGATGCCACACGGCAAGCCGGCTGGCGTCCGCTGCATCCAGTTGAATGACCTGAACCAATGCATGATCTTCGGCAAACCGGAACGGCCCGCAGTGTGCGAGAGTCTACAGCCATCGACGGAGATGTGCGGCGGGACACGCGAGTACGCGATGCATTACCTGGCCCGCCTCGATGAATTGACATCCTGACGGAGATTCGATGAAACGACGGTTTGCTGCATTCGGAGCCGTAGCGGCGGCATTGTTCCTCGCCTCCTGCGCCACGCTGCTCGGGCCGCGCAATGTCGAGATCCCCCTGGCGAAACTGCAGGAAGCGATCTCGGGCCGGTTCCCTTTCAACAACCGCTTCCTTGAACTGCTCGACATCCGCGTGACCAATCCGCGGGTGGCGCTGCAGCCGGACGCCAATCGCATCCTGACCAGCATGGATGCCTCGATCGCGCCGCCTTTCCTGAACCGCACCTGGAACGGCAACCTCGCCGTCTCGGGCCAGCTGCGCTTCGATCCGGCGCGCAGCGCGCTCGTGCTCGCCGAGCCGCGCGTCGAGACCTTTAATGTCAGCGGCCTCGATCCGCTGTACGCGAATCAGATCACGCGCGTCGGCGGCCTGCTGGCCGAACAGCTGCTGAAAGATATCCCTTTGTACACCTTCGGACCGGACGAACTCCGCTATGGCGGGACACGCTTCAATCCGACCACAATCACGACCAGAAGCAACGGTCTCGTGGTAACCTTTGAGCCGGCCCGCTAGCGGGTTGTCTCTCTTTCGCAGCGCTCGAAACCCGCGCCCCGGCGGGTTTTTTGTTGATCGAATAACGTACTAGAAAAGCATTCATGGATGTCACGCTCGCGCTCAAGGCGCTCATCATGGGAATCGTCGAAGGCCTGACCGAATTCCTCCCGATTTCTTCCACCGGCCACCTGATCCTTACCGCCAGCCTGCTCGACTTCACCGGCGAGAAAGTGAAAGTCTTCGAGATCGCGATCCAGGCCGGGGCCATGCTCGCGGTGTGCTGGGAATATCGCGTCAGGATCGCCAGCGTGCTGACGGGCCTGTTCAGCGATCCCAAGGCACAGCGCTTCGCGCTGAACGTCCTCATCGCCTTCACGCCGGCCGCCGCCCTCGGTTTCCTGTTCAACAAGGCCATCACTGCAAAGCTGTTCTCGCCGGTGCCGGTGGCCCTGGCATTCATCGTCGGCGGCTTCGTCATCCTGTGGGTGGAAAAGCGCAACAAGACGGCGCCCAAGGCGCGCGTGGAATCGGTCGACGACATGACGGCACTCGACGCGCTGAAGGTCGGCATCGCGCAGTCGTTCGCGCTGATCCCCGGCACCAGCCGCTCCGGCGCCACCATCATCGGCGGCATGCTGTTCGGCCTGTCGCGCAAGGCGGCCACCGAATTCTCGTTCTTCCTCGCCATCCCGACCCTGTTCGGCGCGACCATCTATTCCGTGTACAAGCAGCGCGACCTGCTGTCCGCGGTGGACCTGCCGTGGTTCGGCGTGGGCGCGGCGGCGTCCTTCGTCTCCGCCTTCCTGTGCGTGCGCTGGCTGCTGCGCTACATCAGCTCGCACGACTTCACGATCTTCGCCTGGTACCGCATCGTGTTCGGCATTATCGTCATCGCCACCGCATACGCCGGTGTTGTGGAGTGGGTGCATTAAAATACGCGGATGCGTGAACAATTTGACAACAACGCCGCGCTGCACGTCCTGCAGACGGTCTTCGGTTATCCCTCTTTCCGCGGCCAGCAGGCCGACATCGTGAACCACGTCGCCCAGGGCGGAGACGCCCTGGTGCTGATGCCGACCGGCGGCGGCAAGTCCCTGTGCTACCAGATCCCCGCGCTGCTGCGCGAGGGCGTGGGCGTGGTCGTGTCGCCGCTGATCGCGCTGATGCAGGACCAGGTCGACGCGCTTGCCGAAGTCGGTGTGCGCGCCGCCTTCCTCAATTCCACGCAGACGCTCGACGAGACCATCCGCACCGAGCGCGCGGTGCGCACCGGCGGCCTCGATCTCGTTTATGTCGCTCCCGAGCGCCTGATGACGCCGCGCTGCCTCGAACTGCTGGAAGCATCGAAGATCGCCCTGTTCGCGATCGACGAAGCGCACTGCGTGTCGCAATGGGGGCACGACTTCCGGCCGGAATACATCAAACTGTCGGTTCTCCACGAGCGCTTTCCGCAGGTGCCGCGCATCGCGCTCACCGCCACCGCCGACCCGCAGACGCGCGCCGAGATCGCGCACCGGCTGCAGCTCGATGAGGCGCGCCAGTTCGTGTCCTCCTTCGACCGGCCCAACATCCGCTACCAGATCGTCGAAAAGACCAACGGCCGCAAGCAGGTGCTGGATTTCATCAAGGAAGAACATCCGGGCGACGCCGGCATCGTCTATTGCCTGTCGCGCAAGAAGGTGGAGGAAACCGCCGTCTTCCTGAACGAACACGGCATCGCCGCGCTGCCGTATCACGCCGGCATGGATCACGCCACACGCGCCGCCAATCAGTCGCGTTTCCTGCGCGAGGACGGCATCCTGATGGTGGCCACGATCGCCTTCGGCATGGGGATCGACAAACCGGATGTACGTTTCGTCTGCCACCTCGACCTGCCCAAGAGCATCGAAGGCTATTACCAGGAAACCGGGCGTGCGGGACGCGACGGCGCGCCGGCGGACGCCTGGATGGCCTACGGACTGCAAGACGTGGTGCAGCAGCGCCGCATGATCGACGAGTCGGAAGCCGACGAAAACTTCAAGCGCGTGCAGACCGCCAAGCTCGACGCGATGCTGGGTCTGTGCGAAACCCTGAACTGCCGGCGCGTGCGCCTGCTGGATTATTTCGGCCAGTCATCCGGCCCCTGCGGCAACTGCGACATCTGCCTCAGTCCGCCGGTCTCCTACGACGGCACGGTGCAGATGCAAAAGCTGCTGTCATCCATCTACCGCGTCGACCAGCGCTTCGGCGCCGGCCATGTGATCGACGTGCTGCGCGGCACCAGCTCGGACAAGGTGGCTCAGTGGCGGCATGACAGGCTGTCCACCTTCGGTATCGGCAGCGACATCAGCGAAGCGGAATGGCGCGCCATTCTGCGTCAGGCGATTGCGCTTGGCCTGGTCGTGGTCGACCACGACGCCTACGGATCGCTGAAGCTGACCGCCGAGGCGCGGCCCGTACTCAAGGGCGAGCGCAGCGTGCAGCTGCGGCAGTACCAGAAACCGGTGAAGAAGAAGCGGGAAGCTGTTCGGTCCAAGGGCTATGTGGAAAGCGACCTGTCGACCGCCGAGCAGGAAATCTTCGAGAAGCTGCGCTGGTGGCGTGTCGAAACCGCGCGCAAGCACAATGTGCCGGCCTATGTGATCTTCCACGATGCGACGATGCGTGAGATTGCGAAGGCCAAGCCCGCGTCGCTGGACGACCTCCGGAATATCTCCGGCGTGGGTGAGAAGAAGCTGGAAAGCTATGGGGAAGAGATTGTTGCGCTGATTGCCGGGTTTCAGTGAGGTTGGTATGCATGGTGGGTTTTCGCTTCGCTCTACCCACCCTACCGTTCTTTATGCGCAGGTGGGTTTCGCTGCGCTCTACCCACCCTACCGTCCTTTATAAAGAATCGTAGGGTGGGTAGAGCCAGCGAAACCCACCATGCAGATAAAGGACCGTAGGGTGGGTAGAGCGAAGCGAAACCCACCGCGCATCCACACTACCGCTTCACAAACACCAAATCCCAAACCCCGTGCCCCAGCTTCAGGCCACGGTTCTCGAACTTCGTCACAGGCCGGTAATCCGGCCGAGGCGCATAGCCATCTGCCGTATTCCGCAACGCCGGCTCATCTCCCAGCACCTGCAGCATCTGTTCCGCATAATCCTGCCAGTCCGTCGCGCAGTGAATATACCCGCCGGGCGCGATGCGCGACGCGAGCAGCTGCACGAAGGGCGGCTGGATCAGGCGCCGCTTGTTATGCCGCGCCTTGTGCCACGGATCGGGGAAAAACACATGCACGCCGGCCAGCGAGCCGGGCGTAATCATATGCGTCACCACTTCGAATGCATCGTGCTGGATGATGCGCAGGTTGGTCAGCTGCTGCTCGCCGATCAGCTTGAGCAGGCTGCCCACGCCGGGCGTATGCACTTCCACGCCGATGAAATCCTTGTCCGGCATGCCGGCGGCGATCTTCGCGGTCGTGTCACCCATGCCGAAACCGATCTCGAGGATGGTCGGCGCCTGCCGCCCGAACGCCTGGCTGAAGTCTGCGGACGCCTTTTGATAGGGAATGCAGAACCGCGGCCCCAGGGTTTCGATGGCCTTGGCCTGCGCCGTCGACAAGCGGCCCGCACGCGTCACGAAACTGCGGATGCGACGCTCCGTCGGGTCATAAAGCATCTGCCTGGTGCTGGCATCACTGCCGTCGTCGTGGGTATGGGACATGCTGGTTTCCGGAAATAAAAAAGGCACCGAACGGTGCCCGATTGCCTTGCGATGGACCTGCGTCAGACCTGGAGCGGGTGAAGGGAATCGAACCCTCGTCGTAAGCTTGGGAAGCTTCTGCTCTACCATTGAGCTACACCCGCGGAAAGCCGCATTTTACGCGGGTTTGTGAGGGGTTTGCAAACCGGAAGGCCGCCCGCGGTCCGGGCTCATGCCTGGACGGCAACGGGCCGCATCGCTTCTTCGGCCACTTCCACCCGGTTGCGCCCGTTTGCCTTTGCCCGGTACAGCGCCTGGTCCGCGCGCGAGAGCAGCGCGTCGGCATCGGTCACGCCATTGCCGGCACAGGCCACGCCGATGCTGACCGTATAGGCGGGCAGATCCTCCGCCGAACCCTCGGCAATCCCCTTGCAGACCCGCTCCGCAATCGCGCGCGCTTCGCCCAGGGTGGTTTCCGGTAGCAGGGCGACGAATTCTTCGCCCCCGTAACGGCCGATGGAGTCGATATTGCGCAGCATGTCCCGCGTGCGCTGCACGAAGTCGATGATGACCTTGTCGCCCGTCACGTGGCCGAAACGGTCGTTGATGGTCTTGAAATTGTCGAGGTCGAACATCAGCAGCGCGATCGGTCCGCCCTTGCGGCGGCTGCGCGCGATTTCCTTGTCCAGCAACTCGATGAAGGCGGTACGCGAGAAGGCATTGGTGAGCTGGTCGTGCGAGACCATGAATTCAAGCGCCGCCCGCAGCCGCTCGTTGGCCAGCATCATCGCCCCGAGGGTAATGGCGAGGACGGAGAATGCCAGCGCGGCAAGATAGGCCTTTTGCGTGAAGGTCTCGCCAAGGACGTCGGTGGGGGTGTCGAAGTGGAAGGCCAGCATCAGGCCGCGGGCCAGGGTGACGGTGCCGATGGCCGCGAAGACCAGGCTGGTGAAGCGGCCTGCCATGGTGTTGCCTGTCGTCCGTGCGACGAGCAGGGTGCAGGCGTAGAACAGGATGGAATTGGTCAGCGTGACGGCGATGGCGCGCGCCGGATAGTTGTTGTCGATGTAGGTGTACCAGGCGATGTAGCTGGTGAGCAGGACGAGGACGGCAGCCATCAGCCGGTCGCGCGCAGGCAGGCCCGCGAAATGCCGGAAGCCGGCGTAAAAGGACATGTTCCCGGCAACCAGCATGGTATTGGCGATGATCACGGAAAAGATCTCGGGGATGACGCCCGTCAGGCCGAACAGTGCGCTGGCGAGCACCATGCCGAACAGCCCGCGGCTCCATTGCCTGAGGCCGCCGATGGTGGGAGGGAAGCTTCGCCGCATCATGAACAGGATGACGAGGCACAGGAGGCCGAGCAGACCGGCGACGAATATCAGCGAACGCGGATCAAGTTCCGACACGTTAGATTCCCCCTGTAGGCAAAAATATAGCAATATCCCAACGATATTGCTATTGGGAAATTAGACGAGGCCGAGGGGGAGGGGCGCCGCCGCTCCTGGGGCGGCGGCAAAATGGACAGATCAGATACCGCCCATGCAGAGGTACTTGATTTCCAGGTATTCGTCGATGCCGTACTTCGAGCCTTCGCGGCCGAGGCCGGATTGCTTGACGCCGCCGAAGGGGCCGACTTCGTTGGAGATCATGCCGGTGTTGATGCCGACCATGCCGTACTCCAGCTTTTCGGCCACGCGCCAGACGCGGCCGATGTCGCGCGAGTAGAAGTAGCTGGCGAGGCCGAACTCGGTGTTGTTGGCCGCAGACACGGCTTCGTCTTCCGTCTTGAAGGTGGTCACGGCCGCCACCGGGCCGAAGGTTTCTTCGCGCATCACCAGCATGTCGGCGGTGGCGTTGGCGAGCACGGTCGGCTCATAGAACTGGCCGCCCAGCGCGTGCGGCTTGCCGCCGGTAAGCAGCTTCGCGCCCTTGGCGACGGCGTCGGCGACATGCTCCTGCACCTTGGCGACTGCCTGTTCGTCGATCAGCGGACCTTGCACCACGCCGGCCTCGAAGCCGTTGCCGACCTTGATCTTCGCTGCGCCGGCGGCCAGTTTTTCCACGAACGCATCGTGGATCGATTCATGCACGTAGATGCGGTTGGTGCAGACGCAGGTCTGGCCGGCGTTGCGGTATTTCGACGCGAGCGCGCCTTCGACCGCGGCATCGATATCCGCATCCTCGAACACGATGAAGGGCGCGTGCCCGCCGAGTTCCAGGCCGATCTTCTTGACTGTGGGCGCGCATTGCTGCATCAGGATGCGTCCGACCGGCGTCGATCCGGTGAAAGAGAGGTGGCGCACGATGGGGCTTTCGCACAAGACCTTGCCGACCGCGATCGAACGCTCCGCGTCCGCGGTGACGATGTTCATCACGCCGGGCGGCATGCCGGCGCGGTGCGCCAGTTCCGCCATCGCCAGCGCCGAGAGCGGCGTCTGTTCGGCCGGCTTGATCACGATAGTGCAGCCGGCCGCGATCGCCGGGGCGACTTTGCGGGTGATCATGGCGATCGGGAAGTTCCACGGCGTGATGGCGGCGCAGACGCCGACCGGCTGCTTCAGCACCACCATGCGCTTGTCGCTCCAGGTCGATGCGAGGACGTCGCCGCTCACGCGCTTGGCTTCCTCGGCGAACCATTCGACGAAGCTGGCGCCGTACAGCACTTCACCCTTGGCCTCGGCCACCGGCTTGCCCTGTTCGGCCGTCATCAGCGCGGCGAGGTCGTTGGCATGCAGCAGCAGGAGCTCGTACCACTTGCGCATGACGGCGGCGCGTTCCTTTGCCGTCTTGGCGGACCACGCAGGGAAGGCGGCTTGCGCTGCCTCGATGGCCTTGCGCGCATCCTCCGGGCCTTGGTTCGGAACGCTGCAGATCGTGGAGCCGTCGGCCGGATTGGTGACGGCGAAGGTGCTCTCGGAGTCGACCCAGCCGCCGTTCAGGTAGGCCTGGCTGCGGAGCAGGGCGGCATCGTTCAGTTGGGGAAACGCTTTGTTCTGCGGCACGACGTTCTCCTCGGTGCAAAAAGTAGGGGAAACGTCAAGAATAGCGCAATCGATAAGGCTTTGCCGATGCCTCAAGAACGACCGTTCTGTTGCTGCATGGCCCTTACAAAATCGGGCAGGCGCCGTCCTTCCTGGCTGGGATAGCCGTCGCCGGCGGCCATTTCGCGGATGCGGTCGAGACGGAAGGTGCGGAAATCCCCGCGCAGTTCGCACCATGCGGCGAGCAGCCAGATACCACCCCAGAAATACAGGGCTAACGGCCAGGCGGTGCGCCGGGTGGCCTGCTCCTGCGCATCGACGTAATCCATGTGCAGCTTGCGGCGATGGTTGATGGCCTGCCGTATCGCTTCGAGCCGCCTGCCGTGCAGGGGATCGACGTGGAAGGCGGGAGCGAACAGCGGCGTGGCTTCGACGAAATCCCGCTTTTCCTTTGGCAATGCCAGCGTGATCTTCGCGAGTGCCGCCATGCCGGATGCCCCGAGCTGCGGCCCGCCCCATGCCTGCACCATGCGGATGCCGGTGACCAGCGCATCGATTTCGTCGGGGGAAAACATCAGCGGCTGCAGGTCGAATCCCGCCTTGATGCGGTAGCCGATGCCGGCCTCGCCTTCGACCGGCACGCCGGAAATCGAGAGGTCGCGGATGTCGCGGTAAATCGTCCGTTCCGAAACGGAAAGCCAGTCGGCGAGCTGGCGCGCGGTGGTCAGCCGCCTGCCCCGCAGGTACTGCGCGATCTGGAATAACCGGTCGGCGCGGCGCATCAGATGCGCACTCCGCGTGCTTCGAGCTCGGTCAGCAGGCGCAGCTTGTCGTCGCGCGCCACCGTACGCCAGTCCCGGTCGCTCAGTGCGCCCTCGAGCGCCCACAGCAGGTTGAGGCTGGCGGGAAGCCCGGCCTGCTTCAATGCAATGAATGCATCGAGCGCGCCCCGCTCGGCCAGTGCATCCGGCGTCCGGATGCCGGCGGCCGCCAGCATTTCCGCTGATTTCGGGCCAAGATTGCGTAGGTCGGAGAGGTGTTGTGCTCGCATGATGGGCATTCTTGCATGAGTATGCCCATCATGCACTTGTGCTGCTGACAGCATGGTGTCAGCAGGGAAGCGATCAGGCGGTCAAGCGGGCTTGGGCTTGGCCTCGTCGCGGCGGTTGTAACCGGCGACCATGTCGAAGCGGAACAGGCGGCATTCGAGCGCGCCGTTGAAGAACGGCGTCTTGCGCGATTCCTTCAGGCGCAGCATCTTCGGCAGGCTGAGGTCGGCGGTGAACAGGAACACTTTCCAGCCGGGGAAGCGTTGCTTCAGGGTCGCGCTGAACGCGCTGTAGAAGGCAACGGCGAGTTCATCCGGTGCCTGAGACTTGTCGCCGCGCACGCCGATACGCTCGCCGTAGGGCGGGTTGGTCAGCACGATGCCCGGCGCTTCCGTCGGCGGTTTCACTTCCTGCGCTTCGATCTGCTTGAGCGGCACGTCGAACTGGATGCCCGCGTTGCGCAGGTTATTGCGCGCCATGACGATCATGTCGCCGGAAATGTCGCTGCCGAACAGCGTCGGTTCGGTTGGCAGCGGATTCGGGCGGAAGCTGCCCTTGATGGCCAGCCACTCATCGCTGTTGAAGCCGAGGAATTTCTCGAAGGCGAAGCTGCGGCGCGCGCCCGGCGGGATGCCGGCAAGGATTTGCGCGGCTTCGATCAGGATGGTGCCTGAGCCGCACATCGGATCGAACAGCACTGTGCCCGGCGTCCAGCCCGATACGCGCAGCAGGCCGGCGGCGAGGTTCTCGCGCAGCGGCGCGTCGCCGGTTTCCTGGCGCCATCCGCGCTTGAACAGCGCTTCGCCGGAAGTGTCGAGATACACGGTGTAGGTGTGGGCGTCGAGGAAGCCAGCAATGCGCATGTCGGGCGTGCGCGTGTTCACCGAGGGGCGCTTGCTGTACAGGTCGCGGAAGCGATCGCACACCGCGTCCTTGATTTTCAGCGTCGTGAATTCCAGGCTTTTCAGCGGCGACTTGATCGCGGTGAGGTCGACGCGGATCGTGCAATCGAGGTCGAACCATTCTTCCCAGGGCTGGGCCAGCGTCAGGTCGTAGATATCGTTTTCGTTGACATACTTGCCGTGCGCAATGCGCAGCAGCACGCGCGATGCGATGCGCGAATGCAGGTTGATGCGGTAGCTGTCGGCCAGCGCGCCCGAGCAATGCACGCCGCCCGGCACCTGGTTGTGCACCTTGAGCGTCTTGCTTTGCAGCGCGATTTCGCCGAGTTCTTCCGCTAGCGCGGCTTCGAGCCCGCGCGGGCAGGGACAGAAAAATGAATGTGACATGGGGAACCCTTTATCCGTGAATGGCTTGCTTGAACGCAGTGGCCGGGGGAGTGCTATCTGGTGAAGGCGCGCTCGACGAAATCCAGCCGGTCCTGTCCCCAGAACCCTTCGCCGTCGACTACATACCAGGGTGAACCGAACACGTTCGCGGCAATCGCTTCATCGGTGAAACGGTCGTATTCGCCTTGCACGCTCGCCGTTTCCGACGACTTCAGCAAGGCCTTGCCGTCGTGGCCGGCGTCCAGCGCGATGGCGGCGAGCGTATCCGGGTCGCCGATGTTGCGGTCTTCCGCCCACAGCGCGCGCATGATGGCGCCGGCAACGCCGAGCGCGGCGTCGGTGCCGTGCGCCAGCCGCGTCGCGATGATCATCCTGGCGGCGGCATCCGTCGGCACAGGAAAAAACTTCGGGTGCAGGTTGAGCGGGATCTGCAGGAAGTCGCTCCAGCGCTTGAGCTCGACGAGCCGGTAGGCCTGGCGTTGCGGCGGGCGTTTCGCCAGCGGCAGGCCGCCGGAGACGTTGAACACCTTGCCGAGGTCGAAGGGCTTGATCTCGACCTGCACGCCATGTTGCTTCGCCAAAGCGACGAAGCGTTCATGCCCTAGGTAGGCCCAAGGCGACTGCGGGCTGAAGAAGTATTCGCATACCTTGGACATAGCTGCCTCCGTAGCGGGAAATCAGAATGGCTTGACGACAACGAGGACGACGGCGCCCAGCAGGCCGAGCGTCGGCGCTTCGTTGAACCAGCGATACCACTTGTGGCTGCGCGTATTGGCGCCGTTCTCGAACTTGCGCAGCAGCACGCCGCAGCCGTGGTGATAGAACACCAGGAACACGACGATCGCCAGCTTCGCATGCAGCCAGCCGTTGCCCGGCCCCTTGCCGACGCCGAAACCCAGCCAGAGCCAGAGGCCCAGCGCGAGCGCCGGCACCGCGAGCACGGTCATGAAGCGGTACAGCTTGCGCGCCATCGTCAGCAGGCGTGCGCTTGCCGCCTTGTCCGTTTCCATCGCGAGGTTGACGAAGATGCGCGGCAGGTAGAACAGGCCGGCGAACCACGAAGCGACGAAGAAGATGTGCAGCGATTTGACCCAGAGATAGAGCATCTTGTTCTTATTCCCGTACTTCGCCGTGGCCGAAGACCACGTACTTCAGCGAGGTCAGGCCTTCCAGTCCGACCGGGCCGCGCGCATGCAGCTTGTCGTTGGAAATGCCGATCTCGGCGCCCAGGCCGTATTCGAAGCCGTCGGCGAAACGGGTCGAAGCATTCACCATGACGGAGGCCGAATCCACTTCGCGCAGGAAGCGCATGGCGCGGGTGTAGTCCTCGGTGACGATGGCATCGGTGTGCTGCGAGGAGTAGGTGTTGATGTGCTCGATCGCTTCGCCCATGTCGCCCACGATCTTGACGGCAAGGATGGCGGCGAGATACTCGGTGCGCCAGTCTTCCTCGCTCGCGGACGCGAGGTGCGGATAGCCGGCGAGGATCTTGCGCGCTTCGTCGTCGGCGCGCAGTTCGACGTCCTTGGTGCCGTACAGTTCGGCCAGCTTCGGCAACACCTGCGGCGCGATACCGCGTGCGACGAGCAGGGTTTCCATCGTGTTGCAGGTGCCGTAGCGGTGGCACTTGGCGTTGAAGGAAATCTTCAATGCCTTGTCGATGTCGGCCTTGTCGTCGATATAGACATGGCAGATGCCATCCAGGTGCTTGATCATCGGCACCTTCGATTCCTTCATCAGGCGCTCGATCAGGCCCTTGCCGCCGCGCGGCACGATCACGTCCACGTATTGCGGCATGGTGATCAGCTCGCCGACCGCCGCGCGGTCGGTGGTCTCGACGATCTGCACCGCGTCCTGCGGCAGGCCGGCGCCGTCCAGGCCTTCCTTGACCAGCTTCGCCAGCGCCTGGTTGCAATGGATCGCTTCCGAGCCGCCGCGCAGGATAGTCGCATTGCCGCTCTTGATGCAGAGGCCGGCGGCGTCCACGGTCACGTTCGGGCGCGCCTCGTAGATGATGCCGATCACGCCCAGCGGCACGCGCATCTGGCCCACCTGGATGCCGGTCGGACGGTACTTCATGTTCGAGATCTCGCCGATCGGATCGGGCAGGGAAACGATCTGTTCCAGGCCTTCGGCCATGGTGGCAATGGCCTTGTCGGACAGGGTGAGGCGGTCGATCATCGCTTCGGCCAGGCCGTTCGCACGTGCCGCTTCCAGGTCTTTCCGGTTGGCGGCACGCAAGGCGTCGGCGTCGCGGCGGATGGCGGCGGCGATCAGGGACAGCGCCTTGTTCTTTGCGCCGGTATCGGCCTTGGCCATCGCGCGCGATGCCTTGCGGGCGCGCTGGCCGACGTCGTTCATGTAAGTCTTGATGTCCATGTCGTGACTCTGCTTCGATCTATTCAAAACTGTTTACTGCCTGGTGGGTTTCGCTTCGCTCTACCCACCCTACCGTCCTTTATAAAGAACCGTAGGGTGGGTAGAGCGAAGCGAAACCCACCAAGCGCACAAAGAACTGTAGGGTGGGTAGAGCGAAGCGAAACCCACCGCAATCAGAGAAGAACGCTATCCGCGCGCAACTTTCAGTCCCAGCTGCAGCAGCGCATCCCACGCATCGCCTGCAAACGCCTTGGCGCGCAATCCCTTGACCATCTTATCGATTTGCGCCGCTTCCTGCAGTGCGCCTTCCAGCGTCGACAGCTTCAGCCGCCGTACCGCCGGTTCCATGAGTTTCTCGCGCGGGCCCCAGATGCGGTATTCCTTGAGCAGCATGCTGACCGACTTTCCCTGCGCCGCACCGGCCTTGATCTTGAGCAGCGTGCGGACCTCTTCCGCCATCGCCCACAGCACCAGCGGCAGCGCTTCGCCTTCACCCTTCAGTCCCTCGATCATGCGTACCAGGCGCGCGGTATCGCCGGCAAGCATCGCTTCGTTCAGCTTGAACACGTCGTAGCGGGCAACATTGAGCACCGCGTCCTGCACTTGTTCGAAGCTCAGCTTGCCTTCCGGATAGAGGAGGGCCAGCTTCTGGATTTCCTGGTGCGCCGCCAGCAGGTTGCCTTCCACGCGGTCGGCGATGAAGTCGATGCCCTGGCGGTCGGCGCTTTGCTTCTGCGCGGCAAGGCGAGTGCCAATCCACGCGGGCAGGTGCGCGCGTTCCACGAGCGGGATGTCGATGTAGACCGCGGCCTGTTGCAGGGCTGCCACCCACGCGCTCTTCTGCGTCTGCCAGTCGAGCTTGGGCAGGGTGATCAGCGTGACATTGTCCGGATTCAGCGAAGCCGCGTATTCCTGCAGCGCCTGGCCGCCATCCTTGCCCGGCTTGCCGGTCGGGATGCGCAGCTCGATCAGCTTGCGGTCGCCGAACAGCGATTGCGACTGGTTGGCGGCCAGCAGCTCGCCCCATTTGAAACTGCGCTCGACCACCAGCACCTCGCGCTCCGTCAGGCCCTGGGCGCGCGCCGTCCTGCGGATCTTGTCCGCCGCTTCCAGCGCGAGCAGGTGCTCATCGCTTGCGATGACGTACAGGGGCGCAAGCGACTTCGCCAGGTGCGTATCGAGACCGTCGTGGCGCAGTTGCATGGCGCGCCCTTACACCTTGAGCGCGGACACGCGGCGCAGGATCTGCTGCACCACGTCGGACTGCATGTCGCGGTACAGCATCTCTTCTTCCTTTTCCTTGGCGATGACCTGCGATTCGTTGAAGCTGATGTCGCGCTTCAGGATGAGCTCGGTCGGCGCCAGCAGCTCCGCGCCCTTGCCGTCGACGACGCGGAAGCGCACGCGGTAGTACAGCGAATACTCGCGCACGCGGCCTTGCGTATTCAGCGTCAGCGTCGCCTTCTCGCGCGTTTCATTGAGCACTTCGATGCTGGCCTGCGCCTGCTTCGGTTCGGGCACGACGGTCGTGTCGCCGCTGGCGCGGATGTAACGGCGCAGTTCGATACCCAGCGGCGAGGTTTCCGGCGTGCCGATATGAACAGTCTTGAAGGGCAGGTTGCCCTGCCCGTTCGAGCCGCGCAGCTGGAATCCGCATGCGCTCAGCATGAGGGCTGTGGTCATGGCCAGGATGGCGCGGCGCTTCATGCAGTTCTCCCTGTCTCAGGCGACGATGTTGACCAGCTTGCCCGGCACCACGATGACTTTCTTCGGCGTGCCTTCGACAAATTTCTTCACGTTCTCGTTGGCCAGCGCTGCGGCTTCGATGGCGGCCTTGTCGGCATCCTTCGGCACCGTCACGCTGCCGCGCAGCTTGCCGTTGACCTGCACCACGAGCTCGATCTCGGCCTGTTCCAGCGCCGCCGGGTCGACTTGCGGCCAGGGCGCGTCGAGCAGGTCGCCGAACGCGACATTGAAGCCGAGCTCCTGCCACAGTACATGGGTGATGTGCGGCGCGACCGGGTAGAGCACGCGCAGGAATACCGACAGGCTTTCGGCGATCACGGCGTTGCTCTGTGCGGATTCGTCGAGCTTCGCGCCTTCCAGCGTGTTCAGCATCTTCATGCAGGCGGAGACGACAGTGTTGTATTGCAGGCGGCGGAAGTCGTGATCGGCCTGCTGCAGGATCTTGTGGATTTCGCGGCGCAGCGCCTTGTGCTGTTCCGGCAGCGCCCCGAAATCGACTTCCTGCGACGCCTTGACGCGCTCGGCCTGCGCGTGGGCATAAGTCCAGACGCGGCGCAGGAATCGGTTGGCGCCCTCGACGCCGGCGTCGTTCCATTCCAGCGTCTGTTCCGGCGGCGAGGCGAACATCACGAACAGGCGGGCTGTGTCGGCGCCGTACTGGTCGATCAGGTCTTGCGGATCGACGCCGTTGTTCTTGGACTTCGACATCGTGCCCACGCCGTCATAGGAGACGGCCGAGCCGTCGCTCTTGAGCTTGGCGCCGACGATGCGGCCGCTTTCGTCGTGGACATTCTCGACTTCATGCGGCCAGAAGTATTCGATGGCGCCTTGCGGCGTGCGGCGCGAATAGATGTGATTCAGCACCATGCCCTGCGTGAGCAGGTTGGTGAAGGGCTCGTCTACCTTGACCAGGCCGAGGTCGCGCATGACCTTGGTCCAGAAGCGCGCATACAGCAGGTGCAGGATGGCGTGCTCGATGCCGCCGATGTACTGGTCCA
>NZ_DASRXF010000224.1:0-21610 GCF_035654295.1 Noviherbaspirillum sp. | reverse complement strand
ACCAGCTTGCGGTCCTTGAAGCTGAGGGTGAGCGGCTGGTCATAGCGCCCGAGGATGATGTAATCCATGAACTCCGGGCTGCGCACGAGGTTGGTCACGCGCATGCCCTTGTCGCGGTCAAGCTGCAGGCCGAGATGCTTCTCGGCCGCGGGATTGCACCACTCCAGGAAGAGTACGTCGTCCATGATGACCACGCCATCCGGCAGCAGGCTCATCGCCTGGCGAAAGCGGGTCAGCCATTCGGTGAGCTCGGCCTGGTTTTTCTCGTGGCCGCGGCGCATGCGGTACAGGCGCGCGAAGATGTCCGTCCATGCGCCCCAGCCATCCGGGAGCTTGGCGCTGCCCGGATCGTCGAGCCAGGTGGAAAGCTGGTAGAGATAATGCAGTTGCAGCACCAGCAGGATCAGCAGGCCTGCAATGGCGGCGACAAGACCGGCGACATGGCCGAACATGTACCAGAGAACGCCGGCGCCGGCGAGGATGATCGACACGCGCAGGCCCGCCGGGATCCAGAAAAGCAGGCGAGGATTCATACGAGGGAATTATTTTTCGGAGAGCATGTATCCTACACTGCGCACCGTCCGGATGAGCGTTTCCGCTTCCTTGAGCGCCTTGCGCAGGCGCAGCACATGGACATCGACCGTACGCTCTTCGATCACGACGTGATCGCCCCATACCTTGTCCAGCAGCTGGCTGCGCGAGAACACGCGCTCCGGGTGGGCGAGGAAGAACTTCAGCAGCTTGTACTCGGCATGGCCGATGTCGATCTTCTGGCCGTTCAGCATGACCGTGCAGCTGACCGGATCGAGCGTCACGGGGCCCGCAGTCATCAGACTTTGCGCATGTTCCGGCGCCTTGCGGCGCAGCAGCGCCTTGATGCGCGCGGTCAGTTCGCGCGGTGAAAACGGCTTGGTGATGTAATCGTCCGCACCGGTATCCAGCCCGGCGATCTTGTCCTCTTCCATGCTCTTTGCGGTCAGCATGATGACGGGAAGCTCGCTGAACTGCCGGTCGCTGCGGATGCGCGACAACAGGCGCAGGCCGGACTGGTCGGGCAGCATCCAGTCCAGCAAGACCATTTGCGGCGTGCGTTGCTGCAGGAAGTCCCAGGCTTCGGACACGCTGCCCACCGCGACCGGGCTCCAGCCCGCCTCCTTCAGGGTGAAGGAAACGAGCGCGACAATGGAAGGTTCGTCTTCGACGACAAGGATGCTGGTTTTGTCCAAGGCCATGTTCAGAGTTTGCTGTCGAGCTTGGTGTACACGTAATCCGTGTGGCGGATATCCTTCCCTTCGACGACGTAGATCACGTATTCCGCGATGTTCTTCGCATGGTCGCCGATGCGCTCGATGGCCTTGGCCACCCACAGCGTATCGAGGGCGGAGGAAATGGTCCGCGGATCTTCCATCATGAAGGTGACCATCGCGCGCGTGGTGGAACGGAACTCGTGGTCGATGGTTTCGTCCTGGGTAATGATGCGCGCCGCCTGCTTTTCGTCCAGGCGCGCAAATGCGTCCAGCGCATCGTGGAGCGAATTGGCCGCGCTGGCGGCGAGCACCCGCACCGACTCGTAGTGGTTGAGTACGCCCACCGTGCCGCGCTCGTGCAGGTGCTTGGCCGTGCGCGCGATCTTGGTCGCCTCGTCGCCGATGCGCTCCAGGTCGGTAATGACCTTCAGCGTCGCCATCACGGTGCGCAGGTCGTTCGCGGCAGGCTGGCGCTTGACGATCAGGTGGCTGCAGGCATCGTCGAGCGTCACTTCAAGGCGGTTGACGTTCTCGTCCGACTTGATCACTTGTTCGGCCTTGACGATATCGCCGCTGCGGAAGCACTCCATCGCATCGTTGAACTGGCTCTCCACGAGCCCGCCCATGGTCAGCACCTTGGAGCGGATCGTTTCGAGATCCATGTCGTACGCCTTGGAAGAATGGTCGCCTGGCATCAGGTTCTCCTCATCGAATCGGTTATCGTGTATCAGCCGAAGCGGCCGGTAATGTAATCCTGCGTTTCCTTCTTCGCCGGATTCATGAAAATCTGGTCAGTCTCGCCGAACTCCACCAGTTCGCCCAGGTACATGTAGGCAGTGTAATCCGAACAGCGCGCGGCCTGCTGCATGTTGTGCGTGACGATGGTGATCGTGTAGTCCTCTTTCAACTCGGCGATCAATTCCTCGATCTTCGCGGTGGAAATCGGGTCGAGCGCGGACGTGGGCTCATCGAGCAGCAGAACGTCAGGCTTGACGGCGACGCTGCGCGCGATGCACAGGCGCTGCTGCTGGCCGCCGGACAGGGACAGCCCGCTCTTGTTGAGCTTGTCCTTGACCTCGGTCCACAGCGCCGCCTTCTTCAGCGCCCACTCGACGCGCTCATCCATCTCGCCCCTGGACAGGTTCTCGTACAGGCGCACACCGAAGGCGATGTTTTCATACACCGACATCGGGAACGGCGTCGGCTTCTGGAACACCATCCCGACCTTGGCGCGCAGCATGTTCACGTCCTGCCCGGGTTCGAGGATATTGCGTCCGTTGTAGACGATCTTGCCTTCCGCGCGCTGGCCGGGGTACAGGTCGTACATGCGGTTGAGGGTGCGCAGCAGCGTCGACTTGCCGCAGCCTGACGGTCCGATGAAGGCGGTGACCTTTTTCTCGTACACATTCAGGTTGATGTTTTTCAGTCCCTGGAATGCGCCATAGAAGAAGTTCAGGCCGGAGATTTCGAGCGTCGGCTTCAGGGCTGCCTGGAAGTTTGCGTTATTCATGTCAATTCGGGGTTTTCTGTCTGAACAAGGTGCGCGAGAGGATATTCAGGCCAAGCACGCTGAAGGTGATCAGCAGTGCGCCGCCCCATGCCAGCGAGCGCCAGTTGTCATAGGGGCTCATCGCGAACTGGAAGATGACGACGGGCAGGTTTGCCATCGGCGCATTCATGTTGGCGCTGAAGAACTGGTTGTTCAGCGCGGTGAACAACAGCGGCGCGGTCTCGCCGGAGATGCGTGCAACCGCCAGCAGCACGCCGGTGATCACGCCGGCCTTGACGGCGCGCAGGCGCACCATCATGGCCACCTTCCAGCGCGGCGCGCCGAGTGCGAAGGCCGCTTCGCGCAGGCTGCTCGGCACCAGCTTGAGCATGTTGTCCGTGGTGCGCACGACGACCGGTACGGCAATCAGCGAGATCGCGAAAGTCCCTGCCCAGCCGGAAAAATGCTTCACGTTGGCCACGTAGATCGCATACACGAACAGGCCGATCACGATGGACGGCGCGGACAACATGATGTCGGTCACGAAGCGCGTCAGCTGCGCCAACCAGCTTTCCTCGCCGTACTCGGCGAGGTAGATGCCGGCAAGGATGCCGACCGGCGTGCTGATGAGCGTGGCGAATCCGACCATCAGCAGGCTGCCGATAATCGCGTTCATCAAGCCGCCGCCCTCGTTGCCCGGGGCCGGGGTCGTTTCGGTAAACATGGCAAAGCTGATGGCGCCGAATCCCTTGATCAGCAGCGTGAACAGGATCCACGCCAGGAAAAACAGGCCGACAGCCATGGCGGCGATGGAGAGCGCGATGCCGATACGATGCACCCAAAGGCGCTTGCGATAGACGGGGTTCATGTTTTCGCTCCTTCCCTGCGCGACAGGCCCATGAGCATGAGTTTCGCCGCGGTGAGCACGATGAAGGTAATGACGAACAGGATCAGGCCGAGCGCGAACAGCGAAGACACATGGAGCTTCGACTCGGCCTCGGCGAATTCATTGGCGAGCGTGGAGGCAATGCTATTGCCCGGCGCGAACAGCGACCAGGACAGCTTGTGCGCATTGCCGATCACGAAGGTCACGGCCATCGTCTCGCCCAGTGCGCGGCCGAGTCCCAGCATCACGCCGCCGACCACGCCCGATTTCGTGTACGGCAGGACAATCTTGCGCACCACTTCCCACCGGGTGCAGCCCAGGCCGTAAGCCGATTCCTTCAGCACGGCGGGGACGATCTCGAAGACGTCGCGCATCACCGAGGCAATGAAGGGGATGATCATCACCGCCAGGATCAAACCGGCGGTCAGGATGCCGATGCCCATCATCGGGCCCTGGAAGAGCTGGCCGATCACCGGCAGCTGGCCCAGCGTCTTTTTCAGGATCGGCTGGACATGGTCGCCGAACAACGGCGCGAAGATGAACAGGCCCCACATGCCGTAAATGATGCTGGGCACGCCGGCCAGCAGTTCGACTGCCGTTCCCAGCGGGCGCCGCAAGGCCGTGGGACAGATTTCGGTCAGGAAGAGCGCGATGCCGAAGCTGATCGGGAACGCGATCAGCAACGCGATCAATGAGGTGGCCACGGTACCGACGATGGCGATCAGCGCGCCGTACTGGTCGTTCACCGGATCCCATTCGACGGTGGTGATGAAAGCCGGACCGAATTCCTTGATCGCCGGCCAGGCGCCGATGACCAGCGAGACGATGATCCCGGCAAGCACGAGGAGCACGCTCAACGCAAACAGGAGCGTGATCTTGTGGAACAGAAAATCCTGAAGCCGCTGCTTGCGCATGGTCGAACCCAGCGCCTTGGCAGCGGCTTGCTGCGCATCGGTTTGCTGTCCGGGTGGAGCAACCTGCGCGGCGACCGAAGATGGATGTGCATTCATAAGCAAAAGCCCTTGCGGGCGGTTGGAACGGCGCGGAGCTCCTGTGCTCCGCGCCGCAGGCATTCCGCAGCGGAATGCGTGACGATTACCGGATTACCAGACAGCCTTGCCGGAACCATCCTTCAGTTGGGCTTTCCAGGCATCCTGGACCAGCTTCACGACCGGTGCGGGCATGGCCACGTACTCGAGCTCGGTTGCCATCGCGCCGCCATTCTTGTAGGCCCAATCGAAGAACTTCAGCACTTCCTTGCTCTTGGCGGCATCGGCCTGTGCCTTGTGCATCAGGATGAAGGACGCACCGGTGATCGGCCAGCTGGTCTTGCCCGGCTGGTCGGTCAGCACCACGGCGAAGCCCGGGGTCTTGGCCCAGTCGGCGCTGGCGGCTGCGCTCTTGAAGGTCTCGTCGTCCGGCTGCACGAACTGGCCGTCGCGGTTCTTCAGCTGGGTATGCGACATCTTGTTGCGCTTGGCATAGGCGTACTCGACGTAGCCGATGGAATTCTTGATGCGCTGGACGTTGGCTGCAACGCCTTCATTACCCTTGCCGCCCACGCCGGTCGGCCACTTCACGGCGGTACCTGCGCCCACCTTGGACTTGAACTCGGGGTTGACCTTGGAGAGGTATTCGGTGAACAGGAAGGACGTACCGGAACCATCAGCGCGGTGGACGACGGTAATGTCTTCCGCGGGCAGCTTGACGCCCGCGTTCAGGGTCGCGATTTCGGGCGCATTCCACTTGGTGACCTTGCCCATATAGATGTCGCCCAGCACCTGGCCGGTCAACTTGAGCTGGCCGGGCGCCACGCCGTCGAGGTTCACCACGGGCACCACGCCGCCCATGATCGCGGGGAACTGCATCAAGCCTTCGGATTCCAGGTCTTCCGCCTTCAGCGGCATGTCGGACGCGCCGAAGTCGACCGTCTTGGCCTTGATCTGCTTGATGCCGCCGCCGGAGCCGATGGACTGGTAGTTCAGGCCGGTGCCGCTGGCCTTCTTGTACTCTTCGGCCCATTTTGCGTAGATCGGGTACGGGAAGGTTGCGCCGGCGCCGGTGATGTCGGCCGCCACGGCCGGTGAAAACGCGATTGCAGCACCTGCAGCGATAACAGCGGATGCCAGGAATTTGTTCAGTCGCATATCTGCTCCATGAGGTTGTCAAAGTAAGACGGTGCGAACTTTAGCGGAGGATTGTGACGGCTTTATGACACCGACAAAGCGGCTTGTCATAAAGTGCCGGAGCGATAACTGCCTGTCATCGAGTTGTCATATTGCTTTTCTACACTGCTTCGATCCCACGAGAGGCAATTGATAATGAATAAAAAGACAACTTCCCTGCCGCACGCTGCGGCGGGTCCGGAGCAGGCAGGCATTTACCTGAACCGGGAATTGTCCCAGCTCGCCTTCAACCGCCGCGTGCTGGCACAGGCCGAGGACCCGTCCATCCCGCTCCTGGAGCGGCTGCGCTATCTGTGTATAGTCAGCAGCAACCTCGACGAGTTCTTTGAAGTCCGGATCGCCAGCCTGCTCGCCCATAACCGGATGGAAGGCGCCAAGACCGAGCCGCCCGCGCTCGCCGCCGCGCTGGAACGCACCGGTGCCGAATGCCATCAGATCGTCGAACGGCAGTACGGCCTGCTGAACACCGAAATCCTGCCGCAGCTTTCCGCCAAGGGCATCCACCTGCTGCGCCACCAGGACCGTAACGAAGCGCAACGTGCCTGGGTGAAGGAGTACTTCGACCGCGAGGTACGCCCTTTGCTGACTCCAATCGGCCTCGATCCCGCCCATCCGTTCCCGCAGGTCGTCAACAAGAGCCTGAATTTCATTGTCGAGCTGTCCGGCAAGGACGCATTCGGACGCGGCACGGCCATTGCGATTCTGAAAGCGCCGCGCGTGTTGCCGCGTGTGATCCGCCTGCCCGATGGCTTGTCGAAAAAGGGCGTGTCGTTCTGCCTGCTCTCGTCGGTGATCCATGCCCATATCGGCGACTTGTTTACTGGCCGGGAAGTCCTTGCGTATTCGCAATTCCGCGTCACGCGCAACAGCGATCTGTGGGTGGACGAAGAAGAGGTCAAGAATCTCCGCCAGGCATTGCAGAGCGAATTGCAGAGCCGTCACTTCGGATTTGCCGTGCGGCTGGAGGTGGCCCGCAACTGCCCGCCGCATCTCGCCGACTTTCTCCTCGACCAGTTCTCGATCGACAGGAGCAGGCTCTATGCCGTGGACGGCCCGGTGAATATGGTGCGGCTGCAGGAACTCGTCAATAATGTCCGGCAGCCTGCCCTGCACTTTTCGCCGTTCATGCCCGGCCTGCCGCGCCAGCTCGCCGATGGCGGCATGTTCTCCCTGCTGCGCACGCAGGACGTATTGCTACATCACCCGTTCCAGTCTTTCCAGCCGGTCGTGGAGTTCATCCGCTCCGCTTCCGAAGACCCCGACGTGCTGGCGATCAAGCAGACGATTTATCGCACCGGCATGAACTCCGACCTGATGGAAGCGCTGATCGCCGCTGCCCGGCGCGGAAAGGAAGTGACGGTCATCGTGGAGCTGATGGCGCGTTTCGACGAGGAGGCCAATATCAACTGGGCCGAACGGCTCGAGCGGGTCGGCGCGCAGGTCGTGTATGGCATCGTCGGACTGAAGACGCACGCCAAGCTGGCGCTGGTTCTGCGGCGCGAAGGCGGCGAACTGCGCCGCTATGCGCATCTCGGGACCGGGAACTATCACCCGACAACCACCAAGCATTACACGGATTTCGGCCTGCTCACCGCCCATCCCGGCCTGACATCGGAAGTCAATGAAGTGTTCATTCACATGACCAGCCTGACCAAGCCGAAAAAGCTTCAGCACCTGTGGCTCGCCCCGTTCACGCTGCAAAAGGAGCTGATCAAGGCCATCCGCAACGAAGCCGCGATCGCACGCGAGGGACGACAGGCCCGCATCATCGCGAAAATGAATGCACTCGTGGACGAATCGGTCATCCGTGCACTCTACGCCGCCTCGTCGGAGGGCGTGAAGATCGACCTGATCGTGCGCGGCGCCTGCGCGCTGCGGCCCGGCGTTCCCGGCCTCTCTGAAAACATCAGGGTGAGATCCATCGTCGGCCGCTTCCTCGAGCACAGCCGCATCTACTATTTCCGCAACGACCTCGCGCATGACGTCTACCTCGCCAGCGCCGACTGGATGAACCGCAACCTGTTCCGGCGCATCGAAGTCGCATTCCCTGTCCTCGACAGCCTTCTCAAGAAGCGCGTGATTTCCGAGGGCCTGAATCCGTATTTGAAAGACAACGCCAATGCGTGGGAACTGGACGCTTCCGGCGCGTATCAGCGGAAGAAGGCGCGCGGCAAGCAGGCGCGGTTTTGTGCCCAGGAGCATCTTGCCGTCACCCTGGGCTCCACGGGCCACATCGAATAGGTGCAACGATGGAACTGATTCTATGGCGCCATGCCGAAGCCGAACCCGGCAGCCTCGACAGGCCCGACGAAGACCGGAAACTGACGGACAAAGGACGAAAGCAGGCGCGGAAGATGGCCGAGTGGCTGAATCGGCATCTGCCCGAGGATTGCCGCATCCTCAGCAGCCCTGCGGTTCGCACCGTGCAGACCGTCGATGCCCTCGGCCGCAAGTACAAGACGGACCGGGCGCTGGCCCCTGACGTATCCGCCGAAAGCGTCCTTGCCGCAGCGGGATGGCCGGACGCCGGCGGCACGGTGCTCGTGGTAGGGCATCAGCCGACGCTGGGACATGTTGTCTCGCTCCTGATCGCCGGCCGGCGGCAGGAATGGCACTTGCGCAAGGCCAGCATCTGCTGGATCGCGAGCAAGGCCGAGGATGAAGGCGAACGGCCTTACCTGAAGGCCGTACTGGGCACCGATCTGGCCGCCGGTTAGGCGAAAGACCCTTACTTGGTTCCGAACAGGCGGTCGCCCGCGTCGCCGAGGCCGGGGATGATGTAGGCGTCTTCGTTCAGGTGGGAGTCGAGCGACGCGACGTAGACCTTGACGTTCGGATGCGATGCCTGGAACACCGACACGCCTTCCGGCGCCGCCACCAGGGCCAGGAAGACGATGCGGTCTTCCGGTACGCCGCGCTTGCGCAGCACGTCGACGGCGTGCACGGCGGAATTGCCGGTGGCAAGCATCGGATCGCACAGGATGAAGGTGCGTTCCTGCACGTCCGGCAGGCGTACGAGGTATTCCACCGGCTGGTGCGTCTCGTGGTCGCGATACACGCCGATGTGGCCGACGCGCGCCGACGGCACGAGGTCGAGCAGGCCGTCGCTCATGCCGATGCCGGCGCGCAGCACCGGCACCACGGCCAGCTTGCGCCCGGCGATCACCGGGGCGTCGATGGTCTGCATCGGCGTATCCATGCGCTTGGTCGTCATCGGCAGGTCGCGCGTGACTTCGTAGCCCATCAGCAGCGTCAGCTCGCGCAGCAGCTGGCGGAAGGTACGGGTCGAGGTGTCCTTGTCGCGCATGTAGCTCAGCTTGTGCTGGATCAGCGGGTGGTCAAGGATGAACAGATTCGGGAAGCGGGGATCCTGTTTCATGGTCTGGTTCTGTGGCTCTCTGGAATCGCGCAAGTGTACCTCTTTCTCCCGCGCGAAGGTCAAAGGAAACGTGAAATCGTGTGCAGCACCAGCCCGACAAGGCCGCCGACCAGGGTGCCGTTGATGCGGATGTACTGCAAATCCTTGCCGACATGCAGTTCCAGCTTGCGGGACATGGTGTCGGCGTCCCAATTCCGGATCACGCGGGAAACGAGATCGGCGATCATCTCCCGGCGGGCGACAATGGTCTCGGTGGCGAAGACGCGGATCCACTGATTGAGCTTGCGCTGCACGCGCGCGTCGCCCAGCAGTTCGTTGCCGATGGAACGGAAGCCCTGATCGAGCTTCGCGGCGAGGTGCGACTCCGGCGAGGCAATGTCCGCCTCCAGCCTGGCCTTGACGTCGTGCCAGATCTGAAGCATGTAGTCGCGCGCCAGCGGATGCCCGAGCACTTCGCTGAGGATGGCATCCAGCTTTTCCTCGTACTCCGGCGAGGTCCGCAACTGATGGATAAAGTCGTCGACCATTTTCTGAAAGCGCATGCGCCATTCGCTGTCCTCTTCCCGCATCTCGTCCAGCGTGCTCTGCAACGCGTCGAGCAGCCGGTGGTACAACTTTTCATCGATCGCCTTCGGCAGCCAGCGCGGGCTGTTTTCATGGATCTTCCAGCGGATGTAATCCTTGTTGTGTTCAAGCGCCCGGGCCGCCACTTCGATCAGGTGATTGAAGAACGCCTGGTGGCGGTTGCTGGCCACCAATACCGACAGTATCTCGGCGGCGACCGGCGCGAACTTGGTGTGCTGCATCGCTGCAGCCAGCCGGTTCTGCATGAACAGGCGCACATCTTCGTCCTCGATCACGCGCAACAGGGTCGGCACGCTGCGTACGACCTGCCGCGAGATCGCCTTGCTGTTCTGCGGCTGCGCCAGCCATGCCGCCGCAGCGCCGGCAAAATCGATGGGCCGCAGTTCGGCGCGAATGATTTCCTGCGTGATGAAGTTGTGCTCGAGGAAGTCGGACAGGCTGTCGCCGATGCGGTTCTTGTTGCGTGGAATGATGGCCGTATGGGGAATCGGCAGGCCGAGCGGATGGCGGAACAAGGCCGTCACTGCGAACCAGTCGGCCAGCGCGCCGACCATCGCGGCTTCGGCGAAAGCCGCGACAAAGGACAAATAGGGATAGCGCGGCATCAGGGACCGCGAGATGACGAACAGAACCGCCATTGCCACCAGCAAGCCCGTGGCGAGGCTGCGCGTTTTCCTGAGTTGAACCGCCTGCTCTTGTTCGTGCATTGACCGGTCGATCCGCCTGAGATTCAGATACCCGGTTCGAGCCCGGAAGGTTGCGATTAGTTCACAAATGACAACTGGCGCGGTCGGGCCGTTTTCCGCATCCGGGCATGAGGGGAATGCCGGTCACGCGTATTACTTCGACGAAACGGCACCGGTGTTTTCGTTTGGTGACAGGTCGATTCCCCGGCTTCATCTCGACGAAAGTCGGAATCGAGCGGCTTAGATGCGTCGTTTAACGCCGCTGGATTCCTGCTTTCCAGGAACGGCGTCCTTTCGCAATTACTTGCTCTTTTTCGGACGGCCGGCCTTCAACGCGGGCAATCCTGCCAGGATTTCCTTGAGCCTGGCGGTATCGAGCTGACGGATGAGCGCCACGCCGACGCGCAGGAGCTCGCTCTTCTTCACCTCGATGCCGGCCTTCAGGCATGCCTTCTTTACCTCGCCGAGGACTGCATACTCGGCCTCCGGCATGGTGAAACTGTCACGCACCAGCTTCGGCTTCTTGGGCTTTTCCTTCGGCTCGGCCACCGGCTTCACGACCGGCTTTTCCGCCGCCTTCGGCGCCTTGGCGGCAATGGCCTTCACCGCCGCATCGGGCTTCGTGGCCGGCGCGGTCTTCCCTGCCGCAGCCTTGGTCGCGGGTTTCGCCGCGGGAGCCGGCGCTGTCTTTGCCGGTGATTTCGCGGCGGTCTGTTTCGAACTTGCCTTTGCCATTCCATTCTCCAGGTAAAAAATAGTATAAATAATATATATTGTTTATCTTATTTTTACAACAGGAAACACATTCATCATCCGGTCACAATCGCCGTTCAAAATTGTCAAAAATCAACAAAATGAACGAGGAATGAACGTGAAAATCCTGCTTGTCCCGGCAGTCACCCTGATGCAGCGCCTGCGCCTGCTCCCCAAGTTCGCCCTGGTGACGATGGTCTTCATGGTGCCGCTCCTTCTGGCACTGGCCCTGCTTTATTCCGAACTGCACAAGGCGGTGACGACCGCGGAGCGGGAACGCGTGGGCGTGCGCTACGTGGTTGCGCTGGAAGACATGCTGCGCCTGGTCCAGCAGCACCGGGCACTGCGACATATGCAGCTGGCGGGCAATGCCGGTGTACAGGATCAGGTGGAACAGGCCAGGAACGGCATCCGCGAGCAGCTTGCGGTCCTGGATGGGATCGACCGCTCGTCGCAGGTGCTTGAACTGGGCACTGCGTGGCAAGATATCCGTCGCGCCTGGGACGCCATCGAGAAAGACATTCCGGGCGCCAAGCCCAAGGACAGTTATGCCGGCCACACCGGCATCATCGAACAGATCACCAAGCTGAATGCATTGGTCGCGGACCGCTCCGGCCTGACGCTCGACCCGGAGCTGGACAGCTACCACCTTACCGCCATGCTGATCAACAGCTTTCCGCCGGTCGCCGACATGCTGTCGACCATCGCTGGTCGCGGCGCGGCGTATATCGATACCGGCCTGCTGGAGCCGAATGAAGACATGCTTCTCAACTCGGCGGTGATGGTCGCCCGCCGAGACCTGGCCCGGATCCCCGTGCAGTTCGAATCGGTGTTCCGCGAAAATCCCGGATTGAAGCCTGCGCTGGAGGGCCGGCTCGGCGCCGTCGCAAGCGCTATCGCCTTCCTCGAACGGGCCCAGGACGAAGTCCTGAAATCCTACAACCAGACCTCCGGCAAGCAATTCCTCGAGGCAGGGATGCAAAGCATCGGCCAGGTGTATGCAGCGGCGCAGGCCTCGGCACTGGAGCTGGACGGACTGCTTTCGCAACGCATCGAGATCCTGCGGGCACGCCTTTACCTGATCGTCGCCGCCGCACTCGGCGGTCTGGCGATCACGGCTTACCTCCTGACCGGTTTCTATGTATCGTTCTCGCGCGAAGTGCGGGAGCTGGAACATGCGGTGGCGCGCGCCGCCGCCGGTGACCTGACGGCTGTCATTGCCTCTGACGCGAAAGACGAGATCGGCGGCCTGGTCAATGCCTTCGGCAAGATGAACGGCGAACTGGCGCAGCTGGTTGCGCAGGTGCGCCAGGCAAGCGAAACGATCACCTCGACGTCGCACGACATCGCCGCCGACAGCAGCGACCTCTCCGCCCGCACCGAATCCCAGGCCAGCTCGCTTCAGCAGACGGCAAGCTCCATGGAGGAGCTGACTGCTACCGTGCGCCAGAACGACAGGCATGCAAACGAAGCCAACCAGCTTGTGCTGTCCGCCGCTGAAGTCGCGGCGAAGGGCGGCCGTGCGGTCGGCCAGGTCATCGAGACCATGGGTGCCATCAAGCAGAGTTCGGACCGCATCATGGACATCATCCAGGTCATCGACGGCATTGCATTCCAGACCAATCTTCTGGCCTTGAACGCCGCCGTCGAGGCGGCACGCGCCGGCGAACAGGGCCGCGGCTTCGCCGTCGTTGCCGCCGAGGTGCGCGGACTGGCGCAACGTTCCGCCGGTGCGGCCAGGGAGATCAAGGCGCTCATCGAGAACTCGGTGAGCCAGGTTGAACATGGCAACGAGCTGGTCGCTGGCGCCGGCGGCACCATGCAGGAAATCGTCGCCTCGGTGCAGCGGGTGGCCCGCCTCATGAATGACATGACGGCCGCGAGCCAGGAGCAGACCGCGGGCATCGAGCAGGTGAACAAGGCCTTGAGCCAGATGGATGAGGTTACGCAGCGCAACGCCGTGCTGGTGGAACATGCGGCGGAGGCGGCGGCCTCGCTGCAAGGCCAGGCAGCAGGACTGGCCGCGGCGGTCGAGGTCTTCAAGCTCGGGGACGATAACCCTGTCGCCCCCCTGGCTACCGTGACGCCGCTTGCCGCCGGCAGGCAGCGCGCGCTGCGCCGCAACGTCGTGCCCGCCTTCAACGAACCGCTATTGATCGAAAAGCGGGCATAAGGGATAGAGGACCGTAAGGTGGGTAGAGCGCAGCGAAACCCACCATGCGCTTCCTAACTCGTCACATTCATCTCGGTCCCAACCTCCCCCCACCAGCCCCGCTCCTTCTCGACCCAGTAGGAAAGCGTCGGATGGTTTTCGAGCCAGTCGGGCTTGAGTTCGATCTCGATACGATTCTTCATCTTCAAACGCATGCCGCGCACATCCTCGTCGATGCGGGAATGCAGGAAGATGGCAGCCAGCCGCAGCGCCAGCACGGCCTTGGCGAAATCGGGATCGCTCAGCGTATCGCCAAGCTTGCGCAGGTTGCCCTTCTGCGCCAAGACGAGCGTGCTCATCACGCGCTGCTCGCGTGCGGTAAATCCGGGAAGGTCCGCGTTCTCGATCACATAGGCGCCATGCTTGTGATAGCCGGTGTGGGAAATGGCCACACCGACTTCATGCAGCATGCCGCTCCAGTAAAGATACTGACCGAGCCCATTGGAAGCGGGCTTGAGCTGGTCGTAGAGCGCCCTCGCCGTCCTGGCCACCTGCAGCGCGCGGCTCTCCGGCGCATGGAAGCGGCGCATGAACTCCTGCACCGAGAGTTCGCGCCGGTCGAGCTTGCTGGCGCGCAGCTGCAGATCCCACAGCACGCCCATGCGCAGGCCGGCATCGACGGCAGTCATGGCGGCCACGCGCAGTTCCTGCATGATGCCGATCAGGATGGCCAGGCCTCCCGCCATCACGATCACGCGTTCCGGCTTGATTCCCGCCAGCTGTACACGGTCGACGTGGCCGCAGGCGATGAGATGGTCTTTCAATGCGTCGAGGCTGCCGATGGACATTGTGCCGTCGCCGATGCCGTTCTTCGCAATCGCGTCCGAGATGGCGCGGATTGTCCCGGAGGAGCCGTATGCGCCGGTCCAATGCCGCCGGTCGTAAAGCGGGGCCGCATCCTCGAACAGCGAGCGCGCCGACATGATGGCGTCGGCGAACGCGGCGGCGTCGATCGCTCCGCCGGGGAAGAAGGCCTGGCTCTGCTGAACCGTTCCGATGCTGAACGACTCGACATGCCGGATCTCCTGCCCCTGTCCGAGGATCAGTTCGGTCGATCCGCCGCCGATATCGATCACAAGGCGTGCTTCATTGGGCAGCGCAAGCGTGCTGGCCACGCCCATGTAGATCAGGCGCCCCTCTTCCTCGCCTGAAATGATTTCGATCGGGTAGGCGATGGCCTGTTCCGCCTCGGGAAGGAAGTCGGCCGCGTTGCGCGCGATGCGCAAGGTATTGGTGGCGACCACACGCACGGCGTCGAGCGGGTAGCCTTCGAGGATGGTGCGGAAGTTCTTGAGGCAATTGAGCGCAGCCTGCCTGGCCTGCTCGGTCAGGTTGCCCTCGCTGTCGAGCCCGGCGCCGAGCCGGATCGGATCGCGCGCCGTCTTGACGATGCGGAATGCGCCTCCCTCGAGCTTGCCTATGTGCAGGCGGAAACTGTTTGAACCCAGGTCAACAGCTGCAAACATCTTGTTCCTTCTTTTCCGGTGCGTCGGTTGAATATCCGAATGTATCACCAACGGGAGCGCGCGCAAGCGGGCCGCCCGGGCAAAACTTCAGGAAGATACCGGAGGATGATGACCGCAGGATGACGCCGGCGGTTCAGCGATAGCGGGCAACGATGGCGCTGAACCGCCCCTTCGCCTTGACCTGCTCCAGCGCGGACTGCAGCTTCTCGACGATCCTGTCGTCGGTGTCCTTGTTGACCGCGAAGTAATAGTGCTGCGATTCCGTCAGGGTCAGGACTTCCTCGTACGCATCCGTCGGATAGCCCAGTTCCTTCAGGTTCCACATGATGACCGGCGCGCCGTAGGCCCACATGTCGACGCGGTCGGCGTGCAGCATCTTGGCCACGCTGACGCCGGAATTGGCCGGCACGGTACGCTCCTTGCCGACGCCCATGTTGGCCAGCAGCTGGCCGCCGATGTCTTCGCGCACGACGCCGATCTTGAAAGGAGATTGCTTGAGTTCTTCCACCGACTTGAGGCGGATATCGCGCTGCTTCTTCGCCACCAGCACGATGCGCGAGGGCATGATCGGCCCGACCCATTTGAACAGATGTTCGCGCGCGTCGGTACGCGTGGTGGAGAACAGGACGGTATTTTTTTCCTTCAGGGCCGTCTCGTAGCCCCTCGCCCAGGGCCAGACCTTGATGTCCGCGCGCGTCTTTTTTGCGCCTGCCTGGGCCAGCATTTCCTCCAGCACGTCGACGGCGATGCCCGACTTCCTGCCTTCGCGCTCGAAGTTGTACGGCGGGTATTCCTCGGTAATGAAGACCAGGTCGTCGACGGATTGAGCCCGCGCAGGAAAGCAGGCGGCGGCGACAAGCCCCGCGAGGAACAGGCATATCCGCGCACCGGCGGCAAAAGATGGGGAGTGGGAGGTTCGCATCGGGATCCTGCCTTCCGCATTGATCGATGGAACTATTTTACTACTGGTTACCGTCAGGCCAGCGAAACATCGCCCTCGATGGCCAGGGAAGCGGTGTCGAGCGAGCGCCCTGCCTTCAGCATCGCCAGAAAGGCATCGGGATCGACCGGCGGACTGAAGTAGTAGCCCTGCATCTCGTCGCAGCCATACCCGGCCAGCTGCCGCACCTGGGCCGGCGTTTCCACGCCTTCCGCCACGACGGTGAGATCCAGGCTGTGCGCCATGCCGATGATGGCGTGGGCGAGCGCCGAATCGTCCGGGTTGCCGGTGATGTCGGAGACGAAGGAGCGGTCGAGCTTGAGCCGGTCGACCGGGAAACGCTTCAGGTAAGACAGGTTGGAATAGCCGGTGCCGAAATCGTCGATGGCGATGCTGATGCCCATCGCCTTCAGTTTCAGGAGCAGCAGCACCGTATTCTCGGGGCTGCGCATGGAGGCACTTTCGGTGATTTCCAGTTCCAGGCAATGCGGGGGCAGGCCCGACGCCGCCAGGGCGGCGGCCACTTCAGCCTCGAACTGCGGACGCACCAGTTGCTGGGCCGAGAGGTTGACGGCTACCTGCACATCGGAATGACCGGCGTCGTGCCATGCCTTGGCCTGGATGCACGCCTTGCGCATGACCCACTCGCCGATACCGGCGATCAGCCCGATTTCCTCGGCCAACGGGATGAAACGTGCCGGCGCGACGAGCCCGAGTTCCGGATGGCGCCAGCGGACCAGCGCTTCCGCGCCGATGATCCTGCCGCTGCCCAGATCCACCAGGGGCTGGTACTGCAGCAGGAATTCGTCGCGCTCCAGCGCGCGGCGCAAATGGGACTCCATCACCAGGTGTTCGTTGACGCGGCTGTGCATTTCCGCCGAATAGCGCTCGACGCCGTTGCGCCCCTTCTCCTTGGCGTGGTACATGGCCGTGTCCGCGTACTTCAGGAGCGTGTAGGTGTCGGAGGCGTCGTGGGGATACACGCTGATGCCGATGCTGCAGGTGACCGACACCTCCTGCTCGCCCAGCACCACGGGCTCGCCGACGCGTTGCATGATGCGGTCGAGAAGCGGCGCGATCACCTGTTCGTCGTCGATCTCCTCGAGCATCAGCACGAACTCGTCGCCGCCCAGGCGGGCAAGGGTGTCGCCCTTGCGCGCGCACTCGGCCATGCGGGCCGTGATCGTCTTGAGCAGCTCGTCGCCCGCATCATGTCCCAGTGTATCGTTGACGTACTTGAAGCGGTCGAGGTCGAAGAACAGCACGTAGAACGACGATCCGTTGCGGTTGGCATTGACGATCGCCTGCTGCATCCTGTCCATCAGCAGCAAGCGGTTCGGCAGTCCGGTCAGCGCATCGTGCAATGCTTGCCGGCGCAGCTGCTCTTCGTAGTCCTTGTGGCGGGTGATGTCGTGGATGACGGTCTGGATGGCCGGCTCGCCGCCGTACTGGAAGGTCGCGCGCCGGATCTCGACATCGATGACCGTGCCGTCGAAGCGCATCATCTTCCCCTCGAAGGAACGCGACTCCTTGTGCGGCCCCAGCAACTCTTCCATCTTTTCCTGCATGCGCTCGCGCCAGCCCACGGGAACCAGCTGCAGGAAGGGCATGGCCTTGACCTGTTCGGCGTTCGGCGCCCCCAGCAGCGTCAGCGTGCCCTGATTGACGAAGAGGATCCTTTCGCCGCGCTCGATCATGATGGCATCCGGCGACATTTCCACCACCTGGCGATAACGCTCCTCGTTCTCGCGCGCCGCCTGCTCGGCGAGCTTGCGCTCCGCCATCTCCTGGTGCAGGCGGCGGATCGCCTCCTCCTTTTCCGCGACTTTCTGCGCCAGCTCCTCGGTCCTTGCCGCCACCAGCGCCTCCAGCCCCTCGCGGTATCTGGCGAGCTCCTCGACGTCGCGCCGGATCGAGCTGGTCATGTCGTTGAAGGCCGACACCACCACATCAAGTTCGTCGGGCACGGTCCGCCTGCGGCGGCGCAGGCGCAAGGCTTCCCCGAGCTTGGAGAGGTCGAGACGGCGGGCGTAATCGGCGATGGCGGAAAGATGGCGGCTCACCAGCCGCCGGAAGATATAGAGCGTAAACAGCACGACGATCGCCGTCTTTGCCGACTGCGCAATCAGGATCAGGAGCACCTTGTCCTGCAGGTCGCTGTAGACGTTCTCGAGGCTGGCCGTCACCTCCAGGGTGCCGAGCGGCATGCGTCCTTCTTCGGTGCCCGACTCCGAAAACTTGATCGCGATCGTGCGGCGCACCGCATCCTTGCCCGGACCCGCCGGTTCGCCGGCATGCATGAGCGGCTTGCCCGCCGGATCGCGCAGTTCCACGCCCGCGATGCCGGGGAGCTTGGCGATGCCCGCCAACTGCTTGCCGGTCTGCTGCTCATCCATCGTCCACAACGAGGCACCGATGCTTTCGGCGTAACCCTGCTCGATCTCGTCCAGCCGCAACTCGATGCCCGACACGCCGTGCCGGTAGTCGAGGAGAAGCTGCAACCCGGTGGAAAGAAAGGCGAGGAAGGTGCTGCAGACGAGGATATAGGCGAGCACTCGGCGACCGAGCGGATCAGACTGCCACCAGGTGTCCATCAGCTTCCCCATGTTCCCCGAGCGCGAAAGTTGCTATAAAGCAAGCATAGCATCTTGCGGAATCTCCGGGGAAGATGCTTGCCGGCGTGATCCGGAAGAGATCCCGCGCGTGGCGCCCGGGATACAAAGAGCAAGGCTCCGGTCAGACCTGACGACCGCCTCCCAACACGAAGCATGCACGCAAGTTCCAGATGAGCAGCCTGTTAGCCGATTATCCCGCCTTCCGCAATTTCCTCTTCAGCCGCGTGGCGACCACCATGGCCAGCCAGATGATGATGGTGGTGGTCGCCTGGCAGATGTACGACCTCACCCACAGCGCCTATGACCTCGGCCTGGTCGGCCTCGCGCAATTCCTGCCTGCGCTTGCCCTGGTCCTGGTCACCGGCCAGGTCGCCGACCGCTTCGACCGGCGCCGCATCCTCGCCTGCTGCCTCGGCGGGCAGTTGCTGGTCAGCGCGCTGCTCATTGCCGGCACCGCAGGCGGCTGGCTGAACCGGGAATACATCCTGCTGGCCTCGGTGGTGCTGGGCGCGGCCAAGGCCTTCCAGATGCCGACGCAGCAGGCCCTGGGTCCGCTGCTGGTGCCGCCGTTCGTGCTGCCGCGGGCGCTGGCGCTCAATTCCGCCGGCACCCAGTTCGCCATCATCATCGGACCGGCGGTCGGCGGTTTTCTGTACGTCGCTGGTGCGTCCGCGGTGTATGGGGTGTGCGCGCTGCTGTTCCTGCTAGCCATCGCCGCCGTGATGCTGATCCGCATCGACCGCGCGCCCGCCCCGCGCGAGAAGGTGAGCCTGCAGACACTGTTTGCCGGCATCGGCTTCATCTGGCAGCGCAAGGAAGTCCTCGGCGCGATCTCGCTCGACCTGTTTGCCGTCCTGCTTGGCGGCGCCACCGCGCTGCTGCCGATCTTCGCCCGCGACATCCTGCATGTCGGGCCGTGGGGACTGGGGGTGCTGCGCTCGGCGCCGGCGCTCGGCGCGCTGCTGGTATCGCTCTACCTCGCGCGCCATCCGATACAGCGCAAGGCAGGCAAGGCCATGTTCGCCTCGGTGGCGCTGTACGGCATCGCGACCGTGGTGTTCGGACTGTCGACGTCGTTCTGGTTGTCGCTGGCGGCGCTGGCGCTGACCGGGGCGTTCGACATGATCAGCGTGGTGATCCGGCAATCGCTGGTGCAGCTCGACACGCCGGATGAAATGCGCGGCCGGGTCAGCGCCGTCAACTCGATCTTCATCGGCGCCTCCAACCAGCTTGGGGAGTTCGAGTCGGGCGTCACCGCCGCCTGGTTCGGCGCGGTGGCGTCGGTGCTGGTTGGGGGTGCCGGCACGCTGCTGATCGTCGCCGTATGGATGAGGCTCTTTCCAACGCTCGCGGCGCGCGAACAGCTTGTGCGGGACAAATAAAAAACCCGCGCGATCTTGGGGATGCACGCGGGTTTTCGGATTTCTATTGTTCTTGGCGGAAAGGGACCTTTTCGAACCCCTGAGCGAGTGCCTCTTTGGTCGGAAGGATGGCGGCGAGGCCAAGGAACAATGCGAGAACCAAGCTTAATGCGTTGGCCAAGCTGAATTCCATGAACATCCCTCTAGGCTTTTTTTGTGCTTCTGCTTCGGCAAAGATTCGAACCACTGTCTCCAGGTCTACACCTGAATCCCGCGCGATTTTGAGGGTGGTTTGAAAGTCCGGCATCGTCTTCGCCTTTACATAGCGGTCTAGCGTCTGCTGCGGCACCCCCCAATCTTTCGCGGTTTGATTGACCGACCTTCCCTGCAATGCTTTGGCTATCAATTCGGCATAGTTCATAGAAATTTCCCACTAGAAATGTTACCTATAAATGGGTAAGCTCCGATTACCTACTTTTGGGTAACGCAAATTCGGGTTACTCATCCGTGGTTAACCATAGCACAGAGCATGGTTTGCACGTAAACAACATTTTGGGGTCACTGCCATGACTTTCCGTCGCTCTACAAAACGTCTTTGTGGTTTCCGCGCATGGTGGCTCCAACTCCCTCTCTTTCAATTCCCGTTGCCCTCAATGAGGGACGGCTCACGGCGCTAGAACGCGCTCTTTATCTTCAACTCGAAAAGGGGTTTTTCATGAACGCAGATAACAAGCACCACGTCCAGATCGTCGGCTTCAAGACCATCGACTACCGAAACAAAAAGACCGGCGCACCGGAGCAAATGAAGCTCGCGCAATGCGTGGTCACTTCCGAGACTGCCGACAAGGGGCAACAGATCGTGGTGGGTGAGCTGGTGATGCCGAAAGCGCTGCATGACACGCCTGCCGGGGCGTACTTGGCAGAGTTTGAACTGGCAGTTGGTCAAGACCTGCGCATCGGCTCGCGGCTCACGAAACTGCACCCCATCAAGCCCGTAGCGGCGGGTCGCACGGACGCCGCAGCATCGACCGCGCCGAAGGCGGCCTAAATGCTTCCGTCCTCGGGAAAGCTGGTAACTGCGCGGGTTGTCGCTCCCGAGGGCTTCCGCTTCCTTCTGTGGGGGGTGATTCCTGCAAAGGTTGCTTTTCTCTTCAAAGAGGTTCACGCGGGTGAGGCGGTGCGCATCTCGCAAGGCATGCGTTTGGTAAGGGTGGGCAAAAGATGACCGTTTTGATGTTCGCACCGGTGGACGGCGGCACGCTCGGGTTCAGTGGAAATTCATGCGTGGATGTGATGAACGCTTGGAACCTGTGGGCGACACAAGCGGGTGGCACGCGTCGAATCGTCAACTGCGACAAACCGGCCATCGTATCGGGGCAGTCGTTCACGCTGACTTATGTGGACACGTCAACGGGTACTAGCGGCGTGCTTACGCCGACTATCCGGCAAATGGATTCGTATCAAAGCATTCAAGGGACATCGACATATAACGTGCTGATGTCGATGTCTCCTGAGGAGGCGCTAGTCATTTCAATGTCGATTGCATTGGTGTGGGCTGGTGCTTGGGGTATCAGAGCAATAGCACGTTCATTTATCAATCCTGATAGGAGTCAAGAGTATGAATAAGAAAATTTTCAAGCGTGTTCTCAAGGGTGCCGTTGCTGGTGCTGCCGCTACTGCCGGTGCAGCGAATGCTGCTATCGACACGACCGCAATCACCACGGCACTGACCGATGCCGGTACCGCTGCTGGCACCGTCGGCGCGGCTGTGCTGGTCGTGCTGGTCGGCATCAAGGCGTACAAGT
>NZ_DASRXF010000223.1:0-12344 GCF_035654295.1 Noviherbaspirillum sp. | reverse complement strand
ATCCCGAGCTTGACGATGCCGGGCAGGTCGGGAGCGACCGTCTGCAGGATCTTGAGGATGGTGACGCCCATCATGGCGCCGATCATCAGCACATCGCCGTGCGCGAAGTTGATCAGATTCAGAACGCCGTACACCATCGTGTACCCGAGCGCGACCAGCGCATACATGCTACCTAGCACCAGTCCGTTGATGATTTGTTGGATAAATGTATCCATGGTTTGCCTACTCTCTATAAAGATCGTTCAAATCGTTCTGCAACTTCATTGCCTGGGCAATGTGCGGTCGCAGCAAAATCGTTTGAGATAACAAAAACGGCACCCGGGGGAATGCCTCGAGGTGCCGCTTTGATGATTCATTGTTTATCTGCAAAGATTTGCTGCGACAATGCGAAAAGCGGGGGTGGTCTGGATGCGCATGATCGTGTCTCCTTTGCCGTCTTCGGTAGAAAAACTTTTATAGTTAAGTGTTACCTTGTGAGCGCACCTGAACCGGGCGGCATTATACCGAACCTGTTCTCGTATGAAACATTATCGCGGGCATCTTTACGTAAATCGCTGCGGAAGCAACAACAAATCCAGTGGAAGTGTTGGAAGCCTTGCAACGATAGCCGTTCCATGCCTGCCCGATCCGCTCTCCGCAAACACTCCGCACCCCTTTATCGCTCTGGATGCGTGTTATTCACTTTATATTCAAAAAAGCAAAAAACATCCTGAATATTTGCGGGAGCCGACTAGCGTCATGTCCATACGCTGCGCCACCTCTGCGCCGTCGCCATGCATGAACTCTCTGGGCCATGTCTGCGCCGGTGCTGCCTGCAGCTGCAATGACTGAATGACTAATTCATTGCAGGCTGCATCATAACGATGAACGCTAAAAACAATTGATGGAAATATCGGAGCGGTCCTGAATTAAATTCCGGGCCGCTTGCCTAGACCGGGCGCGTCGCCGATAAACCTTTTGGCATGGGGAAAGTCACGTTTTCCTCGACGCCCGGCAGAGGGCGCACGCTCTTCGCACCGAGCTCCTTCAGGCGGTCGATGACGGCATGCACGAGCACCTCGGGAGCGGAAGCACCAGCCGTGACGCCGATACGGGCGGCGCCTTCGATCCAGGCCGGATTGACCTGATCTGCGTTATCCACCATGTAGGCGGCGGTGCCCTTCTTCTCGGCGACCTCGCGCAGACGGTTGGAGTTGGAACTGTTCGGGCTGCCGACGACGATCACCACGTCGACCTGCGGCGACATGAATTTGACCGCTTCCTGGCGGTTCGTCGTGGCGTAGCAGATGTCGCCCTTCTTGGGCTCCGAAATGTTCGGGAAACGGCGCTTGAGTGCCGCGATGATATCGGCGGTGTCGTCCACCGACAGGGTGGTCTGGGAGACGTAGGCGAGCATGTCCGGGTTGGACACCTGCAGCCTGTCGACATCCGCGACGTTCTCGACGAGGTACATGCCCTCGTCCGCCTGCCCCATCGTGCCCTCCACCTCCGGATGCCCGTCGTGTCCGATCATGATGATCTCGCGTCCTTCGCGGCGCATCTTGGCGACCTCGACATGAACTTTCGTCACGAGCGGGCACGTCGCGTCGAACACCCGAAGGCCGCGGGCCTCCGCTTCCACCTGTACGGCTTTCGAAACGCCGTGCGCCGAAAAGATCACCGTGTTCCCGGCCGGCACTTCATCGAGCTCCTCGATGAAGATCGCGCCCTTGCTGCGAAGATCGTTGACGACATAGGCGTTGTGCACGATCTCATGGCGCACGTAGATGGGAGCGCCGAATTCGGCCAGGGCGCGCTCGACGATTTCGATCGCGCGGTCGACGCCGGCGCAAAAACCGCGCGGCTGCGCGAGCAGGATTTCCTTATCCATGTTCTGAACGACCCGAAGGGATAGATTGCAAGCTTAGAGTATGCCGATGATACGGACTTCGAACTTCAAAGTCTGCCCGGCGAGCGGATGATTGAAGTCAAACAGGGCGCTGTCGGCATCGATGGCGCGCAGCACGCCGGCAAACTGGCCGCCGCTGGGGGCGTTGAATTCGACCAGGTCACCGACCACGTACTGCTCGCCGCCCGAATTCTCGTCGAGCGTGGTGCGCGACAGGCGCTGTACCAGGTCTGGGTTGCGCGGTCCGAATGCCTTCTCCGGGGGCAGCTCGAACACGGTGTGCTCGCCCTCCTGCAGTCCGAGCAGGCACTCCTCGAGGAACGGCGCCAGCTGTCCGGTGCCAAGTTGCAGCGTGGCCGGGTTTTCATCGAATGTACTGACAATGTTATTACCGTCCACGGACGCCAGGCGGTAGTGCAGGGTCAGGTAAGACGAGGGGGTGACGACGGAAACGGAAGGATTGGACACAAAAACTCCGGGTGAGAAGTGATAACCCGCTATTGTATGCCACTACGCCATTCGGACGGCGCTTTCGGAAACGGCGCCGGGTGCGGCTACGCATCATCAAATTGATATTTTTACAATTTTCTTCCTATAATTGCCCTCCCATCGCTTCCCCCTCTTTCCGACATGGCAATTTCCGATTGGCCCGAAGACCAGCGCCCGCGCGAGCGGCTTATCGTGCACGGTCCGCAAATGTTGTCGGATGCGGAATTGCTGGCGGTTTTCCTGCGCGTGGGCGTCAGCGGTAAAAGTGCGGTCGACCTTGGGAGGGACATGATTGCGCACTTCGGCTCGTTGAACGGCCTGTTCGCGGCCAGGCTCACGGAGTTCGGCAAGCTCAAGGGACTTGGCTCGGCCAAGTACGCACAGTTGCAGGCGGTGATGGAACTGGCGCGGCGGGCAATTGCGGAAGAACTGCGCACCGGCGAGACGCTCGGCTCGCCGCAGGCAGTCAGGACCTACCTGCAGCTGCTGCTCGCGAGGCGCCCCTATGAATCCTTCGCCGTCCTGTTCCTCGACGTGAAAAACCGGCTCATCGCCGCCGAGGAATTGTTTCGCGGGACCCTGACGCACGCGAGCGTATATCCGCGCGAAGTCGTGAAAGCCGCCCTCGCCCATAATGCGGCGGCGGTCATTCTTGCCCACAACCACCCTTCCGGCTCGCCGGAACCGAGCGCCGCGGACAAGTCATTAACCCGGGCCCTCAAGCAGACCCTGGCCCTCGTCGACGTGCGCCTGCTCGATCACCTGATCGTCGCTGGCAGCCTCGCCTATTCGTTCGCGGAGCACGGTGAAATATGATTTGAGCCACGGGGGCAGATTGTTAAATTTGACGAAAATCTTACGACACAATTGTTTTTCGCAAGTCATTGAAAACGCACATTTTTTTCGTTATACTCTCGTCTTTTCCGAAATCCGGATATTTTTAAGGAGTCAATCATGGCACGTGTTTGCCAAGTCACCGGGAAGGGGCCGATGGTCGGCAACAACGTTTCCCATGCGAACAACAAGACCAAGCGCCGCTTTCTGCCCAACCTGCAGAACCGTCGCATCTTCGTTGAATCCGAAAACCGCTGGGTTTCCCTGCGCATCTCCAACGCCGGCCTGCGCGTGATCGACAAGATCGGCATCGACGCAGTCCTCGCCGACATGCGTGCTCGCGGCGAGAAAATCTGAGCGGAACCTAACAGGAAATCATCATGGCTAAATCTAACCGCGACAAAATCAAGCTGGAATCGACCGCAGGTACCGGTCACTTCTACACCACCACGAAGAACAAGCGCACCATGCCGGAAAAAATGACGATCATGAAGTTCGATCCGAAGGCACGCAAGCACGTGGAATACAAAGAGACCAAGATCAAGTAATCGATCCGGTTTCGGTATCAAGTCAAAAGCCCCGCACTCGCGGGGCTTTTGTTTTGGTGCTTGTTCAACCTGAATCGAAAAAAAACGCGGCCCGGAATTCCGTGGCCGCGTCTTCTTCGGGTCTACGCCGCGTCACGCATAACTGCGCAGGCGCGAGGAAAACTCCTGCAGCGACTTGATGCCGGACGCTTCCGCCCGTACGCACCAGTCCTGCAGTTGCTGCAGCAGTTGCTCCCGGCTGGAGTTCGAACGCTCCCAGATGGCGCCGAGCTCGACACGCATTTCGTGCATGGTCTGGAGTACCTTGCTGTGCGCGAACAGCTCGCTCAGTTGCTGCTTCTGCGGCGCTTCGAGCTTGGCCGGCTCGCGCTGAAGGAGCTTCTTCGCGTTCTTCAGGAATTTCGTCTCGAGGTTGGCCTTGCCCTTCAGGTGCTCGAATTCGTCGCGCCATGCGTGCTTGACGGATTTAGCATACTTGGCCATCACGTCATAGCGGTTGGCGATCACTGATTGCAGCGTATCGAAATCGGCCACGACTTTCTTGCGGTCGAACTTCGGCTCCGGGGCAACCTTCTTCACCTTGGCGAGGCCGAGAGTTTCGAGAATGCGGATGTACAGCCAGCCGATGTCGAACTCGTACCACTTCGACGAAAGCTTGGCCGACGTACCGTAGGTATGGTGGTTGTTGTGCAGTTCTTCGCCGCCGATGATGATGCCGAGCGGGAAAATATTGGTCGACGCATCGGCGCAGTCGTAATTGCGGTAGCCCCAGTAGTGGCCGATACCGTTGATGATGCCTGCGGCGGTAATCGGAATCCAGAGCATCTGCACCGCCCAGACGGTCAGGCCGATGACGCCGAACAGCATGACGTCGATGATGAGCATCAGGCCCACGCCCTGCCAGGAGTACTTGCTGTAGATGTTCCGCTCGATCCAGTCGTCCGGCGTGCCGTGGCCGTACTTCTCCATCGTTTCGCGGTTCTTCGACTCCGCACGATACAGTTCCGCGCCTTCCAGCAGCACCTTCCGGATGCCGCGAGTCTGCGGGCTGTGCGGATCTTCCTCGGTTTCGCACTTGGCGTGGTGCTTGCGATGGATCGCCGCCCACTCCTTGGTCACCATGCCGGTCGTCATCCACAGCCAGAAACGGAAGAAATGGCTGGGGATGGCATGCAGCTCAAGCGCGCGATGCGCCTGGCAGCGATGCAGGAAGATCGTCACGCTGGCGATCGTGATATGCGTCACTACCAAGGTGTAAACGAGGATCTCCCAGCCGGAAGCGCCGGAAAGACCATCGGATAGAAATGTGAGTACTGCGTCGAGCATTGTGTGTCCAGTCTGTGAGTTTCAGGTGAAATGCATCCGGATAATCCGCTGGAAGCCCTCTGTCAGCGAAAAACCGTCCGCCAGCCTGCATTTCGGCCACGATTTTACGCTGTTTATGGCGTCGCCGTGACGCGCTCGGTCTTCAACGTCCGGTTTTCGGCGCCAGAAACCGGGTCGAGCAGCCTGATTTCGCGCTGCGGATAAGGAATCTGGATCGCATGTTGTTGCAATTTTTTCCAGATGGCGCGGTTAACATCGGACAGCACATTCGAGCGTCCGTTCTCGGGATCCGCAATCCACCAGCCCACCTCGACTTCAAAGCCGTCCGGATCGAAACGGATCAGGAATGCCTGCGGTGCAGGATCCTTGAGCACCCGGGTGATCCCCGCCGCCGTTTCCTCCACCAGTTTCAGGACGGCCTCGATGTCGCTTTGGTAAGAAACAGAAAGCCGGGTCGAAAGCCTGAGCATGCGGTCGCTCAGTGAATAATTCTGCACCGGGCCCGAGAGCAGCATTTCGTTCGGAACCACGGTCTCGATGCCGTCCATGCTGCGCACGATGGTGTAACGCGTATTGATCTGCGTTACCTGTCCGTAATATTTGTCGACGGTCACCAGGTCGCCGATGGCAAGGCTGCGCTCGATGAGGATGACGAAACCGGATACGTAGCTGCTGACGATCTTCTGCAGGCCCAGGCCGAGGCCGACGCCGAGCGCACCGCCGAACACGGACAGCACCGTCAGATCGATGCCGACAAGCGACAGGCTGATCAGTACGGCCAGCAGGATCAGTATGGCGCGCCCCAGCCGGGCGGTGACCGCACGCAGCGAGGAATGAACCGCGTCCATACGCATCAGGCGCTCTTCGAGCACGGCGCTGGCCCACAGCGCGAGGACGAGAGTCACGATGACCGAGGCCGCCGCCTGGACAATGATGAGCAGCGAAGTCTTGTGGCGCCCGACCGGAATCTGGGTCCGGTCAAGGAAGTCGACCAGCTCGGGCCACAGGCCGGTGATGTAGAGCGCAACCCCGCACCATACGACGGTAGCGAACGCCTTCTCGAAGGTGAGCAGGAATTTCCCCGCCTTCCCCTCGCGGGCAAAGATCCTGCGCAGGACATAGAAGGCCAGGCGGATCAGTGCGAACGATCCCACCAGGGGAATGGCGACGCGCAGCAGGCTGACGTTTTGCCATTGCTCGAGCACCAGCCTGGCCAGGGCAATCAGCGACAGGGCAACGAGCGGCGCCAGTACGCTGGCAAAGCTCTCGACCCCGATCCTCATCACGCGCAGCTGCATATCCTGGGCGCTGAGGCGGTTGCGCAGCACGCGCCCGATCGCCCAGCCCAGTGCAAGGCAGGCGACCAGGATCGTCAGCTGCCAGAGCAGGCCGGGATCCCTCAAGTCGGTCCATAGGTCGGTCAGCAGATTGGAAAGCAGGTTCTGTTTCATTTCTTGAAGGGTGTCGCCTCTTGCCGGTGCCTCGCCCAGTTCTCTGCATAGCGGGCGGCGAGCGCCGGATTGTTTCGTGCAATCAGGATGTTTTCGGCGTTCTTGTGCTGTGCCGTCCAGGTGAAATTGAAGCTGCCCGTCACTGTCGTTGCGCCCGGATCGTCTGCGTCCACGATGATGACCTTGTTGTGCGCATTCTGGTACCGCGTCTCGAGCCACACAGGCACGCCGGCCGCGGCCAGTACGCCGGCGGTTGATGACGGCACCTTCTCCAGCTGGGCGCCATCGACCAGCACGCGCACGTCGATGCCGCGGCGATGGGCATCCACAAGGGTAGTGGTGATCTTTTTACTGGTCAACAGATAGGCCTGGACCAGGATCTGGCTGCGGGCGCCGGCAAGGACGTCGATGACAGCCGTCTCGACGTCGTCCCAGGGCGCGAACACGGCCTGCAACGACGCTTGCACCGGCGTGGCTGCCGGCGTAATAGCCGCGCTGCACAGCGCGGCCAGGAACAAGCAGACGGAGGCAAACCGAGCCCGCCCGGTCATTTCCTGCGCTCGAACACCGCGGCGAAGAAACCGTCGGTCTGGTGGACATGCGGGTACAGCTTGAGGTAATCCCCCATCTCGAGCGCGACCTTCTGCTCGGCCAGCACGTCTTTCATGGGGACGAGGGTGAAATCGGCATGCGTCGACAGGAATTGCGCGGCGATCGCTTCGTTTTCCTCGTCGAGCAGGCTGCAGGTGGCATACACCAGCCGGCCGCCGGGTTTCACAAGCCGTGCCGCGCTGGAGAGGATGGCCTCCTGCTTGGCATTGAGCTCGAGCACGGACTCCGGCGTCTGGCGCCACTTCATGTCGGGATTGCGGCGCAAGGTGCCAAGGCCGCTGCAGGGAGCGTCGACCAGGACGCGGTCGATCTTGGCGGCGAGCCGCTTGATCTTGGCATCGTTCTCGTGGGCGATGGCGACCGGGTGCACGTTCGAGAGCCCGCTGCGCGCCAGACGCGGCTTGAGCTTGGCGAGGCGCTTGTCCGACACGTCGAATGCATAGAGCCGTCCGGTGTTGCGCATCATGGCGCCAAGCGCCAGGGTCTTGCCGCCGGCGCCGGCGCAAAAGTCCGCAATCATCTCGCCGCGCTTGGCCCCGAGGATCTGTGCCAGCAGCTGGCTGCCCTCGTCCTGCACTTCAATTGCACCATCCTTGAACAGCGGCAGGTTCTGCAGTGCGGGTTTTTTCCGCAGGCGCAAACCGTAAGGCGCGTATGGCGTCGGCTCGGCGTCGATCGGCGCCTTGGCCAGCTCGGCAATCACCTCCTCCCGCTTGGCCTTGAGGGTATTCACCCGCAGGTCGAGCGGCGCGGCCCGGTTCAGGGCTTCGGCAAGCTGCAACGTGGCGGCTTCCCCGTCCCGGGCGACCAGCCGGTCGAAAAGCCACTGCGGGAGGTTGGCGCGCAAGGTCACCGGCAGGGAATTGCGGTCGATCTGGGCAATGCGTCCCAGCCAGTCGGCCTCTTCATTCGACAGGCCGCCAAGCGCGTCGGCGCCCAGCGCATCGGCGAGACCGAGCAAGGCAAGGCGGCGCATCGCCGGTCCGTGCCCGGATTCGGCGAAGCTCGCATAGCTGAGCTTGTTGCGCAGAACGGCATAGATGCCTTCGGCGATCGCGCCGCGCTCGCGCGGCCCGAGCTTGGGATGCTCGCGGAAGTAGCGGGACAGGATGACGTCGGCCGGGCCTGTGAAGCGCAGGATTTCCCTCAGCGCTTCTTCGGTATGGCCCACGACTGCGGGGTGCAATCTCATGGAATTCTTTCAGGTAGTGGCAGGCTTGCCTGCCGCGTGGTCGACACGGACGAGGCCGTTTTCGATGCTCAGCCGGTCTTCGATGAACCGGCGTACGGACCGCGGGTAGATCACGTGCTCCTGCGCTAAAACGCGCTCGGCCAGCGCATGTTCGGTATCTTCGGGCAGGACGGGAACGACCGCCTGTTCGACGATCGGCCCGTGGTCGAGTTCTGCGGTGACGAAGTGCACGGTGGCACCATGGAACTTGACGCCGGCGGCCAGTGCCTGGCGATGCGTCGCAAGGCCCGGGAAGCTGGGCAACAGTGATGGATGGATATTCAGCATGCGGCCGGCGTAATGTTCGACGAATGCCGGCGTCAGGATGCGCATGAAGCCTGCAAGAACGACAAGATCGGGGGCGAACTTGTCGATCTCGGCGCGCAGTGCGGCGTCGAAATCATCGCGGCTCGGAAAGGACTTGCTCGGCACCACCGCGGTCGCGATCCCGTGTTCGGCTGCGAAGGCCAGCCCTTCGGCATCGGCGCGGTTGCTGATGACAGCGGCGATCCTGCACGGCCATTGCTCGGACTTGGCGGCACGGACGATCGCCTGCATGTTGCTGCCGCGCCCGGAAATCAGGATGACAATATTTTTCATGGCGCGCATTTTACCGTACGCAGGATCGGCCCTTGAATAAAAAAGCCGGCCGCGCACGGCCGGCTCTTCAGGGAAGGCGTGAATCCTACTGGAATGAATAGAAGACGCGGAAGGCGACCTTGCGCTCCGCCCAAAAGTCAGCCGCGTCGCGGAAAACGTCGAGCAGGGTCTCGCGCGCTTCCTTGTCGAATTTCGGAGTATTGGGCAATTGTTCGAGGACCACGAGAAAACCGGGTTGCGGGCCGGCCTTGTAAGCGAGATCGGTCAGGCAGTCGCCGAGCGCATCGAAGTTCTTGCCGAAATGGCGCGGGAAGTGGAAAGCCGTGGCGATGCGCGTCAAGACCTGCTGCTTGGTCGTCGCGTCGGCGCACCACGCATACAGGAAATGCTGGCCCAGCCTGGCAGCCTCTTCCTGCAGTTCGTTCACGCGGAATGCACGGATCGACTGAACCACGTTGGGCGGCACCGTTTTAAACAAGCTCATGTCATCCTCGGCTCGTGCGATTAGCTGGACGGGATCGTGCAGTGACTCGATACGCATGTTGTTACTCTTTGATGCGCCGGAAGGTCGCATAGTGGTCGTCGGTGTAATAGTATTCGCCCGATGTCGCCGGATCCCCACCCGTAACGATGCGCCGCGCTCCGCGATTGCGCGCGCCGGGGGTCTTCACCGTGAATTCGTGATAATACCCGCGCTTCTGCTTCGGCAAAACCCCTTCATAGTTCCGGAAAACACTGCCGTCCTTGGGGTAGGGAAAGGGGCCGCCCTGCTTGATCAGGACCAGGGTTTGCCGGGCTTCTTTCGGCAGGTCCTTCGCGGCGATGACACCGAGCTGCTCATGGCCCCGCGCGAGGGCGTTGGCAGAAAGGAAAAACGCCAGGACGAGGAACGTCCAAGTTTTCAGGAACTTAGCAATCATCGTTACTCGCCTGCCCGGCTGTCAGAATGTCAACATTTGCTTTTTTCGGGATTACGTAGGGTAACGTGTTGTCAGAAACGAAGCAAGCCTCGGCGGTCAATTTCGAATATGTTTTCAAGCACTTAGGTCACATTCGGTTGCCGCCATGGCAACGCCGCTTGAGCCCGGACATGCCTGTTCACAATTTGTTGCAATAGTTACTTGCCTTTGAATAATTGTTCGTAGTCGCGGAATGGGGGTTTGACGTTTAATAGCTCAGGAAAACCTCAAGGAGAACCTCATGAAGCAATTCCTGCAATCGTCCCTGCTCAAGTGGATTGCCGCGGCGGCGGCGGTGATTGCCGCCCCGGTGGCCGGCGCAAGCGATGTCAGCTGGTCCGTCAGCGTCGGTTCACGTTATCCGGCGCCCCAGGTGTACGCACCGCCTCCGGCAGTGGTCTATGTCCAGCCGCAACCGGTGTATGTGCGTCCGCGTCCGGTCTACGTGCAACCGGCGACGGTCGTGCAATATGGCCCGACTTACTATGTTGAGGACCGCGGCCACAGAAAACACAAGCACGGCCACTGGAAGCACCACCATCGCGGCCATCACGGCCATCACGGGCATCGTTACGATTATTGAGCCCGGCAAGGCACGCGCGCGCCCGCGCGTGCCTTTTCCTTTCAGGCCGTTTTTGCCAGCGGCCACGGCGCAACCACGCCATCCTCGTTCATGCCGAAGAAAGCCAGCACATCGGCCTTTCTTGACATCGCATCCTTGCGTCCCAGGCTGATCAACTCCGAAGTAAAGCTCGATTCAAACAGCAGGTAGGACGCCAGCGCGCTGCCGCTTGCCTCGGTCGCGCCGATCGCGCCCAGCAGCATGCGCACCGGCCCGGGCAGGCTCTGCACATGGCGGCTGGCAATCTCATCCAGGCGTTCCGACGGCGCGATGATCAGCAGCTCGACCGGGCGCAAAGGTGTCCTGCCCCTCTGCTCCTCCGTCAGGACGGAGAGGGTCAGGTTGATGCGCGTCATGCGCTCGATGTCGACGGCCAGGCTGTCGAGAAAGATGCTGGACATGGCATGCCCGCCGATCTGCGCGAGGCTTGGATATTGCGCGACCTCGCCGGTTTCGCTCTGCGGTTCGCTCAGCCGGCCGGCACCGATCACCAGCACCTTGTCGGCACCGAGATGAATGGCGGGAGAGATCGGGGCGAGCTGGCGCATCGAACCGTCGCCGCAAAACTCGCGCTTGCCGTTGCAGTAGATCGGCGTCGCGGGAAAGATCAGCGGAATGGCGGAGGACGCAAGCAGGTGTTCTACCCCGATCTGGCTGCGCAGTGCGATGCGCTGCGAGCGCACCCAGGGCTCGATCTCGGCCTCGGACTGGAAGAAGGTGATGTGGCGGCCGGCCGAATAGGACGACGCCGTGACCGCCAGCGCATGCAGCGCTCCCCGCGTCAAGGCGGTATCGAGGCGCGGAAAATCGAGCATGCGGTTCAGCAGCGTGACGAGGGGCGTGTTGTCTAGCAAAGAATTGGGCGGATTCGCCCGCCATTTGCGCAGGAGCCAGCCGAAGGAAAGCAGCGACAGCCAGCGCGCGCCCGAGCGCAGCACGCCGAGCGAGTCGGCGCGGTAAACCTGCTCGGCCGTGATCTGCTCCCACACGCCCGTCACCTTTTGCAGCCCCTCGTCGAAATTGTCTGCGTGGCAGGCGAGCGCGGTGGCGTTGATCGCCCCCGCCGAGGTCCCGCAGATGATGTCGTAGGGGTTGCGCTCCGGAGACCAGCCCGCGGCGCGCAGGATATCCGCCACACCGGCGAGCACGCCGACCTGGTATGCGGCGCGCGCTCCACCTCCCGTCAGGACCAGTCCCGTTTTCTTCTGCTTTCCCATAGTAAAGAGATTAGCAGGCGATGCGGGACTTGGGGAGAAACGCTACTGCGTATGGCTGAAAAACGACGCTGTGTGGCGGCGTGCAGTGCCTTGCGGCGCCCTAATCGCCCTTGACGATTCCCTCACGTCGCGGGTCGGCGCCGCCGAACCACATTTCCTCGCCGTGTATGGTCGTACGCATGATGCCCTGCAGGCCCGAGGTCTGTTCCATCTGGCGCACGTTGTGCCCTTTCGCCTTCAGCTGCTCGACGACGCTGTCGGGGAAGCGGCCCTGCTCCAGTTCCGTCGGCCCGTTGCGGCTGCCGAAATTCGGAAGGCTGATCGCTTGCTGCACGTTGAGCCCCCAATCCATGGTCCCGACGAGCACCTTTGCCACGTAATTGATGATCGCCGACCCGCCGGGAGAACCGGTGGACAGCACAAGCTTGTTCGTCCCTCTATCGAACACCAGCGTCGGCGCCATCGAACTGCGCGGCCGCTTGCCCGGTTGTACGCGGTTGGCCACCGGGCCGTTGGCATCAACGGGATCGAAGGAAAAATCGGTGAGCTGGTTATTCAACAGGAAGC
>NZ_DASRXF010000222.1:0-16100 GCF_035654295.1 Noviherbaspirillum sp. | reverse complement strand
CATCGCGCCGGAGCCGCCGAAGTAGCGATACAGCGGCAGGCCGGATTCCTCGGCGGCAGCCTTGGCCACGGCCATCGAGACGGCCAGCGTGGCGTTGGCGCCCAGGCGCGACTTGTTCTCGGTGCCGTCGAGGTCGATCAGCACGCGGTCGATCTGTGCCTGGCCGCCGGCTTCCATGTCGATGATGGCGTCGGAGATCTCGGTATTGATGTTCTGGCAGGCGTTGAGCACGCCCTTGCCCATGTAGCGGCTCTTGTCGCCGTCGCGCAACTCGATCGCTTCGCGCGAGCCGGTGGAGGCGCCGGACGGCACGGCGGCGCGTCCTCGGGTTCCGGATTCCAGCAGCACGTCGCACTCGACGGTGGGATTGCCGCGGGAATCGATCACTTCGCGGCCGATGATGTCTATGATGGCACTCATGGTGGGTCTCCTTGTTGTCTGTATGCGGGCGGGTGATGCGCTGCGCCGCCTCCTGGCCTCACAAACTCGCCCGGTCCTTCCCGATCTGCACGATCTTCATCGAATTCGTCCCGCCGACCTGCCCCATCGGTTCGCCCCAGGTCAGCACGATGAGATCGCCTTTCTGCACCACGCCTTTCTCGACCAGCAGGTTTTCCGCATCCCGCAGCACGACTTCCCGGTCGAACCCCTGCGCCAGTTCGAAGGAAGTGACGTTGCGGTACAGCGCCGCCTTGCGCCGGGTGCCGATGCGCGGGGTGAGCGCATAGATCGGGATGTCGATATTGTTCCGGCTCATCCAAAGCGCGGTGGAACCGGAATCGGTCAGCGCGACGATTGCCTTCACCCGCAGGTGATAGGCGGTGAATAGTGCGCCGTAGGCGATCGACTGGTCGATGCGGGTGAAGTGCACGTTGAGGAAGTCGGTGTCCAGCTTGACCACGTCGGCCTTCTCGGCTTCCACGCAAATCGCGGCCATCGCTTCGACGGTCTCGACGGGGTATTTGCCGGCTGCCGTTTCCGCGGAGGTCATCACTGCATCGGTGCCGTCCAGCACCGCATTGGCCACGTCGCTGACTTCCGCGCGCGTGGGTACGGCGTTGACGATCATGGATTCCATCATCTGGGTGGCCGTGATCGCCAGCTTGTTGGAAGCGCGCGCCATCTTGATCATGCGCTTCTGCAGGGCCGGCACGGCGGCATTGCCGACTTCGACCGCGAGGTCGCCGCGCGCCACCATGATGCCGTCGGAGGCATCGAGGATTTCCTGCAACAGCGGAATCGCCTCGGCGCGCTCGACCTTGGCGATCATCAACGGCTTGCGCCCGTGCGGCTCGCCGGCGATGGCAGCGAGCTGGCGCGCCATCACCATGTCGGCGGCATTCTTGGGGAAGGAGACCGCGATGTAGTCGGCGCCGAGTTCCACCGCGGTCTTGATGTCTTCCATGTCCTTGGCCGTCAATGCCGGCGCGGACAGCCCGCCGCCCTGGCGGTTGATGCCCTTGTTGTTGGACAGCTCGCCGCCGATCTTGACCGTGGTGCGGATCTCGTTGCCGCGCACGGCATCCACCTTCAGCACGATCAGGCCGTCGTTCAGCAGCAGGATGTCGCCCGCCTTCAGGTCGCGCGGCAGGTCCTTGTAATCGAGTCCGACGCGCTCTTCGTTACCGAGCTCGCAATCGGCGTCGAGGATGAAGGGCGCGCCGGCCTCGAGGAAGACCTTGCCGTGCTCGAACTTGCCGACCCGGATCTTCGGGCCCTGCAGGTCGGCCATGATCGCCACTTCGGTACCGCACAGGGATGCTGCTTCGCGCACCAGGCGGGCGCGCTCGATGTGGTCCTGCGCCTTGCCGTGCGAAAAGTTCAGGCGCACCACGTTGACCCCGGCGCGCACCATGCGCGTGAGGGTGTCGAGGTCGCTGGATGCGGGGCCGATGGTGGAAACGATCTTGGTCGAACGGGGCATGTGGTCTCTTTCCTTTTTACTTGGCGTTCATCAATGCGACGGTGGTGTCGAGCATGCGGCTGGAGAAGCCCCATTCGTTGTCGTACCAGGACGACACCTTCACGAGACGGCCGGAGGCCCGGGTCAGCGTCGCGTCGAAATTGCTCGATGCGGCGTTGTGGTTGAAATCCATCGAGACCAGCGGCTCGGTGTTATAGGTCAGGATGCCCTTCATTGCGCCGTCGGCCGCATCCTTCATGATCTGGTTCACTTCCTCGACGGTCGTGTCGCGGGCGGCCACGAAGGACAGGTCGACGATGGAGACGTTGATGGTCGGCACGCGGATCGCGTAGCCGTCCAGCTTGCCGTTCAGCTCGGGCATGACCAGACCCACCGCGGCGGCGGCGCCGGTCTTGGTCGGGATCATGGACTGGGTGGCGGAACGGGCGCGGCGCAGGTCTTCGTGCATCACGTCGGTCAGCACCTGGTCGTTGGTATAGGAATGCACCGTGGTCATCAGGCCGTTCACCAGGCCGATCTTCTCATGCAGCGGCTTGACCAGCGGGGCCAGGCAGTTGGTGGTGCAGGAGGCGTTGGAGATGACGGTGTCGGAAGCCTTTAGCACATCCTGGTTCACGCCGAACACGATGGTTGCATCCACATCCTTGCCACCCGGCGCGGAAATGATGACCTTCTTGGCGCCGCCCTTCAGGTGGGCGGATGCCTTGTCCTTGGAAGTGAAGTAGCCGGTGCATTCCATCACCACATCGACGTTCAGCTCGCCCCAGGGAATCTGCGCGGGATCGCGCTGCGCGAACACCCTGATCTTGTCGCCGTTGACGAGCATGGCGTCGTTGTCGACCTGCACGGTTCCGGGAAATTTGCCGTGCACCGTGTCGTAGCGGGTCAGGTGGGCGTTCGACTGCGCATTGCCGAGGTCGTTGATGGCGACGATCTGGATGTCGTGCTGCTTGCCGCCTTCATAGTGGGACCGAAGGATGTTGCGGCCGATGCGGCCGTAGCCGTTGATTGCGACGCGGATAGTCATGTCAGCTCTCTCAAATGGTGGGGTAGGGGAATGGTGGCGCAGCAATTCGATCTGCACGTGCCCGGGCGGGCCGGGACAGGTGAAAAAGGCACGGGCGGACACCCGGCCTGGGATACTCGTGGATCAGATCGATCCTTGCTTTGCTCAGTTCCCACGGTAACTGCATATCCTTGCGCACACAGTCGGGCTGGCAGCGTGAGATGTAGTAAAATTTCATTTAATGTGAATTAGATCACGCGCATTTCAAAGTTTCAAGGCGGAGAAGTAGTTAAATTACATAATCGAGCGGATATAAAGGAGGCGCGGAAATGCCCGGCTGGACGGTTGCAGCAGGCGATGCCTTGCGATCTTCTGTAAGATGATGTGTCACGGCATTTCCCCCTTTGACCATGAGCGTACAGCCCGCATCGCTTCCCATTCTTGTCGTCGAGGACGACGACCACATTTCCCAGATTCTCAAGTTCATGCTGGAACGCCAAGGCTGGCGCCCGCTGCTCGCCGCCGACGGACTTGCCGCACGCAAACTGGTGGAGGAGGGCGCGGAAATCCCGGCACTGGTCCTGCTCGATGTGATGCTGCCCTACATCGACGGCTTCGAGCTGGTGGAGATCGTGCGCCGCACGCCCGGCTGGGAAACCGTTCCCATCGTCATGCTTACCGCGAAGAACATGGAGCGCGACATCGTGCGCGCGCTCGACGCCGGGGCGAACGATTACGTCGTCAAGCCCTTCCAGCCGAACGAATTACTCGCGCGCGTGCGCCGTTTCCTGAAGGACAAGGCATGAAAGGATGGGCCGCATTTTTCTTTCTGGGCATGACAACGCTTGGTGCGCATGCACAGACCACCCTCGGATTGACGCTCGGCACGGAGCACCTGGACAACGGGTCGCCGGACTGGCGCGAGACGAGCATCGGACTGCAACACCGGTTTGCGCCGCGCCATACGGCAGGCGTGGCGCTCACGCGGACCGAGCGCTTCAACCTTCGGGACAGCCAGATCTCCGCGAACTACGCGCTTCCCGCCGGCGAACGGACCGTGGTGAGCCTGGACGCGAACGCGAGTTCCACGCACCGGGTACTGGCGCGGCATGGAGGTGGCGCCACGGTGCAATACGAGTTCGCGCCCGCATGGCTCGTGCATGCCGGCGCAAGGACTACCCGCTACGCTGACGAGCGCGTGAACCAGGGGCTGCTGATGGTGGAACATTATTTCTCCGCGTTCAGCGCCTCGCTTGGCTGGCGGCCGGCACGCGCCTTCGACAGCACCGCGCACAGCGGCGAGCTGCGCGGCGCCTATTACTACGGTGAGCGGAATTCTGTCGGACTGATCCTCGCCGGCGGCAAGGAAGCAGCCAGCATTGCCGGGGCCGTCACATTGACCAGCCTGCGCTCCGCCGTCGTAGTCGGCCGCCATTGGCTGAACCGCGACTGGGCAGTGAATTACAGCCTCGGCCGCACCCGGCAGGGCGATTTCTATAGCCGCAATGGAATCAGTCTTGGTCTTCAGCACACTTTCTGATCCTTACCTCTTCGCCGCGTTCTGGACGGGCATGGGCGCACTGGCCCTGACCCTGCTGCTCGGCGCGCAGATCGTTTACCTGCGCATGTCGCTGCGCCGTCACGAACGGCTGGAGAAGGCGGTTATCGCGACATGGCGTCCGCTGCTGATGGCGGCGGTGGCCGATGCGCCTCCGGCGGATCTGCCGGCATTGCCGTCGCGCGAGCGCATTCCTTTTCTCAGGCTCTGGCTGCACCTGCATCAGTCGGTGCGCGGCGAGGCGAGCGCGGGGCTGAACACGGTCGGGCTCCGCCTCGAATGCGACGCCATTGCGCGCGGGCTGCTGCGCGACGGGAACCGTGCCGAGCGCCTGCTCGCAGTCCTCGTGAGCGGCCACCTGCGCGATGCCTCCGCGTGGCCGGAGCTCATGCGGCTCGCCCGTTCGGCCGATAGCGCCGTCGCGATGCAAGCCTTCTGGGCGCTGGTCCAGGTCGATGCGGAACAAGCGATGAAGGAAATGATGCCGGTGGTGCTGCGCCGCGAAGACTGGGCCATGTCCCAGGTCGCCGGCATCCTGCAGGATGCACGGGAGGTATGCGCCTCCTACCTGTCGGATGCACTGATGCAGCTCGAACCGGAGCACCTGCTGCGCGCGCTGCACGTGGCGGAAGCCCTGCGCGTGGCGGTTCCCGCGGGCTTGCTGGCGGCGCTGCTGCATCACGAAGACGCGGAGATGGCCGCCGCCGCCTTGCGCCTCACGCACGACCCGGCGCTGCTGCCGGATGCGCGCGTTCACCTCGCACACCCGGACTGGCGCGTGCGGGTGCAGGCCGCGAAAGCGGTGGGCAGGATCGGCGACCGTTCCGACATCGAACGCCTGCGCGCCATGCTCGGCGACCGCGAGTGGTGGGTGCGCTATCGCGCCGCGCAGGCGCTGGCCGGCCTGCCGTTCCTGCCGCCCGGCGAGGCCGAAGCCCTCGTGTCGACGGTCGACGACCGCTTCGCCGCCGACATGCTGCGGCACGTACTTGCAGAAAGGGAAGCGCGATGAACACGCAGCAGATGATCGTCGAATTCGTCACCTGGTTCGTGCTGGTGTATTTCATCCTGCTCAACGGCGGCTACCTGCTGCTCAACCTGCTGTCCATCGTGAGCCTGCACCGCAAGGGACAGGAGCGCATCCTGGACGATCTGCCGCAGGCGTATTCCGGCCTCGAACCGCCGATCAGCCTGCTCGTGCCGGCCTTCAACGAAGAGGCGACGATCGCCGCCTCGGTGCGCTCCATGCTGCAGCTTGCCTATTCCGAGCTGGAAATCATCGTCATCAACGACGGCTCGAAAGACCGCACGCTCGATGTGCTCAAGGAAGAATTCGAGCTCGTGCCCTTTCCCGAAGCCTATCGCGTCCGCCTGGCAACCAGGCCGGTGAACGGAATCTTCCGCTCCACGCGCTATCCAAACCTGCGCGTGATCGACAAGGTGAACGGCGGCAAGGCGGATTCGCTCAATGCGGGCATCAACGCCTCGCGCTATCCGCTGTTCTGCGGTGTCGACGCGGATTCGATCCTGCAGCGCGACAGCCTGCAGCGCGTGGTCAAGCCCTTCCTCAACGATGCGACGGTGGTGGCGACCGGCGGCACGGTGCGCGTGGCCAACGGTTGCGAGGTGAGCGGCGGTTTCCTCACGCGCGTGGGCCTGCCGTCGAACATCTGGGCGCTGTTCCAGGTGGTCGAGTATCTGCGCGCCTTCCTGTTCGGGCGGCTCGGCTGGTCGGCGGTGAACGGCATGCTCATCATCTCCGGCGCCTTCGGCCTGTTCCGCAAGGAGGTGGTGATCGAGGCCGGCGGTTACCGCCCCAAGACCATCGGCGAGGACATGGAGCTCGTGGTGCGCATGCACCGGCTGCTGCGCAGCAGGCGCCAGCCTTACCGCATCGAGTTCGTGCCCGACCCGGTGTGCTGGACCGAAGCGCCGGAAGACCGCAAGACGCTGCGCAACCAGCGCATCCGCTGGCAGCGGGGACTGTCGGAAAGCCTGGCCGCCAACTGGGGCCTCGTGTTCAACCGCAACGGCGGTACCCCGGGGTGGCTGGCCTTTCCGTTCATGGTGCTGTTCGAATGGTTGGGGCCGCTGGTGGAACTGGGAGGATATATTTTCATGGCCATCGCCTTCTTTTCCGGATTGATTTCCTGGCAGGCATTCGCGGTGTTCCTGTTCGTTGCGATCGGCCTGGGCATCCTGCTCTCCGCATCCGGGCTGCTGCTGGAGGAAATGTCCTTCCACATCTACCCGGAGCCGCGCCACCTGGCCATGCTGGCGCTGGTCGTCGTGCTGGAAAATTTCGGCTACCGGCAGATCAACAGCTGGTGGCGCCTCGTCGGCCTGTACCGCTGGGCCACGGAAGGCGAGGCGAGCTGGGGCGCGATGACGCGCAAGGGAAACTGGCAGCGCAAGGTGTGACCGATGCGCGCCGCGATCTTCGGATTCCTGATGATGGCGACAGGTGTGCAGGCGGCATCCTTGCAGTTGTGTCCGCATACGGAGGAGGCGGAGGGGACTGCCGCCGCCGAACTTGTGCGCCCTGACGGCACACGCATGCGCCTGCTTGCCGGCGCCGATCCCGTGCCGGGTTGCAGCCGGGTGGAACTGCCGGTGCCGGCGGATGCGATCGCCGCCATCCATCCCCTTTCATCCTCTGCCGCGCAAGCGCTCGGAGAGCGCATCCTCCTGCAAGGGCCCGAGCGCGACGGAAAGTTCAACATCGGCAGCGCGACCGGCTCCGGCGGACCGGCCGCACCCGAACGTGCGCAACCCATGCCGATGCTCGAAAACCTCCTGCGTACGCTGAAACCGCGCGTCTTCGGCGTGGAGGAACGCGTGCAGGTGCGGCTCGACGGCGGCAGGCTGCACCTGCAATGCCGCCCCGGCTCCCTGCCCGCCGGGGTCATCCTGGCCGCCCCATGGTATCTCCCGCTCGCACGCATGGAGTTGAAGCTACAGGCGGATGCAAGCGGGCGCTTCGAGGTGTCGATGGCCGACGCGGCGGGCGCGGCGAAGGAGAGCGCACTGCGCCTGGGAACGATCGGCGCCGGCCGGCAGGCGATCGCACTTCCTCATACCGGATTCGACCGCGCCGGCTGGCGCTCCTTCTCCATCGCCTGTCCACCGCATGCAGCCGAACTCGTGCTGGAAGACCTCAGGCTGGCGCCGCAGGCATCGCAACCTGCTCCGCGTTCGGCATGGGTCTGGGATGCCAAGGCATGGTTGGCGCAACCGGAAGCCGTCCTCGCGCAGGCAGCGGAGAAGGGCGTGCGCACGCTGTTCGTTTCCGTGCCCGTATCCGGCGATGCGGTTCAGGATCCGCAAGCGCTCGCCGCCTTCGTGCGCCGTGCCCATGCCGCGGGCGTGGCGGTATGGAGCGTGGACGGCGATCCGCGCATGGTATTGCCGGACGAGCATGCCAAGACGGTGGCGCGGGCGCGCGCCTATGCCGCCTACAACGCCGGCGTCGAGCCGGCCGCGCGGCTGGCTGGCATGCAGTTCGACATCGAACATTACCTGTTGCCCGGCTACGAACTTTCGGCGTCCGAACTTGACCGCCACTACACCGCTCTCGCACGCGCATTACAGCGCGCGGCGCAGGGACTGCCGCTGGAATTCGTCGTGCCGTTCTGGTGGGCCGGCAAGGCCGAGCTGATGAAGGGGCTGGCCGCGGCGGCGAGCGCGGTCAACGTCATGAACTACCGCACCGATCCCGAACAGATCCGGCGTTTCGCCGTGCCCTTCCTTGACTGGGGAACGGTACACGGCAAGAAGGTGCGCATCGCGCTCGAAGCGGGGCCGGTCGATGCCGAGCAGCAGCGCCGCTATGCGCGTGCGCAGGAAGGCGAGCTGTGGCTGGTGCGGGTGGAGCAGACGCCGGTGCTGGTGCTGCTCAAGGAGGCGCGGCGCAATCCCCTCGGCCCGGCTTTCCGGCTGGAGTCGCAGTCGGTGTTCGACGGCAGCGCCACCAGCTTCCACCGCGACCCGTCCCGGCTCCTGAACCTGCTGCCGGAACTCGAGTCCGTCTTCGCCGCCTGGCCCGCGTTCTCGGGCATCGCCCTGCACGAACTCAAGTAGCGCCGGCGGGCAATTCGACGATGAAGGTGGTGCCGCGCCCGGCAGCAGTCTCGAAGCGGATGCTGCCGCCGTGTTCCTCGACGATGCTCTTGCAGATGCTCAGGCCGAGCCCGGTGCCGCCCTTCTGGCGCGAATCGGTCGAATCCGCCTGCGCGAATTTCTGGAAGATGCGGTCCCGGAAGTCTTCCGGAATGCCGGGGCCGCGGTCGGCAACTTCCACACGCACCTTCTCCTTTCCACCTTCGGCGCGCAGCGTTACCGCTGCCCCGGCCGGAGAAAACTTGATGGCATTGGACAGCAGGTTGACCAGCACCTGGATCATGCGGTCGTGGTCGGCATGGACGTGCAGGCCGCTGTCCGCGCATTGCACTTCGAGCCGCACATCCGCGCTGTCGGCATTGCCGCGCACGGCATCCGCCGCCTGCTCGAGCAGGGGCAGCAGGGGCTGCGTGCGCAGGTCGAATTCCATGTTGCCCGATTCGATCTTTTCGATGTCCAGCACGTCGTTGATCAGGCGCACCAGGCGCTCGCAGCTGACGTAGGCGATGTCGATCAGTTCGCGCGTGTCTTGCGGCAGTTCGCCGGCGAATCCGCCGGCCAGCATCGCCAGCGAGGCGCGGATCGAGGTCATCGGCGTGCGCAGCTCATGCGAGACGGTGGAAATGAATTCGTTCTTCATCCGCTCGACCTTCTTGCGTTCCGAGATGTCGTTCAGGAAGGCGCTGAAGAAGTACGTGTCGCGCGTGCCGGCGAGGGCGATGGTCACCTCGACCGGGATTTCCTCGCCCTTGCGGTTGATGACAACACGTTCCAGGCGGCGATTGAGCGCCCCGGTCTGGCCGGTCTCGTTGAAATGGCGCATGCCGTGCAGGATGCGCTCCCTGAACCTTCCCGGCACGATCAGTTCCGCCACCGGCTTGCCGATCGCTTCCTCGCTGCTCCAGCCGAACATGCGCTCGGCGGCGGCATTCCAGTCGGCGATGCGGCCGTTCAGGTCGACCGCGATGAAGGCGTCCTGCGCGCTCGCGATGATCGCCTGAATGCGCTTCTCGTTGGCGCGCACTTCCGCCAGCGCCTGCTCGAGTTCACGCGTGCGCTGCTCGACACGCCGTTCGAGCGTCAGGTTCAGCTCTTTCAGATCGCTTTCCTTTTGCAGCAGGTTCGAAACCAGCGCATTGAGCGAGGCCGTCAGCGTTCGCACTTCCGAATACGCAGAGGGATCGAAGGGAATCTGCGACGATTCGCGCCGCTGCACGCTCTGGGCGGCACCGGCCAGTTCCTGCATGGGGCGGCTGATGCGGCGCGCAGCGAACAGCCCGAGGAGCGAGAACAGCAGCGCCAGCACGATACCGCTGCCCAGCACCGTGCGCTGGATGCGGCGCACCGGCTGGTAGGCATCTTCCACCTGCTGGCGCACCAGGGTCGTCCAGCCAAGGCCGGGGTAGGGGCCGTAGCCCTTGCCCTTGCTGTAGCCGACGAGGTAGCGGCGGCCGTCCGGCCAGTCTTCGGCCACGAACCCGTTCCTGCCTTCGCGCGCGGCCCGCACGCTGGGCTGCGCCAGCTTCTTGCCTTGCAGGCCGGGCGGACCGAGCAGCACCGTGCCGTCGGAGCTGAGGATCATGGAGTCCACCTTGCGCCGCGCGGCGATCGGTTCCATCACCGATTGCTCCACCTCGCGTGCCCACTCCCAGGAGAGGTGGGTTCCGAGCACGCCGCGGATCTTGCCGTCCTTGTCCGCGAAGGGGAAGGCGACATCGACAAAGCGCTTCGGTTCGTTGTTCACGCTGGGCAGGAGCTTGGCCAGCAGCACGGCCTCGTGCACGTCGCCGACATGGATGCCCGCCAGCGCGTTGCGGAACCAGGGACGCTGCGACACATCGGCGCCTTCGAGCATCTTTTGCGTGGCGACCATCACCTTGCCTTGCGTATCGACCAGCCCGATCCAGGCGTAGTAGCGGTAAGTCTCCTGACGCGCATCGAGCACCATGCGCTTGTCGTCGGCGTCGCGGGCGTCGCTGTTGGCCGACGTCAGGTCCTTGCGCTGCGCCATCAGCTGCACTTCGCGGTAGCGCTCGAACATGCCGCGGTCGAGCTTGTCCGAGGTCTGCAGCGCGAGTTCGGCGAGGCCGTTGCCGATGTTCGACTTGACCTGGGCGGTGGCGGTCAGGCCGATCACTTCGACGAGGATGACCGTGAGCAGGATAGACAGCCCGGAAAAGGCGGCAGCGAGGTAGGCGCCGATGCCGCGGCTGGGGAAATAGGCCTTGATGTTCATCTTGCAATGGGGCATTTCATGATTGAGGCAGCGTAGCACACCTCGATTGCCGGCAGCCGTTCCTACAAGCAGGAAATTCCGGCTTCCCGTTTTCAGGAAATTCCCGCATTCGGCGCGTGAATCCTTGACCAGTCCCTCATTTACCGTGTGGCACGCAAGTTGCTGTCTTACGGCAAGCCCGACGAACCCGACCAGACATCCCCCATGCTCACACGCACCTCTCCCGAAGTACGACAAGCGGTGGACCAGACCACGGACAGCGCGTGCCTATGCTTGGAGACGCTGGTCAACAGCATCGATGGCATCGTGTGGGAAGCCGATCCAAGGACTTTTCGTTTCACTTTTGTCAGCGAACAGGCGCGGCGCATCCTCGGCTATGCCCCTGAAGACTGGCTGGAAGAAGGTTTCTGGGAAGCGCATCTCCATCCGGACGACGTCGGGCTGGCCATCGAGCACTGTACGGGATGGAACGCGCAGTCGCCCAGGCGCTGCCACGAGTACCGCATGGTCGCGCGCGACGGCAGGGCCGTGTGGCTCAGGGACCTGATCAGCATCGAGATGCGTGACGGCCGGCCTGCCGGCCTGCGCGGCATCATGGTCGACATTTCCGAGCACAGGCGGCTGGACAAGGAGGAGGCGCGGCGCGAAATCGAACGGCTTTCGCTCTACGACGGCATGACCGGCTTGCCTAACCGTGCCTTCCTGCACGACCGCCTCGCTCATGCGCTGAAGGCGGCGGAACGGGACCATAGCCACGTCGCGCTGCTGGCCGTCGACCTCGACCGGCTGGCGCATATCAACGAGGTGCTCGGCCACCAGATCGGCGACCGCCTGCTGGTCGCCGTGGCGGAACGGCTGCGCGGCGCGATGCGGGGCGCCGATACCGTCACGCGCCACGTCGGCGACGAGTTCGTCATCATCATGGAAGACCTTGCCAATCCGCGCGACGCGGCAGTGCTGGCCGAACGCGTGCTGGACGAACTGTCGCGTCCGTTCGCGCTGGAAGGGCATGAGGTGAATATCAGCGCCTGCATCGGCATCGGCATCTATCCCGAGGACGGCACCACGCCGCTCGTATTGATCAAGCATGCCGATGTCGCCCTGCATCATGCCAAGGAGGCGGGCGAGCGCAATTACCAGTTCTTTTGCGAGGAAATGAACCGCTCATCGACGGAACGGCTGCAGATCGAGAGCAACCTGCGCCTGGCGCTGCAGCGCGGGGAGTTCCATCTCGTGTACCAGCCGCAGGTCGAGCTAGAGACAGGACGCATCACCGGCATGGAGGCTCTCGTACGCTGGACGCATCCGGAGTTGGGCATGGTGTCGCCGGCGCGCTTCATCCCCATTGCCGAAGAGAGCGGGCACATCATCGAGATCGGACTGTGGGTCCTGCGCGAGGCATGCCGGCAGACGCGGCGCTGGCACGAGCAGGGTTTCGAAGGATTGCAGGTGGCGGTGAATGTGTCGGCGCGGCAGTTCCGCCAGGATGATTTCGCCCGCCAAGTTCGCGCGGTGCTGGAAGAGACCGGACTGGCGCCCGAGTGCCTGGAGCTGGAGCTGACCGAGAGCATGATCATGCAGCGCCCGGAGCGCGTGGTGGCGGTGATGGGCGAGCTGCGCGCGCTCGGCGTGACGTTTTCCATCGACGACTTCGGCACCGGCTATTCCAGCCTGTCGCAGCTCAAGCGCTTCCCGCTGGACAAGCTGAAGATCGACCAGTCCTTCACGCATGACATCGGCACCGATGCCGGCACGGCGATCACTTGCGCCATCATTGCGCTCGCCAACAGCCTGCGCCTGCGGGTGGTGGCGGAAGGCGTCGAGACGACGGAGCAGAAACGCTTCCTGATCGACAACGGCTGCCACAGCATGCAGGGTTACCTGTTCAGCCGCCCGGTGGCCGCGAGCGAATTCCATGCATTGCTGCTGATGCACCGCGTGCCGCTGGCGGTGTGATACGGCGTCAGTGCGCCCACATTCTCAGCTGGCCCTGCATGTTCACCGTGCCGTTGACCGAAAACCGGCCGAGGTCGCCGCTGACCGGGCCGGCGGCGTCGGTCTGCACGCTCAGGGATTCGAAGCCGAAATCGGTGTACTTGACGTAACCCGGCAAACCGATCGCGAGGTAATCGGAACCGTCGGGCTTCTTTTCCACATCGAGCGACAGCCCGAACACATCGAGCTGCCCGCGCAGGTTGCGCACCACCACGTGCGTGGTGCGGCCGTCCACATGGAATCCCATCGAGATCCTGCTGTCGGTTGACGGATTGGCCAGCGTCGGGTCATTGAGCGACAGGTGCATCGCGAAGTTGACGCCGTCGGCGCCGCTCACGTCCGACAGCGCCGCGTCGTCCAGCGCCTGCTGGGCCGCTGCGCTTTGCGCGATGCAGATCGTCGTCAGAATGAAAGCAAGTGTTCTGCGCATATCAGGGCTTGAATCTGATGTCCATGTACTGGATCTGCATCGAACCGATCCTGCTCGAACCGAGGTCGACATTGCCGCTCACGTCGCTGCGGAAGGACAGGTTGTCGATCTGCATGCCGCCGAGCGGGGCGCCGTTGGCGTCGGGCCAGTCGATGCCGATGCGCAGGCGGGAGTTGCCGGCGTCATCCGTGACCGCATTGAAAATTCCCGGCTGCGAGGTAACGTCCGCGATGCGCCAGGGCGTGTTGAGGAAATTGCCGCTGCTGTCGACCGCGCCGATGCGCAATCCTCGGATGTTCATCTGTTCGGTGACGCTCGCCGGTTCCGCCTGCGTGATGTCGTCGCGGCCGCGCGGACGCAGCAAGAGGTTGCCCACCTCCATGCGAAGGCCGAGGCCGAAGGCGATGCCTTCATTGACGCGCGGCGTCGTCCACTGGAAGCCGCCGCCGTAGAAGGCCACATCCTTGAGCACCACGCTGCCGCCTTCGAAGGCGATGCCGTCCGCGTTCACGCCCCAATCGTAGGCGGCCTGCCATTTCTGCGCGCCGCTGGCGTTCTCGGGGAAGGCCAGCGTGATGATGTCGGCCATGCCGGGTGCGCCCCTGACGATATCGATACGGTACGGATCGCCGAAGGGATTGGCGGCATCGTCGGAGCGTGTGGCGTAGATGCTGCCGATGTAGGCGCTCGCGGCCGACGGCGCAGGGGCGTGATAGGTGAAGCGCGCATCGCCGGACATGGTGAAGCCGGACAGGTCGAAGCTCACGCCGTCCCGTCCCTGGACGGCGGACAGCAGATCGTCGGACAGCGGCTGCAAGCCCTGAGCGCTCGCGGTGGACCATGCCAGCGCGATTGCGCAGCATGCGAGGCGTGGATGCAGGGTCGGTCGCGTCATGCGTTCACCGTGTCGGCGGCAGGTTGGGCGGCGGCATGCCGGCGAGCGCACTCAGGCGGTCGCGCCAGTTGAGCCAGACGCCGGCCTGGGCAAGGTCGGGTGCCTGAGGCATGTTCGCAGGAGCCTGGAATTGCACCGCCGACTTCAGCGCTGCGATCCAGAAGTCGCGGCTGGGGCCGTTGACGTCGCCGGCGCGCACGCCGCCCATCTGCGCGAAGTTCAGGCAGGGTGCGGTGCAGGCGCCGTCCCAGCGCTTGCCGCCGCCGGGATCGGTGCGCGAGTCAAGCATGCCGGCGGCGCCGCCGTCGACCAGCATCGAGCCGCTCAGGGTATTCAGGGTCAGGCCGATGTCGCCCGCGATGGATTCGAAACCGAAGCGCATGCCGACCACTTCACGGGTCGCGGCGTCGCCGGCATTCTTATAGACGAATTCGAAATAGGGATTGGTGATCTGCACCAGGCGCTGCGCCTCTGTGCCGTCGCTGCGCCCGAACTGGAACAGCGGAATGTCGATATCCGCGCCGCTGCCGTTGCGCGGCGCGTAGTTGTATTCGCCGAGGCGGATGTTGCGGAAATTCGCGTTCAGCGTCACGTCGGCGCCAAGCGCGATGCGCGTGAAATCATGGCCGCCGTGGCTGCTGTTGGTCAGCACCAGGAAGCCCTGGCCGTGATGGGCGGACAGTTCCTGCTCGGACAGCGGACTCAGTTGGGCCGATGCTGTTCCGGCGTGCAATGTGGCGGCAGCGCCGAGCGCCGCGAGGCAGACACGGATCATGCTTGCTCTTGAACAAAGGAAGCGGAAAAAATGCCCCCGGCATGCGCCGGGGGCTGCCAGCTAAGCTAGGATGGGACTCCAGCGAATGCCTGGATTAGTGAGCCCACATCCAGACGGTCGTGCCGCGCAGGTCGATGTCGTTCATTGCGATCGAACCGAAGGAAGCAGTGTTGTTGCCCATGCGGATGGACTGGACGGTCACGTCGATCAGTGCTGCGGTCGGAACCGTGATCGCTGCCGGAACAGCCATCTGGACGACATCGCCGCCGCTGTAGAAGGTGCTCGGGAAGGTCACGAAGGAGTTCGCCAGGATGGTTTCGAACGTGGCCTGGTTGATGATGTCCAGGGTGCCGGCGATCAGGCCATGAACGCCGATGTTGTTGAAGCTGATCGAACCGCCGTTGGCGTCGGTATCGGTGTAGACGAAGGAACCGATGTTGATGCTCAGGCTGGCAGCGATGGACACGCCGTCCTGGCCGGCGACCTGGCTCAGGCCTTCGTCAGCGATCGGGGTCATTGCGGAAGCAGCCATGGAGAGGCCGGACAGAACAGCGGCGATTGCGGTCTTCTTGAACAGTTTCATATAAAGTCTCCAATTGAGATAACGTGGTGTAAAAAGATTTTTTCTTCCCATGCCGCGAGCGCCGGTTCCATGTTTCTTGTGGAAACACCTTGTACTGTTCGACAGGCGATTTACCCACCCGCCGAACGCTAGAACCGGTGTCGTACAGCTCTTAATATTTCAGCAATACTAAGAGCCTTCATAGTAGGTCAGCTCCCATTGACAACGGGGACCGCCGCTGTGACTGGACGAGCCAAATCATTGGCCGTGAAAGCCACCGCCGAAGACCGCATTTCCACGTCGAAAGAAAGCGCGCGCGGCACACGCCGCGCAGCCGCGTGCTGCGCTGCACACCCACCGATCGGACGATGTTTTTAGAGTGTGCACTCTATTGTTCCAATGACAATCTTATGTAACCTCATGGTTCCCGAAGGTCACACCTTCGGAGCGTGCACTGTCTGCACTGCGTGTATTGCACGTTCGATTTCATTACCACCGATTTCTACTGCGGGTTGCTTGATTGGCTGCTATTCCTTATCAGGTGCCGGAACGTCCTGCTGTCCTGCGTTCCCATCCATCCAAGTTCCGTCCGCCGGCCAC
>NZ_DASRXF010000221.1:0-34984 GCF_035654295.1 Noviherbaspirillum sp. | reverse complement strand
GCCGTCCGAGGATGAGCAGTTCGAGTCTTACCGGCAGGCCGTGGTGGCGATGAAGGGCCGTCCGGTCACGATCCGTACCCTCGATATCGGCGCCGACAAGCCGCTCGATGCGGCCGAGCAGACGGCGCTCAATCCGGCCCTGGGCCTGCGCGCGATCCGCTTCTGCCTTGCCGAGCCGCAGATGTTCCTGCAGCAGTTGCGCGCTATCCTGCGTGCGTCGGCCTACGGTCCGATCAAGCTGCTGATTCCCATGCTGGCGCATGCCTTCGAGATCGATCAGACGCTGGCGATGATCGAGCAGGCGAAGGCGCAGTTGCGCGAGCAGAACAAGAAGTTCGATCCGCTGATCCAGGTCGGCGCGATGATCGAGATCCCGGCGGCGGCGCTGACGCTGCCGATGTTCGTCAAGCGCATGGATTTCCTGTCGGTCGGGACCAACGACCTGATCCAGTACACGCTGGCCATCGACCGCGCCGACCATGAGGTTGCTCACCTGTACAACCCGCTGCACCCGGCCGTGCTCTACCTGTTGCATAGCACGATTTCCATCGGCGCCAAGGCCGGCATCCCGGTCTCGGTGTGCGGCGAGATGGCGGGCGACACGCGCATGACCCGCCTGTTGCTGGGCATGGGCCTGCGCGAGTTCTCGATGCATCCGACGCAGATCCTGCCGGTCAAGCAGGAGATTCTCAATACCGATCTCGGCGCGATCGGCGCGCAGACGAAAAAGATCCTGCGCACGATGGAGCCGGCGGCCATCCTGGAAGCCGTGGAGCAATTGCGCGCGCTGTAGACGTCAGGGCGCGGAAGCAAAAAAGGGGACTCGATCGAGTCCCCTTCTTCATTGGTCATCCAGTGTCGCCGCTCAGGGCGTGGCTGCTGCCGGCGCGGCGGCAGCGCGCTTGGCCTGACGACGCTTCCAGATCATCGGGCCGATCACCAATACGGCCGTCAGCAGCAGGATCGATGCCGAGATCGGCTTGGTGACGAAGATCGACATGTCGCCCTGGCTGATCGACAGCGCGCGGCGCAACTGCTGCTCCGCCACCGGGCCGAGGATCATGCCGACGATGGTCGGCGCGACCGGGACGTCGTAGCGGCGCATCAGGAAGCCGATCAGGCCGATGATGTACAGCAAGAGCAGGTCGAACCAGGAATTGCGCAGGCCGTACGCGCCGAGCGTGGCGAAGATCAGGATGCCGCCGTACAGCAGCGGGCGCGGAATCGACAGCAGCTTGATCCACAGGCCGACCAGCGGCAGGTTCAGGATCAGCAGCAGCACGTTGCCGATGTACATGGACGCGATCAGGCCCCACACCAGCAGCGGCTGGGTTTCGAACAGCAGCGGGCCCGGCTGCAGGCCGTATTGCTGGAAGGCGGCAAGCACGATGGCCGCGGTGGCCGAAGTCGGCAGGCCGATGGTCAGCAGCATGGCCAGGGTACCGGTGCTCGACGCATTGTTTGCCGCCTCCGGACCCGCCACGCCCTCGATCGCTCCCTTGCCGAATTCTTCCGGATTCTTGCTGAGCTTTTTCTCCATGGAATACGAGAGGAAGGTCGGGATCTCGGAGCCGCCGGCCGGCATCGCGCCGATCGGGAAGCCGAGCATGGTGCCGCGCAGCCAGGGCTTCCAGGAGCGCGCCCAGTCGGACTTCGACATCCAGATCGACCCCTTGACCTGTTCCAGCTTGTCCACGGTCTTGTTGAGGTAGGTCGCCAGATACAGCGTTTCGCCTACCGCGAACAGGCCCACCGCGGCCACGACGACGTCGATACCGTCCAGCAATTCCGGAATGCCCATGGTGAAGCGCGGCTGCCCGGTCTGTCCGTCGATGCCGATCAGGCCGATCCACAGGCCGAAGAACAGGCTGGCCAGTCCGCGGGCCATGGAGGCACCAAGCAGGGTGGACACGGTGACGAAGGCGAGCACCATGACCGAAAAATACTCGGCCGGGCCGAACTTGATCGCCACGTCCACTACCAGCGGCGCCACGACCGTCAGCATCACCACCGAGATGCTGCCGGCGACGAAGGAGCCGATCGCCGCGGTCGACAGCGCCGGCCCTCCGCGTCCCGCCTTTGCCATCACGTTGCCTTCCAGCGCGGTGATGATGGTGGCCGATTCGCCCGGCGTGTTGAGCAGGATCGAGGTGGTCGAGCCGCCGTACATCGCGCCGTAGTAGATGCCGGCAAACATGATGAGCGCGCCGGTCGGGTCGAAACTTGCCGTGGCCGGCAGGAGCAGCGCGACGGTCAGCGCCGGCCCGACGCCCGGCAGCACGCCGACCAGCGTGCCGAGGGTGACGCCGATGAAGCCCAGCATGAGGTTCTGCAGGGTCAGCGCGACCGCGAACCCCGACATCAAAGCGTTGAAGGTTTCCATGCTTACATCCCTCCCAGCAGGCCGGCCGGCAGGTTCAGTCCGAGCCCTTGCGTGAAGACGAAGAAGGCGATGCCCGACAGGATCAGCCCGACCACGATGTCGCGAACCAGCCGGCGGCTGCCGAAGCCGCGCGCCACCAGCGTAAAGAGGAAGGTCGAGGCGAGCACGAAGCCGGCCCAGGCGATCGCTGCCATGTGCAGGAGCACCGCCGCGCTCAGGATCGCGAAGGCGGCCCAGTCCGGTTCGTCGTGGGCTTCATCCATCGGCACGTTGCGCCAGCCGCCCGATACCGCCTGCCAGCTGAGGATGCCGCCAAGGATCACCAGCCCGGCGCCGATCATGTAGGGAAAGGCGCGCGGGCCGACCTGCGAGTAGCCGCCGCCGGCAGAAATGTCCTGCGTACCGACGATCACGAAGATCCCCAGCGCGGCCAGCGCAATGGAAAGCACGAGCTCTCCCAGGTTGATCGGAGAACGAGAGGTCATGTTATTCACCTAGAGTGCGAGTGTGATGTCTTATTTTTAGACCAGTACGGACGGCAAGGCGAGCCGCGGCGGAGCTGATCTCCGGACATGATGCAGCCCGGCCCCAGAAGGCAGGGGCCGGGCGTGATGCAAAAGCGAAGCGGGCGGGGCTGGGTGTTGCCCTGGCCCGCCCGATGCAGCGATTACTTCTTGGCGAGGCCGAGGCCGTTGATGATTTTTTCGGTCTGCTTGATCTCGTTGTCGAGGTATTGCGCGAACGCGTCGCCCGCCAGGTAGGTGTCGGCCCAGCCGTTCTTGGCGAGCAGGTCCTGCCAGGTCTTGGTCTTGACGGCCTTTTCGACGGTCGCCATCAGCTCGGCCTTCTGCGCATCGTTCAGGCCGGGGCCGCCGAAGACTGCGCGCCAGTTGGACAGTTCGACATCCACGCCTTGCTCTTTCAGCGTCGGCACATCGATGCCGGGCAGGCGCTTGCCGGAGGTCACCGCCAGCGGGCGGAACTTGCCCGACTGGATCTGGCCGGCGAATTCGTTATAGCCGGAAAGGCCTACCGTGACGTGGCCGCCGAGGATGGCCGCCTGCGCCTCGCCGCCGCCGGCGAACGGGATGTAGTTGATCTTGCTGACATCGACACCGGTGGCTTGCGCGATCATCGCCACGATGATGTGGTCGGTGCCGCCGGCCGAGCCGCCGCCCCAGGAGACGGCGCCGGGATTAGCCTTGAACTGGGCGATCAGGTCCTTGAGGGACTTGATCGGCGAGCTCGCGGGAACGACCAGCACGTCGTACTCGCCGGTCAGGCGGGCGATCGGAGTGACTTGCGACAGGTTGACCGGGGACTTGTTGAGTGCGATGCCGCCGACCATCACGCTGCCGCCGACCAGCAGGGCGCTCGGATCACCCTTGGCGGAGTTGACGAACTGGGCCAGGCCGATGGTGCCGGCGGCGCCGCCCTTGTTGTCGATCTGTACCTTCTTGACGATGTTATTCTGCTGCAGCGCCTGTCCGAAGCCGCGGCCGGTCTGGTCCCAGCCGCCGCCCGGGTTCGCCGGGACGAGGATCTTGACGTTGTCGAGAGCGAGTGCCGCAGGGGCGCTGGCGATCAGGCTGAGCGCCGCGACCGAACCGAGCAGCCAGCGGCTGAGGGAATTACGTTTGCCGATAGTCATGGTGAATCTCCTTCATCCTAGTAGGTACCCTGATTATTGTTTGAGCGCCAGGGCGCATGCGCTGCCGGACTTACTTTAGATCACCACAGCTTGCAATTAGCTTTCGATCACTGTCCGGTTTGAGAAAGGTCTAGCCGGGCGCCTCGATGTTGCCAGTTTGATACCGTCGTGTGCCTGTATCCCGTTAAGCCAGCTTAGCAGTCGGGTCCGGCTTGTAAAGCAAACAAGGAAGCGGTTTGACTGGCGGAACTGTCTTGGTTATTCTTACGCAACGCGCCGATTTGATGATCAGCTTGCGGGCGCGAAATAAATACGGCTAAAGCGTGCTTGCAAGAAAGCCCTGAAAGCCCGATAAGCTGTTGCCGCTATCGGGCTTTTTTGTTTTCGGCGCCCGGTTTCACCGATGCCCCGTTTTCTGGATCCTTATGCCATCCATCGGAATCGTTTCACCCAAATCGATGCATTTCCCCGAGCCGCTGCCGCTGCGCAGCGGCGCGTCGCTGTCCGACTACACCCTGATGTACGAAACCTACGGCACGCTCAACGCGGACCGGTCCAACGCCGTGCTGATCTGCCACGCGCTCAACGCGTCGCATCATGTCGCCGGCGTGTATGAGGGCGTGGACGGCAGCAAGAATGTCGGCTGGTGGGACAACATGGTCGGCCCCGGCAAGCCGGTCGACACCGACCGCTTCTTCGTCATCGGTGTCAACAACCCGGGCTCCTGCTTCGGCTCGACCGGCCCGATGCACACCAATCCGGCCACCGGCAAACCCTATGGCGCCGGCTTTCCCGTAGTGACGGTGGAGGACTGGGTGCACGCCCAGGCGCGGCTGGCGGACAAGCTCGGCATCAAGCAGTTCGCGGCCGTCATGGGCGGTTCGCTCGGCGGCATGCAGGCGCTTGCCTGGAGCATGATCTTCCCCGAGCGCGTGCGTCACGCGGTCGTGATCGCGTCCACGCCCAAGCTCAGCGCGCAGAACATTGCCTTTAACGACGTGGCGCGCCAGGCCATCCTCACCGATCCGGATTTCCACGGCGGCGACTACTATGCGCACGGCGTGGTGCCCAAGCGCGGCCTGCGCGTGGCGCGCATGGTCGGCCACATCACCTACCTGTCCGACGACAGCATGGCCGAGAAATTCGGGCGCTCGCTGCGCAACGGCGGATTCCAGTTCGGCTTCGGCATCGATTTCGAGATCGAGTCCTACCTGCGCTACCAGGGCGACAAGTTTTCAGAGTACTTCGATGCCAATACCTACCTCTTGATCACCAAGGCGCTCGATTACTTCGACCCTGCGCGCGAGCACGGCGAGGACCTTGCCGCCGCGCTGGCGAACACCAAGGCAGACTATCTGCTGGTGTCCTTCACCACCGACTGGCGCTTCTCGCCCGAGCGCAGCCGCGAGATCGTGCAGGCGCTGGTGAAGAACAAGCGCCGCGTCGACTATGCCGAGATCGACGCGCCCCACGGCCATGACGCCTTCCTGCTTGAAGACCCGCGCTACATGAATGTTGTGAAAGCTTATTACGACCGCATCTGGCGGGATATCGACGGCGGAGGCCGCGCATGAATTTCCGCGAACTGATCAGCCACCGCCCCGACCTCGCCTTCATCGCGCACTGGGTCGCGCCGGAATCGCACGTGCTCGACCTCGGCTGCGGCGACGGCGTGATGCTCGAATACCTGCAGTCCGAAAAGCGCTGCATCGGCTACGGCGTCGAGATCGACGACAACAAGATCCCGGTGTGCGTGGGCCGCGGCGTATCCGTCATCCAGCAAGACCTGGAAGCCGGCCTTGCCATGTTTACCGATAATGCGTTCGACAACGTGCTGTGCCTGTCGGCGCTGCAGATGATGAAGAACGTCGAAGGCATCCTTGCCGATATTGCACGGGTGGGCCGGGAAGCGATCGTCTCCTTCCCCAACTTCGCCTACTGGCCGCACCGTTTCGCGCTGCTGCGCGGGCGCATGCCGGTCTCGAAATCGCTGCCCTACGAGTGGTACGACACGCCCAACGTGCGTTGCGCCACGATCAAGGATTTTGAGGAACTCGCCAATAAAGTGGGACTCGAAGTGCTCGAATGCATTGCTTTGCATGAAGGTAAGCCTGTCTCATTCCTGCCCAACTGGCGTGGTAGCCTTGCCGTATTCCGATTACGCAAAAAAACAAACGCATGAAGCTGCCGCCGCGCGACCTGAACACCCTGCCTGAAGAATTCGTCACACTGGAACCCGCCGCATGAGCGCCAAAGAGGGGGAACACAAGGCGGGCACGCGCATCCGCGATGCCTTCCTGCAGCCGTCCGCATGGACCCTGTTTTTCTTCGGCTTCGCGTCCGGCCTGCCCTTCCTGCTGGTGGCCGGCACGCTGGCCTACTGGCTGAAGGAAAACGGGATCACGCTCAAGGACATCACCATGATCGCCAGCGCGGGCCTGGCGTATTCCTTCAAGTTCCTGTGGGCGCCTTTCATCGACCGCCTGCGCCTGCCGCTGCTGGGCCGGCTCGGCCAGCGGCGCAGCTGGCTGCTGCTGGCCCAGGTGGTCGTCATGATCGGTCTTGGTGCGATGGCATCCGTCACGCCCGCGGACCTCGGCCTGTTTGTCGGATTGACGCTGATGGTCGCCTTCGCCGGCGCCACCCTGGACATCGTGGTCGATGCCTACCGCATCGAGATTGCGCCCGTCGAAGCGCAGGGCGCGCTGGTCGCCACCTACTCGCTCGGCTACCGCATCGCGCTGATCGTCACCGGCGCGCTTGCGCTGGTGCTGGCCGACTATGCGGTCTGGCCAAACGTCTACCGGATGATGGCGCTGTGCATGCTCATCCCCATCGTCGTCAACCTGTTCGCACGCGAGCCGGATGTGATCCGTGAACGCGCTCGCAACTGGGTGGAAGGCATGCGCGAAGGCGTGGTCGAGCCGTTCGCCGACTTCTTCCGCCGCTTCGGCGGCCGGGTGGGCTTGCTGATCCTGCTGTTCATCCTGCTCTTCAAGGTATCGGACCAGGCACTCGTCGGCGGCATCATGGGCCCGTTCTACCTGGACCAGGGCTTCACCAAGACGCAGATCGCCGCCGTTTCCAAGGTCTATGGCATCTGGGTCGGGATTGCCGGCGCTTTTCTCGGCGGCATCGCGGTCGCCCGCTGGGGCGTGCAACGCGCGCTGCTGGCCGGCATCGTGCTGGGGGCAGGCAGCAACCTGCTGTACCTCGCGCTGATCGGCGCCAGCGGCAACGTGGGCATGCTGACGCTCGTGATTTCCGGTGAAAACCTGGCGCAAGGCTTGCTTGGAACAACGGCAGTGGCCTATCTGTCGGCGCTGGTGAACCAGCGCTACACGGCGACCCAATATGCGCTGTTCAGCTCGCTGATCACGCTGCCGGGCAAAGTCCTGGGATTCTATTCGGGCCGCATCGTGGAAGCGGTCGGGTATGCACCCTACTTCTGGATCACTACCCTGGCGATCGTTCCGGCGGTCGCCCTGTATTTCTGGCTGTCACCACGCGTCCGGCTGGAGGGAGACAGCACTGCTGAAACCTTGTAGAAAGGGCAAACCATGAAACGGTGGATTTCCATTCTGTTCGCGGCAGCGTCCTTCAGCGCCGCCCTGCCTCAGGCGAGCGCGAAGGACCAAGTCAGCCCGGATGGCGTCAAGGTTGAAAAAATGTCGCCGCTGCGCAAGCTCGTGCCCGAGGGCGAGCTTGAAGCCGCCGCGATGCAGCAATTCACCGCCCTCAAGCAGCAGGCCAGCCAGAAGGGCGTGCTGGTACCGGACGACCACCCCCAGGTGCAACGCCTGCGCACCATCGCCAAGAAACTGATTCCTCAGGCGGAGCGCTGGAACCCTGCTGCGACCGACTGGAAATGGGAAGTCAGCCTGATCGACTCCGACGACGTCAACGCCTTCTGCATGCCGGGCGGGAAGATCGGCTTCTTCACCGGCATCCTCGACAAGCTGAAGCTGACGGACGATGAAGTGGCGATCGTGATGGGGCACGAGATCGCGCATGCCTTGCGCGAACATGGCCGCGAGCGGCTGGCGAAGTCGAACCTGACCAATGTCGGCGCCAAGGTGCTGGGCGTGGGCCTGTCGGCGCTGTTCGGCATCGATCCCAACCTGACCGGGACCGCCACCGACCTCGGCGCCGGCGCCCTGATCCTGAAGTTTTCGCGCAGCGATGAAACCGAAGCCGACCTCGTCGGCCTGGATGTGGTGGCGCGCGCCGGCTACGATCCGCGCGCCGGCGTCGCGCTCTGGCAAAAGATGGGGAAGGTGAGCCAGAACGCACCCTTCGAGTGGCTGTCGACGCATCCGGCCGGCAAATCGCGCATCGCCGAAATGCGCAAACACATGCCTTCCGTGATGCCGCTGTATGCCAAGGCGAAGGGCGTGCCGCAGTCCAAGCTGCCGCCCTATACCACCAATGTGAAAGGGATTGCGCCTATCCCTTGATGAAGGCGGAGGCGCCGTCGTACTCGATGGTCAGCGGCGCGTGGTCGGAGAAGCGCTCATCCTTGTAGACGGCGGCGCCGCTGGCTTTGGCCGCGATGCCCGGGGTGGAGATGTGATAGTCGATGCGCCACCCCACGTTCTTCGCCCAGGCCTGACCGCGGTTGCTCCACCAGGTGTAGGAATCGCCGGTGGTCTCCGGATACAGCCTGCGGTACACATCCACCAGGCCGACTTCATCCAGCACCTGCGTCATCCAGGCGCGCTCTTCCGGCAGGAAGCCGGAATTCTTCTGGTTGCTCTTCCAGTTCTTGAGGTCGATTTCCTTGTGCGCGATGTTCCAGTCGCCGCACAGCACTACTTCCTGCCCGCAGTTGCGCAGCTTCTGCAGGTGGGGCAGGAACACTTCCATGAAGCGGAATTTCGCTTGCTGCCGCTCCTCGCTCGACGAGCCCGACGGGCAATACACCGAGATCACCGACAGCTTGCCGAAGTCGCACTGGACGTAGCGGCCTTCCGCATCGAACTCGTCGCAGCCGAAGCCGACCTGGATCGCGTCCGGCGCGAATTTCGAATAGATGCCGACGCCGGAGTAGCCCTTCTTTTCGGCAAAGTGGAAATGGCCGTGGTAGCCGCCGGGTGAGCGGAAGTCCGCAGTCATGTCGGCATCCTGCGCCTTCAGTTCCTGCACGCAGACGAAATGCGCATCGTGCCTGGCCATCCAGTCGAAGAAGCCCTTCTTGGCGGCGGAGCGGATACCGTTGAGGTTGGCGGAAACGATCTTGAGCATGGTGTTCACCGGGAAAAACGAGCGGCTAGCATACCCGATCCGGTGGACTTTTGTGGCAGACGGCGCAGCCAGTACAATGCCTGCTTGGCCGGCATCGGCCGGTATTGTCAAATTTTTCACATCGAGGGCATCTTGAGTAAGCTGAGCCAGGAATTCATCGAGTTCTCCGTCAATGCAGGCGTGCTGCGTTTCGGCGAGTTCATCACCAAGGCGGGACGCACCTCGCCTTACTTCTTCAACGCCGGCCTGTTCAACGACGGCGCCACGCTCGGCAAGCTCGCCGATTTCTACGCGCAGACCCTGCTCGATTCCGGCATCGAATTCGACATGCTGTTCGGGCCGGCCTACAAGGGCATCACGCTCGCGGCGGCGACCTCGATCGCGCTCGCGCAGAAGGGCCGCAACGTGCCCTTCGCGTACAACCGCAAGGAAGCGAAGGACCACGGCGAAGGCGGCACGATGGTCGGCGCCAAGCTGCAGGGCAGGGTGGTGATCATCGATGACGTGATCTCCGCCGGCACCTCGGTGCGCGAGTCGGTGGACATGATCCGCGCCGCCGGCGCCACGCCCTGCGCCGTGCTGATCGCGCTAGATCGCATGGAAAAATCGGGCAAGGACGGCGCGCTGTCCGAGCACTCCGCCGTGCAGGAAGTGACCAAGGCCTACGGCATGCCGGTCGTGTCTATTGGCAACCTTGCCGATTTGTTGGAATATATCTCGCACGCAGGCGCCAATCCCGACCTGGCGAAGTACAAGGACGCGGTGGCCGCCTATCGGAGCCGCTACGGCGTGATGTAACTCACTGAAGCATCCCGGGAGGAGCAATGAGTTCACTGAAGACCGCGTTGTTCCTTTCGCTGGCGATGCCGATGGCCGGCGTCCACGCGCAGATCTACATGTGCAAGGACGCCTCCGGCCGCACCCTCACTTCCGACCGCCCCATTCCAGAATGTGCCGACCGCGCCATGCGCGAGCTCGACAAAAGCGGCCGCGCGCGGCGCGACATTCCCGCTCCCATGACGGCCGAAGAGAAGCGCAGGCTCCAGCAGGAAGAGGAAAGGCGCAAGGCGGAACTGGTAGCCGCCGACGAACAGCGCCGCAGCGACCGGCTGTTGCGCGCGCGCTACCGGAGCGAGGCCGAAATCGAGGAGGCGCGCAAGCGCACGCTGGAGCAGGTGGACGACCGCGTCAGGCGCGACAAGGCCGCGCTCGCCGCCGCCGAGAAACAGCAGCAACAGGCGCAGGCCGAAGCCGATGCATTGAAAAAGAAAAACGAAGTGGTGCCCACTGTCCTTCAGCATCGCATTGACGACGCCGCGCAGACGATTGCAGGCACCCGCAAGGCGCTCCAGGGGCACGAGGCGGATGCCGCCGAGGTGAATGCACGGCACGATGCGCTCCTGAAGCGCTTCCGCGAACTGAACGTCGCGGCGAGATAAGCGCGCCAAAGTGTCTCGTGGCGCGCTTGTCCGGACTCAGCCCGCCAGCTTTTGCTTCAGCAATTCCGTCAGCTGCGCCGGGTTGGCCTTGCCCTTGGTCGCCTTCATGGCCTGGCCGATGATGGCGTTGAACGCCTTTTCCTTGCCCGCGCGGTATTCCTCCACCGATTTGGCATTCGCCGCGAGCACTTCGTCCACGATCTTCTCGAGGGCGCCGGTGTCAGAAATCTGCTTGAGACCCTTCGCCTCGATGATGTCGTCGGCCAGCGTTGCCTTGTCCGAGCGCGCTTCCCACATGCCGGCGAAGACTTCCTTGGCGATTTTGTTCGAGATCGTGCCGTCGGCGATGCGCTGCAACAGCAGGGCAAACTGTTCCGCCTTCACCGGCGCGTCGGCGATCTCGACGCCTTCGCGGTTCAGCGTCGATGACACATCGCCCATCAGCCAGTTCGCCGCGGGCTTCGCCTGTTCCTTGCCGGCTTTCGCCACCACCGCCTCGAAGTAGGATGCCATCGCCTTCGACTGCGTCAACACAGATGCGTCGTACTCCGGCAGGCCGTAATCCTGCACGAAGCGCTCGCGCATCGCACCCGGCAGTTCCGGCATCGTTGCCTTCACGCGCTCGATCCATTCCTGCGCGATCACCAGCGGCGGCAGGTCGGGGTCGGGGAAGTAGCGGTAATCCTGCGCGTCTTCCTTGCTGCGCATGGAGCGCGTTTCCTTGCGGTCCGGATCGTACAGGCGGGTTTCCTGCACCACCTTGCCGCCATCCTCGATCAGCTCGATCTGGCGGCGGACTTCGTAGTTGATCGCTTCTTCCAGGAAGCGGAAGGAGTTCAAGTTCTTGATCTCGCAGCGCGTGCCGTATTCCGTCTGGCCGAAAGGGCGGACGGAAACGTTGGCGTCGCAGCGGAAGGAGCCTTCCTGCATGTTGCCGTCGCAGATACCCAGCCATACCACCAGCGAGTGCAGCGCCTTCGCGTAGGCGACCGCCTCGGCGGCGCTGCGCATGTCGGGTTCCGTCACGATTTCCAGCAGCGGGGTGCCGGCACGGTTGAGGTCGATGCCGCTCATGCCGTGGTAATCCTCGTGCAGCGATTTGCCGGCGTCTTCTTCGAGGTGCGCGCGGGTCAGTTGCACCGTCTTCATTTCGGCCTTGCCGTCCTTCTCAACGACGAAGGAGAGGGTGCCGCCCTGCACGACCGGGATCTCGTACTGGCTGATCTGGTAACCCTTGGGCAGGTCGGGGTAGAAGTAATTCTTGCGGGCGAAGATCGATTGCGGGGCGACCTTGGCGCCGATGGCGAGGCCGAACTGGATGGCGCGTTCCACCGCTCCCTTGTTCATGACCGGCAGCACGCCGGGCAGGGCCAGGTCCACCGGGCAGGCTTGCGTGTTCGGCTCGGCGCCGAACTGCGTCGCTGCACCGCTGAAAATTTTCGACTCGGTCGAGAGCTGAGCGTGCGTCTCAAGTCCGATGACGACTTCCCATTGCATAGTGTTTTCCTCAGAAATTATTCTTCGTAACGGCACTGTCCGGTTTTCAGGTTCACCGACAGTTCCGAAAAATTGGTCCGCGATCCGCACAGCGCGGGGCAGCTCGGCTTCACATTCAATGTGTCGCCGTCGCGTTCGAGCCGGATGGTGCAATTGAGCCGGCGATCGAAATCGTAGCCGCGCCGGTTGCGCGCGTCGCGTGCATTCTCCAGCGCGATGCGCCACTGCACGGTCGGTGCGGCATCGCGCACTTCGGCTGTCAAGCCGTCGCTTTCGTCGATACTGCAATCGAAGCCGTGCGTGCTGCGGAACAGCGATGATTCCCAGCGGAAGGCTGCGATATGGTCGCCCTTGAGGCGGATCTCGGCGTTGTCCGCATAGGTCACCGGCTCGCCATTCTCCGTGCGCGCGACGCTGCACGAGAAACGCGTCTCGAGCTGCTGTTCCACAGCCGTTGCGCTTCCCGCAACAAGCAGAAGCGTGGTCAGCATTGCGCGCAGGAGATGGTTCATAAGCCTTCCGGAGTGCGGTTGTGCCAGTCGGTGACGCGCTGGTACTGATGCGCCACGTTCAGCAGCCTGGCTTCGTTGAAATAGTTGCCGATGATCTGCAGGCCCACCGGACGCTTCGCATTCTTCTCGCCCTTGCCGAAACCGCAGGGGATCGACATGCCGGGCAGGCCGGCCAGGCTGGTCGACAGCGTGAAGATGTCGGCAAGATAATTCGCCACCGGATCGTCGGCCTTGTCGCCGATATCCCACGCCACGGTCGGGCAGACCGGTCCCATGATCACATCGCATTGCTTGAAAGCCTCCTGGAAATCCTGCGCGATCAGGCGGCGGATCTTCTGCGCCTGCAGGTAGTAGGCATCGTAATAACCGTGCGACAGCACGTAGGCGCCCACCAGGATGCGGCGCTTCACTTCGTCGCCGAAACCTTCCGCGCGCGACTTGCGATACATGTCGGCGAGGTCCTTGTACTCCTTTGCGCGATGGCCGTAGCGCACACCGTCGAAGCGCGACAGGTTGGAGGATGCCTCCGCCGGTGCGATCACGTAATAGACGGGGATCGAGAGTTCGGTCTTCGGCAAGGAAATGTCCACCAGCGTCGCGCCCAGCTTTTCATACTCGCGCAGGGCGGCGCGCACCGCTTCTTCCACATCCGCCGCCAAACCTTCGCCGAAGTATTCGCGCGGTACGCCGATCCTCAGGCCCTGCAGCGGCTTGTCGAGGTCGCGGGCGAAATCTTCCGCGGGGCGTTCGAGGCTGGTCGAGTCCTGCGGGTCGAAGCCGGCCATCGCGTTGAGCAGCAGCGCGCAGTCTTCCGCCGTCTGCGCCATCGGGCCGCCCTGGTCGAGCGAGGATGCAAAAGCGATCATGCCGAAGCGCGACACGCGGCCATACGTCGGCTTGATGCCGGTGACGCCGCACAGCGCGGCCGGCTGACGGATCGATCCGCCGGTGTCGGTGGCCGTCGCTGCAGGCGCGAGGCGGGCGGCGATGGCCGCAGCGGAGCCGCCGGACGAGCCGCCGGGAATGGCATTCCTGTCCCACGGATTCCTGACCGCGCCGAAGAACGAATTTTCATTCGATGACCCCATGGCAAATTCATCACAGTTCAGTTTTCCGAGGTTCACCATGCCTGCCGTGCGGAACTGTTTCACCACGGTAGCATCGAAGGGGCTGATGTAACTTGAGAGCATCTTCGAGCCCGCCGTGGAGCGCCAGTCGCGCGTGACGAAAATGTCCTTGTGCGCGATGGGAACGCCGGTCAGCGGTGTCGTGTCGCCTTTGGCAATGCGCGCGTCGGCCTCGGCGGCTTGTGCCAGCGTCAGCCCTTCGTCGACGTGGATGAAGGCGTTCAGGTCGCTTTGAGCGATGCGCGCGAGGTACAGCCTGGCCAGCTCGGTGGCGGAAACTTGTTTTGCCTGCAGCAGTGCTGAGAGTTCTTTGAGTGTCTTGGTGTGCATAGGAAGATGGTGCGCGGCGCTCTTATTCGATGACTTTCGGAACCAGGTACAGGCCGTCCTGGGTGGCGGGAGCGACCTTCTGGTACTCCTCCCGGCGGTTCTGCTCGGTGACTGCGTCTTCGCGCAGGCGCAGGGCTACGTCGTTCTGGTAGGCGGCGATCGGATGGTTGAGCGGTTCGATGCCGGCGGTATCGACGGCGCGCATCTGCTCCACCAGGTTGAAGATGTCGTTGAGCTTGTCCAGCGTGCGGGCAGCCTGGTCTTCGTTCAGATCGAGCTGCGCCAGGCGGGCAAGGCGTTTAACGTCGGAGAGGTCGAGTGACATGATGGAAAGGATTTGCCGGCCCTTGGAAGGCCGTTATTTTCAAAGGAACAAAATGTTTTCTAATTCTGGCAAAAACTTGTCAAAACGCGCGATCTGGTGTGTATCCGGTACGCATTTTTGAAGTTTCCGCCGACTAACTTCGGCTAAATTATAAGGTAGAATGATGGGTTAATACCTCGCCGGCGATAGCAGCTTTGACATGCCGCCGGTACGGAGGTTTTCACCACCAACCACGACCAACCACGACCAACATTAAGCGCGCGACGATGCGCACGGGACCATACATGTTCGGATTTTTACGCAGTTACTTCTCTAACGACCTGGCAATCGACCTGGGCACGGCCAATACGCTGATCTACGTGCGCAACATGGGTATCGTGCTGGACGAACCGTCGGTGGTGGCGATTCGTCAGCAGGGCGGCCCGAACGGCAAGAAAACCATCCAGGCCGTCGGCAAGGAGGCCAAGCAGATGCTGGGCAAGGTGCCGGGCAATATCGAGGCGATCCGCCCGATGAAGGATGGCGTGATCGCCGACTTCACCGTCACCGAGCAGATGCTCAAGCAGTTCATCCGCATGGTGCACGACTCCAAGCTGTTCAAGCCGTCCCCGCGCATCATCATCTGCGTTCCCTGCGGTTCCACCCAGGTCGAGCGCCGCGCGATCCGCGAATCCGCGCTCGGCGCGGGCGCCTCGCAGGTGTACCTGATCGAAGAACCGATGGCCGCCGCGATCGGCGCCGGCCTGCCGGTATCCGACGCGACCGGCTCGATGGTGGTCGACATCGGGGGCGGTACGACCGAAGTCGGCATCATCTCGCTGGGCGGCATGGTGTACAAGGGCTCCGTGCGCGTGGGCGGCGACAAGTTCGACGAAGCGATCGTCAACTACATCCGCCGCAACTACGGCATGCTGATCGGCGAGCAGACCGCCGAAGCGATCAAGAAGGAAATCGGCTCCGCCTTCCCGGGTTCCGAAGTCAAGGAAATGGAAGTCAAGGGCCGCAACCTGTCCGAGGGCATCCCGCGTTCGTTCACGATCTCCAGCAACGAGATCCTGGAAGCGCTGACCGATCCGCTGAACAACATCGTCTCCGCCGTGAAGAACGCGCTCGAGCAGACCCCGCCGGAACTCGGCGCGGACATCGCCGAGAAGGGCATGATGCTGACCGGCGGCGGCGCACTGCTGCGCGACCTGGACCGCCTCCTGATGGAAGAAACCGGCCTGCCCGTGATCGTCGCCGAGGATCCGCTGACCTGCGTGGTGCGCGGCTCCGGCATGGCGCTCGAGCGCATGGACAAGCTCGGTTCCATCTTCTCCTACGAGTAAGCGACACGATGTTTTTCCTGACACGCCTTGCCGGGATTCCGCAAGGCGTGCCGCCGGACAGAAATTCTCGGTCACCTTTCGCAATCTTCGCTAGACCCTGATGGATTACAGTCCACCGCCACTCTTCAAGCAAGGCGCGTCAGCCCGTGCCAAAGTGGTGTTCTTCTCCCTGATCGCCCTGATCCTGCTGGTGGCCGACGCGCGCCTGCGTTCGCTGGGCGCCATCCGCCAGGTGGTCGGCACCGCGCTTTACCCGCTGCAGGTCGTGGCCTTGCTGCCGCGCGACGCCGCCTACATGGTCGGCGGCTACTTCTCTTCGCTGTCGGCGATGCAGAAGGAGAATCGCGGCCTGAAAGAGCAGCAGATCACCAACGGCCAAACGCTGCAGCAGGTGCAGCAGCTGACGGCCGAGAACGCACACCTGCGCAAACTGCTGTCGGCCAACGAGCGGCTCGCGGTGAAATCCGTGATGACCGAGATCCTGTACGACGCCCGTGACGCCTTCACCCGCAAGATCATCGTCGATCGCGGCACCAGCCACGGCGTGGCGCAGGGGCAGCCGGTCATCGACGACGTCGGCGTGGTCGGCCAAGTGACGCGCGTCTTCCCGTTCACCTCGGAAGTGACGCTGCTGACCGACAAGGACCAGGCGATTCCGGTGCAGGTGGTGCGCAGCGGACTGCGCAGCATCGCCTACGGTCAGGGCCACTCCGGCGCGCTCGACCTGCGCTTCATGCCTGCCAATGCCGACATCCAGAACGGCGACGTGCTTGTCACGTCCGGCATCGACGGCGTGTATCCGGCCGGCCTGGCCGTGGCCAAGGTGACCCAGGTGGATCGCAAGTCGTCCGACGCCTTCGCGCGCATCGTCTGCCAGCCGCTGGCCGGCATCGACCGCAACCGCCAGCTGCTCATTCTGCTGACCGAAATGCGTTTCCCGCCGCGCCCCGAGCCTGAAGATCCGAAGAAGGAAAGGGCGGCCAAGCGCGAGGCAGCCAAGGAGGCGGCCAAGCAGGCTGCGGCAGCCAATCCGGCTGCAGCGGCGAGCCCGCAAGCGCCTGCGGCAGTGCCTGCCAACGGAGCGGCTGGAGTCGCTCCCACCTCTGCCGCCGTGCCGGCCGCTGCACCGGTTGCCGACAAGCCTGCGACGCCACAGGCCGCTGCGCCCGCGCCCGTCAAGCCGGCGCCAAGCGCGCCCGCTCCGGCGAAGCCGGCCGCAACCACGCCTGCACCTGCACCTGCACCTGCGCCTGCAAATGCGGCAGCGCCGGCCAAGCCGGCCGCAACCACGCCCGGAACGAGTGCGGCACCGGCAGCAGCCCGTACAGCGGCCCCCGCAGCCCTCGCAGCGCCGAAGCCGCCCGCGCCCGTGCCGGCAAGACCCGCGCCGGCCGCCGCAACCGCGCCTGCTGCAACACCAGCCGCCGCACCGGCCGCAACACCGCAGGGAGCCACGCCATGAACCACCGTCCGCAATACATCCTGCTGCCGGCGAACCCGCTGTTCATCGTTGCCAGCCTGATCGTCGCCTTCCTGCTGAACCTGTTGCCTTGGGGCGGTTGGGTGGGCATTCCCGACTTCGTCGCGCTGGTGCTGGTGTTCTGGAGCATCCACCAGCCGCGCAAGGTGGGTATCGGCATCGCCTTCTTCATGGGGCTGCTGATGGATGTGCACGATGCGACGCTGCTCGGCGAGAACGCGCTTTCGTACACCCTGCTGTCGTATTTCGCGATCATGATCCACCGCCGGGTGCTGTGGTTCAAAGTGTCGACGCAGACCCTGCATGTGCTGCCGCTGCTGGTCCTGATGCAGTTCGTGCAGCTGCTGATCCGGATGATGGTGAGCGGCGATTTTCCGGGCTGGTTCTTCTTCCTGGAAAGCTTCATCGCCGCCGCATTGTGGCCGGTCGTGACATGGATCCTGCTGGCGCCGCAGCGGCGTGCGGTCGATCGTGACGACACCCGCCCGATCTGACCGGTGCACCTTGTTTTCGACCGCCTGCATGGCAGGAAATCGCCCGTTTAGTACCCGACGTGAACCCGCATGACCGAGTTTAAGAATACAGAACAGGAACTGCATTTCTTCCGCCTCCGCCTCTCGGTGGTGGCGGTGTTCGTGTTCATCTGTTTCGGCCTGCTGTGTGCGCGTTTCCTCTGGCTGCAGGTGTTCAAGCACAGCGATTACATGAGCCAGGCGGAGGACAACCGCATCTCGGTCGTGCCTGTGGTGCCGAACCGCGGCCTGATCCTCGATCGCAACGGTGTGGTCCTGGCGCGCAACTTCTCTGCGTACACGCTGGAGATCACCCCATCCAAGATCGCCGATACCCTGGACGGCGTGATCGAGGAGCTGTCGACGGTCGTCGACATCCAGCCCAAGGACCGCCGCCGTTTCCGCCGCCTGCTGGAAGAAGCCAAGAATTTCGAAAGCGTACCCATCCGCACCCGCCTTACCGACGAGGAAGTGGCCCGCTTCACCGCGCAGCGCTACCGTTTCCCGGGCGTCGAGATCCAGGCCCGCCTGTTCCGCCAGTATCCGCTCGGCGAAACCGCTTCGCACGTGATCGGCTACATCGGCCGCATCAGCCAGCGCGACGCCAAGCGCATCGAGGAAATGGAAGATCCGGCCAACTATGCCGGCACCGACTACATCGGCAAGGAAGGGCTGGAGAAGAAGTACGAGGCCATCCTGCACGGCAAGACCGGTTACGAAGAAGTCGAAGTGACGGCGGGCGGCCGCGCGGTGCGCACGCTTTCGCGCACCGCCGCCACTCCGGGGCAGAACCTGATCCTGTCGATCGACATCGAGCTGCAGAAGATCGTCGAGGAAGCCTTCGGCGACCGCCGCGGGGCGCTGGTGGCGATCGAGCCTTCCACCGGCGACATCCTGGCCTATGTGTCGAAGCCGACCTTCGACCCGAATCTCTTCGTCGAAGGCATCGATGCGCAGAGCTGGGAAGAGCTGAACACCTCGATCGACCGGCCGCTGCTCAACCGTCCCCTCATCGGCACCTATCCGCCCGGCTCCACCTTCAAGCCCTACATGGCGCTGGCGGCGCTGGAGACGGGCAAGCGCACGCCCAACCAGGCCATTGCCGACCCCGGCTTCTTCTGGTTCGGCAGCCACCGCTTCCGCGACGACAAGGTCGGCGGCCACGGCATGGTCGACATGTACAAGTCCATCGTCGTGTCCTGCAATACCTACTACTACATGCTGGCCAACGATCTCGGGATCGATACCATCCATGACTTCATGAAACCGTTCGGCTTCGGCCAGTACACCGGCATCGACCTCGAAAACGAGCGCAACGGCGTGCTGCCGTCGACGACCTGGAAGCGCAATGCCTACAAGAAGCCGGAGCACAAGAAGTGGTACGCGGGCGAGACCGTGTCGGTCGGTATCGGCCAGGGTTATAACGCCTTCACACCGCTGCAGATGGCACACGCCATGGCAAACCTCGCTAACGACGGCGTGGTGATGCGTCCGCACCTGGTCAAGACCATCGAGGATGGTGTGACGAAGGAGCGCACGCTGACCGTGCCGAAGGAAAGCTATCGCATTCCGCTCAAGCAGGACAACATCAACTTCGTCAAGAATGCGATGGCGGGCGTGGTGAAGGAGGGTACCTCCTCGCGCGCCTTTGCCAAGGCCGAGTACGTTTCCGCCGGCAAGACCGGTACCGCGCAGGCCATCGGTCTGGGCCGCAATGAAAAATACGACGCGAAGAAGATGCCCGAACGCCATCGCGACCACTCGCTCTACGTTTCTTTCGCGCCGGTGGACAAGCCGCGCATCGCGCTGGCCGTGATCGTCGAGAACGGCGGTTTCGGCGCGGCCGCCGCCGCGCCGATCGCGCGTCTCGCACTTGACTATTACCTGCTCGGCAAGCGTCCGGAATCGAAGGAAACGGCGGCGCAACCGATCGAGGTGGAGGGAGACTGATGGCGACCGTTGGCCTGGGTGAAAAGCGCGCGATCTGGCCCACCCTCAAACCCTATTTCACCGTGTTCGACTGGCAGCTGACGATCATCGTCGGCCTGGTCTTCCTGAGCAGCACCATCACGATGGTATCGGCCGGCATCGACTTCCCGGGCCGCCTGGAGGACCACCTGCGCAACATCGCGCTGTCCGTGCTCATCATGTGGATCACGGCCAATGTCTCGCCGCAGACGCTGATGCGCCTGGCGGTGCCGATCTATGTCGTGGGTGTGGCGCTGCTGGTCGGCGTCGAACTGTTCGGCATCATCAAGAAGGGCGCGCAGCGCTGGATCAATGTCGGCATCGTCATCCAGCCGTCCGAGATCATGAAAATCGCCACGCCGCTGATGCTCGCATGGTGGTTCCAGAAGCGGGAGAGCGTGATCCGCATCCCCGAATTCATCATCGCCGCCATGCTGCTCATGGTGCCGGTCGCGCTCATCATGAAGCAGCCCGACCTCGGCACGGCGCTGCTCGTCATGGCTTCCGGTTTCTACGTGATCTTCCTTGCCGGCCTGCCGTGGAAGATCATCATCGGGCTGGCGCTCGCCGGCGCGGCCTTCCTGCCGATCGGGTGGTCGATGATGCACGACTACCAGCGCCAGCGCGTCATGACCCTGATCGACCCGACCTCCGATCCCCTCGGCAAGGGCTTCCATATCATCCAGTCGATGATCGCGATCGGCTCCGGCGGCATGATGGGCAAGGGTTGGCTGAACGGCACGCAGGGCCACCTGCAGTTCATCCCCGAGCGCACCACCGACTTCATCTTCGCCGTTTATTCGGAAGAGTTCGGCCTGGTCGGTAATATCGTGCTGCTCGTCCTGTACCTGATGCTGATCGGCCGCGGCCTGTTTATCGCAGCGAACGCACCGACCCTGTTCAGCCGCCTGCTGGCCGGCGCGCTGACGCTGATGTTCTTCACCTATGCCTTCGTGAACATGGGCATGGTGAGCGGCATCCTGCCCGTGGTCGGCGTGCCTCTGCCGTTCATGAGCTACGGGGGCACGGCGTTCGTCACGCTCGGCCTCGGCATCGGCATCCTGATGAGCATCCAGCGGCACCGCAAGCTGGTGCAGACCTGATGCCCCCGGCCGTGCCCGTACAAGGCACGGCCTGTCTCGACAAAAACGAAGAAGGATAACGAGATGTCACTGCCCTTGCGTCACCGCATCCTGCACGCCTGTCAATTGCTCGCCGCCGCCGTGCCGCTCATCCTGGCCGGCTGCAGCAGCGTGCCCCTGCCGTCCCCCTCCACCGACTCGCCGGCGCGTACGACGCAAGCCAAGCCGTCCTCCAGCCTGCCTGCGCTGCCGCCCGCCGGCTCCGGCCGCGGGGGGTACTACAAGGACGACGGACCGGGCGACGCACCGCCCGAGGGCCTGATGGACGTGCCGGATGCCGAACCGCGGATCGAGCCGTATTCCACGCGTGCCAACCGTCCCTATACGGTGTTCGGCAAGAGCTACACGCCCGTGACCGACGAAAAGCCGTTCAAGCAGCGCGGCATCGGCAGCTGGTACGGCCGGAAGTTCCATGGTCAGAAAACCTCTTCCGGCGAGCCGTACGACATGTACAAGATGACGGCCGCACATCCCACCTTGCCGATTCCTTCCTACGCGCGCGTCACCAACCTGTCCAACGGCAAGCAGGTCGTGGTCAGGATCAATGACCGCGGCCCCTTCCATTCGGGACGCATCATCGACCTGTCGTACACCGCGGCGCTCAAGCTGGGTTATCTCGGCAGGGGCAGCAGTGAACTGGAGGTCGAGCGCATCCTGCACGATGACATCGGCCGCATGGCCAAGGGGCCGGCGGAGCAGGCTGCAACGCCGGAAGTCGTTGCCATGCCGGTCAATCTCGGCGGTCCTGAAGCGCCGCGGGTGCTGGAGACGCAGGCCGCTTCCGCGCCGGCCGTGGTGGCGTCGCCGCCGGCGGTATCGGGACAGGGGTATTACCTGCAGATCGGGGCATATTCGCAGGCGGCGAATGCGGAGGCGGCACGCCAGCGCCTGGAAAAAATACCGGGCCTCTCGCTGCGGCCGATGGAAGTCGTGGAGTACGGCATGTACTTTCGCGTCTACAGCGGCCCGTTTGCCACGAGGGCGGAAGCCGATGCCGCTGCACGGCAGCTGCAGGAAGGCGGTCTGGGCAAGGCGATGATCGTGCAGCGCTGAGCGCGGTCAGCCGCCGCCCTTGATCTCGAGCGCGCGCTCGTACAGCGCGTTCTTCTTCTTTCCGGTGATTTTTGCCGCGAGCGCCGCGGCCTGCTTCAACGGGCACTCTTCAAGCAGGATGGCGAGGATGCGTTCCGCCTCCGCGTCGTCGCCTTCCGCCGCGGGCGGCGCACCTTCCACAAGGACCACGAACTCGCCTTTCTGCCGGTTCGCGTCCGCCTCCAGCCAGGCACGCGCCTCGGCCAGCGTGCAGCGATGCACTTCCTCGAACAGCTTCGTCAGTTCGCGCGCAAAGACGACCTGCCGTCCCGCTTCAAGGGTCGCGCTCAACGCGTCCGTCATCTCGAGGATGCGGTGCGGTGCTTCATAGAAAACGAGCGTTGCTGCCACCGGCTTCAGCGCCATCAATGCCGCTTCGCGCTGCTTCGCCTTGGCGGGCAGGAATCCGGCGAACAGGAAGCGGTCGCCGATGAGTCCGCTTGCCGAGAGCGCACTCACCGCCGCCGAGGCGCCCGGCAGGGGTGTCACGCGCAGGCCGGCCGCGCGTACGGCATCGACGATGCGCGCGCCGGGATCGGACACCGCCGGCGTGCCTGCATCCGAGACCAGCGCGATGCGCTGCCCCGCCCGCAAGCGCTCGACAAGCTTCTCCGCCGCTTCGCGCTCGTTGTGTTCATGGGCGGCAATCAGTTCCTTGTGCAAACCATAGCGTTGCAGGAGTTGCGCGGTGTTGCGCGTATCCTCGCAGGCCACCGCATCGGCAAGGGCAAGCACATTGACCGCCCGCAACGTGATATCCCCTGCATTCCCGATGGGAGTGGCCACCACATATAATGTCGACGGCGGATATACCTGATGAGCAACGTCCTGCATGATGGAATCGAGGGACGGTGCGCTGGACGTTGAATGTGGCATGAGGAGAAGTGATGTCGGGCCAATGGGCAATACGGGTGGTGATGAGCTTGGTGCTGAGCGGATTGTGCCTGCCGGCGAGCGCAAATACAACGGGCCCGACCGGCACGAGCAGTGCGACTGGCACGACCGGCACAGCCGACAGCGGGGTTGTCATCGGGCCGGTGGACCTGTCCACGACGGAAAAGCGGGTGAGTATTGCGCTGGTGCTGCCCCTGCGCTCGGAAATCCTGCGCCAGCCCGCGGAAGTGCTCCGTGCCGGCTTCCAGGCCGCGTACGAGCGCGAACGCGACGGCATCACGGTCAATATCGTCGAGACCGGCGACTCGGCCCAGGACATCCTCTCCGGCTACAAGGCGGCAAGCGCGCTGAACGATGTCGTCGTCGGCCCCTTGTCGCGCAGCGGCGTGACGGCCGTGGTCCAGAACGATGCGGTCACGAGGCCGACGATTGCGCTCACGCCTCCGGACACCGAAAGCGGCGACGTCAAGCTGCCGCCCCAGCTATTGGTGATCGGCCTGTCGATCGAAGACGAGGCGCGGCAGGTCGCCGACTGGGCGGTCAATGACATTCGCAAGGGCAAGGCGCTGGTCCTGTACTCGCCGACGGCATGGCAGCGCCGCGCCGCGAAGGCCTTCGAGGCGCACTGGCAGCAGCGCGGCCGCGAGTCGGAACTGGTGGAGCTGCCTGCGAACGACGGTTTCCTGAACGGCCGCAATCTGCTGCAATTGAAGAAGCAGGTCGAGACCGAGCCGCCGGCCATGATCTTTCTCGCGCTCGACGCGCGCCAGGCACGCCAGGTGCGCGCGGTGATGGGCAAGGATATCGCCATGTACGGCACCTCGCAGCTCAATCCCACCGCCCTGACCGACCGTATCGTCGCGGAACGGGCAAGTGAAATGGACGGCACGCGCCTGCTGGACATCCCCTGGCAACTGCTGGCCGACCATCCTGCGGTCATGTCCTATCCGCGGCTCGTGGTCGAGGCCGACCAGAAGCGCAATGCCGATCACGAGCGCCTGTACGCGCTGGGCATCGACGCCTACCGCATCGCCCGCGAGGTCGCCGACGGGCGCACCACCGTCGAGCTCGACGGTGTGACCGGCCGGCTCAAGGCGCAATTCACACCGATGCAGGCGCGCTTCGAGCGCGTCACGCAGCAGGCGGTGTACCGCGAAGGCAGCGTCGTGAGCGCGGCGGAAGCGCGCTGATGGGCATTGCCGACGCGCTGTCGCGCCGGCGCACGCCGAAGCAGGTCGAGGGTGACGCGGGAGAAGAGCTGGCGCTGCGTTTCCTGCTGCAACAGGGACTGGTGCTGGTGGAGCGCAACTTCCGCTGCAAGGGCGGTGAAATCGACCTCGTCATGCGGGACGGACGCAGCCTTGTCTTCGTGGAAGTGCGCAAGCGCGCTGCAAGCGGATATGGCGGCGCCGCGGCCAGCGTGACTGCACGCAAGCAGGCCCGCCTGATCGTTGCCGCGCAGACCTTCCTCCAGCGATACACAATGCCACCTGCATGCCGCTTCGATGTCATAGCCATCGATGGCACCGGGCTGGAATGGCTCAAGAACGCAATCGAGGCCTGATAGCGTTCCTGCAATACCGCCCGGCATTTTGTTTCCCCACGGCGTGCCTGCTGCGCGCCTGCACTATAATCCCCAGACTATGACAAACCACCGCATCCAGGCGCACTTCCAGGAAAGTGCCGAACTGAAAATCAAGTCCGCCACGCTGCTGGCGCAACCGATTGCACAAGCTGTGGAACTTATGTTTACAGCATTGTCTAACGGCAACAAGATCCTTGCTTGCGGGAATGGCGGTTCGGCTGCCGACTGCCAGCACTTTGCTGCCGAGCTGGTCGGACGCTTCGAACGCGAACGCCTGCCGCTGCCGGCAATGGCGCTGACCACCGACACCTCGATCCTGACTGCCGTCGGCAACGACTACAGTTTCCAGGACGTGTTCGCCAAGCAAGTGCAGGCTTTCGGCCAGGCGGGCGACATCCTGCTGGCGCTGTCGACGTCGGGCAATTCCGGCAACGTCCTGGCGGCGGTCGAAGCGGCGCTCGAGCGCGACATGCGGGTCGTGGCGCTCACCGGCAAGGGCGGCGGCACGATCGGCAAGCGACTGACCGATGCCGACGTGCACATCTGCGTGCCGCACGACCGCACGGCAAGGATCCAGGAAGTGCACTTGTTGACCATACATTGTTTATGCGACGGCATCGACGTCGCGTTATTTGGGGAGGAAGCTGAATGATTAAATGGACGCGCTTGAAACGTCCTGTTGCAATGGCCGTCCTGTGCGGCGCGGCAGTGACCGCGCTGCAGGGCTGCGTCGAGATGGCGGTCGGCAGCGCCGTCGTCGGCACGCTGGCCGCCACCGACCGCCGCACCTTCGGCGCCCAGACCGAGGACAAGGCGATCCTGTTCAAGGGCGAAACCCGCGTTCCGCGCATCGTGGGCGACGCCGGCCATGTGAACGTCACCAGTTTCAACCGCAAGGTCCTGCTCACCGGTGAAGTACGCGACGAAGCGATGAAGGCCGCGGTCGAGCGCGAGGTCGCCGCCATCGAGGGCGTGCAGTCCATCGTGAACGATCTCGAAGTGGGGATGATATCGAGCTTCAGCTCCCGCTCGAACGATTCGCTGATCACCGGCATGGTGAAGGCCGCCTTCGTGGATGCCAAGGACCTGTATGCCAATTCGATCAAGGTCGTCACCGAGCGCGGCACCGTCTACCTGATGGGGCGCGTGACGCAGCGCGAAGGCAATCTCGCCGGCGACGTGGCGCGCGGGGTGAGCGGCGTGAAGAAGGTCGTCAAGGTCTTCGAATACATTTCCGAGGACGAGCTGCGGCAGATGACGCGGACTTCGGACGACACCGCCAAAAAGTAAGTTCCGGCCAAGACCGGATGCTATAGTAGGCCGCAAATCGATTTGTATTTGCGGCCTATTTTCTTTTCAGGGGGAAGCATGACCGGATTGATCGTCCTGACCGCAGTCGTCCTCGTCGTCCTGTTCTGGGGCGTCGGCGCATACAACAGGCTGGTGAGCCTGCAGAATCAGGTCAAGAACGCGTTCTCGCAGATCGACGTGCAGCTCAAGCGCCGCTACGACCTCATTCCCAACCTCGTGGAAACGGCCAAGGGCTACATGAAGCACGAGCGGGAAACGCTGGAAGCGGTCATCGCCGCGCGCAACCAGGCCGTCAACGCCAATGCGAAGGCAGCGGCCGATCCCGGCGATACAGCCGCGATGCGGCAAATGGCATCCGCCGAGGGAATGCTGTCGGCCACGCTGGGCAAGATGTTCGCGCTGTCGGAGTCTTATCCCGAACTCAAGGCCAACGAGAACATGATGCAGCTGACCGAGGAGCTGACCAGCACCGAGAACCGCATCGCCTTCGCGCGCCAGGCCTACAACGACGGGGTGATGCAGTACAACACCTCGCGCGAGCAGTTCCCCGGCTCCATCATCGCCGGGGTGTTTGCGTTCAAGCCGGCCGAACTGCTGCAGTCGACGGAGTCGCCGGAAGAGCGCAAGCCGGTGAAAGTGAGCTTCTGAAACCAATGCGCGCAGCGCATCCGTTCTCACCTTCGCCCTCGCAGGGGCAAGGCCGGGATGGGGGTGTGAAGCCGAGCTATAGCATGCGCGTGCAAAGCACCACGACCAGATGAACTTCTTCCAGCACCAGGAACACGCACGCCGCCAGTCGCGCACGCTCGTCATCCTGTTCGTGCTTGCGGTGATCGCCATTGTCGCGGCGGTCAACGCCGCCGCGGCCCTGGCCTGGAGCTGGACCACCACCGGCGCCGTGTTCGGCATCCGCGATTACCCGCGCGGCTTCTTCCTCACCAACACGCTGATCACGCTGGCGCTGATCGGCGGCGGCACGCTGATCGAAATGTTCAATCTGCGCGAGGGCGGCGAGGCCGTGGCGCGCATGGCCGGCGGACGCCCTGTTTCGCCCGCGACGACCGACCTGCAGGAACGCCGCCTGCTGAACGTGGTCGAGGAAATGGCGATCGCCTCCGGCATTGCCTGTCCGCGCGTCTACCTGCTCGACAAGGAGGCGTCCATCAATGCCTTCGTCGCCGGATACAACCAGGATGAAGCGGTGGTCGCGGTGACGAAGGGCACGCTGACGCGCCTGACGCGCGACGAGCTGCAGGGTGTGATCGCGCATGAGTTCAGCCATATCCTCAACGGCGACATGCGCCTGAACATCCGCCTGATCGGTTTGCTGTTCGGCATCCAGATGATCGCCGGCTTCGGCCAGCACCTGATCGACTTCGGTTCGCATTCATGGAGCACGCGCGAGCGCAGCGACAAGCGGCCGTCGCTGCGGCTGGCACTGTTCCTGACCGGAATCGCGCTGCTGGTCATCGGCTATATCGGCGTCTTCTTCGGGCGCCTGATCAAGGCCGCGGTGTCACGGCAGCGCGAGTTCCTCGCCGACGCCAGCGCAGTGCAGTTCACGCGCAATGCGGATGGCATCGGCGCCGCCCTGCGCAAGATTGCCGGGCTGGGCACGCGGATCGAGCATCCGAACGCCGAGCAGCTGTCCCACCTTTTCCTCGGCGCGCCCAAGCCGGGGCTGGCAGCCGGTCTGCTGGCGACGCACCCGCCCATTGAGGAGCGCTTGCTGCGCATCTACGGCCGGCCGGTAGAGCCGCTCGATGCCGTCGAGGATGCCGGCCGGTACGGCGAGCCGCCGCCCGCCTTGCCGGACATCCCCTACATCGCCGCCGGCTTCAGCGAGCCGCAGGGGCACTGGGTAACGGCCGCGGAGCCGGCGGGGCGGCATGCGCTGCCGGCCGATATCGACCACGCCTTGCGCGATGGGCAGGGCGCGCTGGCGCTCGTGCATGCCCTTCTCGTCGACAGCGCGCAGGAGAGGGGGATGCAGATCGCGCTGCTCGAGCGCGCCGATGTGCCGGACGCCGGGTTCGTCCTGTTCCTGTCCGCTGCTGCCGCGAAATTGCCGAAGAGTGCCCGCCTGCCGCTGCTCGACCTTGCCATGCCGACGCTGAAGCAGTTGCCGCAGAAGGAACGCGACGCGCTGCTGCGCTCGACCGACCGCCTCATCGCGGCCGACAACAAGCTGACGCTGGCGGAGTTCGTGTTGCAGACGGTGCTCGCGCGCCGGCTCGATGCCGGAGCCGGGCGTGCGACACCGGTCCGCTATGCGGGCCTGTCCGCCCTGCGCGGGGAATGCGTCCTCCTGCTTTCATTGGTCGCGCACGTCGCCGCATCCGTAACCGGTGCGCACGCGAAGGACCTGTTTGCACGCGGCGCGGCACAGCTGCCGGATCGCGTCATCGTGCCCGCCGAACTGGTGCCGGTAACTGCCATCCAATACGACAAGGCGCGTAGCGCATTGGACAAGGCGCATCAGATGGCGCCGCTGGCGAAACCGGCTCTGGTGAAGGCATTGCTGGGGGCGGCCGGGAAGGCGGAGCCCGTTTCTCCTATTCCTGCGACAATTGCGGATCTGCTGCGCGCCATGTGCGCGGCGATGGAAGTGCCCATACCTGCTGCCGTCGCAGCAACCTATACCGACTTTCACTGGAGCGATCCCTCGGATCAACTGTATGCGTAGAACTTTCCTGCAACTGCTTGCGCTCGCGATGCTCACCGGTCCCGCTCTGGGACCCGCCATGGCCGCCGAACCGGTCAAGGTGGTCTACCACCTCACCGAAGGTCTCGATCAGGCCTCGCGCGCCATGTCCAATATCCGCAACCATCTGCGCGCCGAGCCGGAAACGAAGATCGTGGTGGTCGCCAACGGCGACGGCATCAAGTTCCTGCTTGCCGGCGCCGCCGAGCGCAACGGACGGCCGTTCGATGCAGCGGTTGCCGCACTTGCCGGGCAGGGGGTGGATTTCCGCCTGTGCAGCAATACGCTCACCGCGCACGACATCCAGGTATCGCGGGTATTGCCCGGCGTAAAACTCGTCACCTCGGGTGTTGCCGAGGTCGCCCGGCTGCAGGCGCGAGAAGGCTACGCTTACCTGCGGCCCTGACCTGCAGCCCGGGGGCCCTGGGCATATAATGGCAGGTGATCCAAGCACCCGACCCTCCCGGAAGCCATGCAACCCCAAACCATTTCCTCTGCCGGCAAGCGCAAGTTCCTGATCGGGCTCGGCGCCATCGCGGTTGCCGCGGTCGCGGCGCTCGGCTATGTGTCGCTGTCCTCTGCGAAGCCCGCGCCCGATGTCACTTTTACCAGCATCACCGGCGACAAGGTGAGCATGCAAAGCCTTCGCGGAAAGGTCGTCATGGTCAATTTCTGGGCGACCAGTTGCACCACCTGCATCAAGGAAATGCCGGCGATGGTGCAGACGTATAACAAATACAAGGACAAGGGCCTCGACTTCGTCGCGGTGGCGATGAGCTACGATCCGCCGAACTACGTGCTCAATTACGCGCAGACGCGCAACCTGCCCTTCAAGGTCGCGCTCGATACGCAGGGCGATGTAGCAAAGTCCTTCGACGACGTGAAGCTGACGCCGACCACCTATGTGATCGACAAGCAGGGAAGGATCATCAAGCGCTACGTCGGCGAGCCGGACTTTGCCGCCTTGCACCAGCTGCTGGAGAAGGAATTGGCCGCCTGACGAAAACGTATTGCCGCATCCATGAAAAAGCGCCCCGCGGGGCGCTTTTTTCATTTGCGGATTCCGCTCACGGCACTTCTTCCAATGGCCGGCGCTTCTCGGTCCGCCAGTCCGCACGGGGATACGGATGGTCATGGCCGGAAAAATACAGCGTCAGTTCGGTCAGCCATTGCTGCGTCGGCGCCGGATGCACATACGGCGCCGGCAGCAGGACCAGCAGGCTCAACACGATGCGCAGCGGCTTGAACACGTGCTTGCCCAGCGAACCGTGCGCGATGCGGATGAAGGTGAGGCTCATCGCCGCGCCGAGCAGCAGGCCGGCCACGACTTCCGACGTCGAATGCGTATACAGTGCGATGCGCGAGACCCCGATCATCGCAGCGCAGGCGAAACCGAACACGACACCGCCCGCGCGGATGATGAAGCGCGTGCGCTGCAGTATCAGGTAAAGGAGCACAGGCAGTACCGCGGCCGCGCGCATGGCGTGTCCGCTGAAGCCCGCGAAGTCGATCGCGCGGATGCCGATGCCCCAGCCGATGAAGGCCATTTTCGTGGCAATGACGATGCCCATGCCGCCGGCGAACAGAACGCTCCACCAGAAGGCGAGCCGCTTTTCGTCTTCAACGAACAGCCATCCGGCGATGGCTGCCGCCGCCAGCGAGGTGATCGTCACATCGCCGTAATGCGTGATATCCGTCCAGTCGATCATAGATGTTGATATGGCAAGTGCCCCCCCGATTAGTTCATGCAGATTTGTAACGGGGGTTTTCGACGCAGCAGGTCGAGACGGAAGCCCTGGAGCAGGCGATGGAGGCAGTAATCGGATTCAAGCGCAACGCTCGCGGCAAGGACAACAGGAAGCCCGTTCCGCAGCGCGGCGCGAGGGCCGGGCTGCGGGCAAGCTCATTGTCGGTTAACGAGCGAAGTGCTTCTTTACTTTTCTCAAAGGGCCGGAGCGGCTGTTGCGGGGATGCTGCGCAGGCGGGTCAAACCACACCGGCGCCATGCGCCTGCTGGTCGGCATGATAGGAACTGCGCACCATTGCGCCGACGGCGGCATGCGCAAAACCCATCTTGTACGCTTCTTCCTCGAACATCTTGAAGGTGTCGGGATGGACGTAGCGGCGCACCGGCAAATGGTCTCCGGACGGCATAAGATACTGGCCAATGGTAAGCATGGTGACGCCGTGCTCGCGCAGGTCGCGCATCACCTGCAGGATTTCCTCGTCGGTTTCCCCGAGGCCCACCATCAGGCCGGACTTGGTCGGCACCTCCGGGTGCAGTTCCTTGAAGCGTTTGAGCAGGCTCAAGGAGTAAGCGTAGTCGGAACCGGGGCGGGCTTCCTTGTACAGGCGCGGCACGGTTTCCAGGTTGTGGTTCATCACGTCCGGCGGCGCTGCCTTCAGGATTTCCAGCGCACGGTCCATGCGGCCGCGGAAATCCGGCGTGAGGATTTCAATCCGGGTATGCGGCGATTGCTCTCGCACCTTGCGGATGCACTCTGCGAAATGGCCGGCGCCTCCGTCGCGCAGGTCGTCGCGGTCGACCGAGGTGATCACGACGTACGAGAGCTTCATCTGGCCAATGGTCCTGGCCAGGTTTTCCGGCTCGTTGACGTCCAGCGGATCGGGACGGCCGTGGCCAACGTCGCAGAACGGGCAGCGGCGGGTGCACTTGTCCCCCATGATCATGAAGGTCGCGGTGCCCTTGCCGAAGCATTCGCCGATGTTCGGGCAGCTTGCCTCCTCGCACACCGTGACCAGCTTGTTGGCGCGCAGGATGTCCTTGATCTCGTAGAAGCGGGTCGAGGGCGACCCCGCCTTCACGCGGATCCAGTCGGGCTTGGGCAGCTTTTCAGCCGGAACGATCTTGATCGGGATGCGGGCAGTCTTGCCTGCGCCTTTCTGCTTCTCGCTCGGGTTGTAGGCAGGAGTGGCAGGAGGGGCGACGGGGTCTTTTTCAGTGGTCATGGTGCAGGTCATTTCCTCGCCCGCTGCTTCAACGGGCGAAAGGCGCAATCACGCCGTTAGTAATTCGCTCAGGTTGTTGGCCAGGGCCAGCTGCACCTCGCGCAGCGGCGCACTTGCGCCGACGCTTTTCATGTCCACCGTCGCCATGCCTGCATAGCCGCAGGGGTTGATCCAGGAGAACGGGGCGAGGTCCATCGCGACATTCAGCGAGACACCGTGGTAGGTGCATCCGCTGCCGCGGATCTTGAGGCCGAGGGCGGCGATTTTCGCGCCTTTCCAGGCGCCGTCGCTCATGTAAATGCCCGGTGCGCCCGGCTTGCGCTCGCCGTCAAGATTATACGCCCGCAAGGTATTTATGACCGATTGTTCGATTTTATTCACGAATTCCCGCGCATACAGCCGTGCGCCAGGCTTGCGCCGCAGGTCCATGAGCAGATAGATCACGACCTGGCCCGGGCCGTGGTAGGTCACTTCGCCGCCGCGATCGGTCTGGATGACCGGTATGCCGTGCGCGTCCAGCACATGGGACGGATCGGCGCCGAGGCCGAGCGTGAAGACCGGCGGATGCTCGACGATCCAGAGCTGGTCTTCGGAATCCGGCGTGCGCGCGTCGGTGTAGGCGCGCATGGCGGCAAAGCTGGCTTCATACGTCTCCAGGCCGCGGTCGATGATGGCGAGGGAATGCATGCCGCAAGTCTACAGAGGAATCGTGTAGAAGTGGTTCTGGTCCTTGTGCGGGGAATTGTCGATGACCTTGAGGATGGTGGGGTCGATCGCGTCTTCCTTCGGGTCGAACAGGCCGCACAGGCGCATCGCCTTGCGCACGTCGATGTTCCTGCCGAGGAATTCGAACACCACGCGCGCGCAGGCAATGGCGCGCTGGTTGCTCGACGAGACGCCGAGCATCAGCCCCGACAGGCGCGCCACCTTGTTCTTGTAGGTGGGGAACAGCACCGTCTGCGCGATTTCGTTGCCGGTGAGCGATTCATAGTCGACCAGGAAGATGCGGTCGTTCAGGTAAAAGGTGCCGCCCACGTACTTGCACTTGTAGGTCTCGTCGAGGTTCGCATGCTGGGGGAAGCGCTCCAGCCGCTCGTGGTACACCGCGCCTTCATGCGTGAAGATGTGGACCAGCCCGCGCAGCACTTTCCCGGGGGCGCTCATCGAGTGGTAATACTCGTAGTAGTAGCCGAGGTACTTGTCGAACTTGCCGGTGGTCTGGTGCTGCAGGCGGGCGATGTGGTCGGCATACACCGCGCGCTCGACGCGCTGCTTGGGCCGCACCTGCACGATCTGATGAAAGTGTTCGCGCGGCAGGTAGATTTCCGACGGCTCCACGCCGAAGAAATCGCAGATGCGCTCGAGCGTATGGCTCGACGGCTTGCTGGTGCCGTTCAGGTAGCGGTTGAACTGGGCACGGTTCAGGTTCAGCTTGCGGCAGACGTCCGCCACGGAGCGGTAGTAGCTGCAGAGCATGCGCAGATTGGCGGAGAACTCCCGTTGTGCGGGGTGGATCTTGCCGGTGTCGATCGATAGCGACATGGCGCTCCTTTTCCTTTTGGCAATGATTTGATGCTGGTTGACGCTATTTTAGCATCAAGCAGCATCAAGTGGCGTCACTTAGCGAAATGGTATTCGCCAGGGAATGTCCCTAAAGTTGCGTTCCTAGTTGTAGCCGCTTTTTCAATTACAAAACACGCAAGCGGCACGACGGGCAGGGACCGGATAACGACAAAAACAGGACCCCAAGCTGGCAAGACTGCATGAGTAGCGTCGGCCACAAACTGATTGCCTCTCATTGCGGTGCGACCTCACAAAGGAGACATTGATGGTTACCGTTGAAGACTGCATTCTCGGCAATAGCGCGTTACATGACCGCTTTTTCGCCACCACCGAAATCCTCGCACGACTCGTATCAAGCGCTCCGCGCGCCGTCGGCATGGCCCAGCTCGAAGAAGCGACCGGCCGCGCCGAAAAGGAGCTGGCCAAGCTGTGTCAGTCCCTGGCACGCGCCGGACTGCTGCGCCAGGATGCGCCCGGCAAATGGGCGCTGACCTGCGATCCCTCGCTCGTGACGCTGGAAGACGTGTTCCGCTGCGTGATGTCCGAGCAGCAGACGCGTTCGCGCAAGGCCTCTGCCGCCGGCCGGGCCCCCAGCGATGTCGACCTGCTCGTCATGCAGGCCATGATTGCGATTAATCAAAGCGTATTCAAGCATCTGCGCCAGTTCTCCCTCGACAGGTTGAAGATTAGCGCAGCCGGCATGTTCCCTTCGCCGCGCCGTGCACTGGGAGATCCGCGCATGGACGATGAATTCGATTTTGCGATTACCGGCCGCGAGGCCAGTTTTTCGCCTGTGCAGGTTCCTGCCTAGGCGCCTTTGAAGTACCTTCCTCTCTTTCTTCCCTTAGGAGACATGACATGCAGTTCAAGACAAAAATGATTCCGTTGGCTGGCGCAATCGCATTTGCCTTCGCAGGTGCGGCATCGGCACAGGAACAGGTCGTCAAGATCGGCCACGTGGGCCCGATCTCCGGCGCCATTGCACACCTGGGCAAGGACAATGAGAACGGCGCGCGCATGGCGATCGACGAACTCAACGCCAAGGGCGTGACCATCGGCGGCAAGAAGGTCAAGTTCGAACTGCTGGCCGAAGACGACGGCGCCGATCCGAAGCAAGGCACTGCAGCTGCACAGAAGCTGGTCGACGCCAAGGTCAACGGCGTGATCGGCCACCTGAACTCCGGCACCACCATCCCGGCTTCGAAGATCTACCACGATGCCGGCATCCCGCAGATCTCCCCGTCCGCGACCAACCCGAAGTACACGCAGCAGGGCTTCAAGTCCGCCTTCCGTGTCGTGGCCAACGACGGCCAGCTGGGCGGCACGCTGGGCCGTTACGCCGTGCAGATCAACAAGGCCAAGCGCATCGCCGTCATCGACGACCGCACCGCTTACGGCCAGGGCGTGGCTGAAGAGTTCATCAAGGGCGTCAAGTCCAAGGGCGGCGGTGCCGAGATCGTGGCGCAGCAGTACACCAACGACAAGGCTACCGACTTCAACGCGATTCTGACCGCCATCAAGTCCAAGAATCCGGACACCGTGTTCTTCGGCGGCATGGACGCCGTGGCCGGCCCGATGCTGCGCCAGATGAAGGCACTGGGCATCAACGCCAAGTTCATGGGCGGCGACGGCATCTGCTCCGAAGCGCTGGCCAAGCTGGCAGGCGACGCCCTGGGCGACGGCCAGGTGGTGTGCGCCGAGGCAGGTGGTGTGGAAGAAGCACAGAAGAAGGGCATGGACGAGTTCCGCGCCGCCTTCAAGAAGAAGTTCAACGCCGACGTGCAGATCTATGCACCGTACGTCTATGACGCGGTGATGGTGATGGTCGAAGCCATGAAGAAGGCCAACTCCGCCGAGCCGGCGAAGTACCTGCCGGAACTGGCGAAGATCAACTACAAGGGCGTGACCGGCAACATCGCCTTCGACA
>NZ_DASRXF010000220.1:0-18125 GCF_035654295.1 Noviherbaspirillum sp. | reverse complement strand
GCGGCGAGGAAGGGAAATTCGGCGGGCGCTTCATCGGCGAGCTGAACGGGCACCACGCGGGCTGGAAGGAAATCAGCTTCGGCATGTTCATGCCGCCGAAGCGGCCTTCCATCGCCAAACATTTCGCCCGCATCATCATGCGGCACGCGCCGAACTACGACGTGATTCATTACCACGGGCATATTCCGAATGTCGCACGCTACCTGCCGCGCGACATCAATTTCGTGCAGACGCGCCACGACCAGGGCGGCGACTGCTTCCGTCACACGCGCTTCCGCGACGGGGAAGTCTGCACCTCGGTGGATCCGGCGGAATGCGCAAAGTGCATCAACGCCTCGCCCAATGCGCTCCAGCGCGCGGTGTCGACATGGGCCGTGGTGCGCTTCCGCCGTGAAGTCGCCGAAAGCTTCCGTGCGCACAAGACGGTCTTCGTCTCCGACCTGCTGGCCCGCAACTTCGCCCGCTGCGCCGGGCCCGGCCCGTGGGGCAAGACCGTGCACAATTTCGTCGACCGTTCGGCGCTCGAAAAGGTACGCCATGCCGCCGCGCTGCTGCCGGCGCGCAAGGGCTTCCATGTCTTCATCGCCGCCAAGCTCTATCCGGCCAAGGGCGTGGCCCAGTTCCTGAAGGCGCTTGCGCCGCGCCTGCCGCCGGACATGCACGTCACCATCGCCGGCGACGGGCCGGATGAAAAGGCGATGCGAGAGCAGTTCGCCTGCGACCAGATCGAATTCCTCGGCTGGTGCGATCCGGACAAGACATTGAAACTGGCATCGGTGGCCAGCGCGATCGTCGTACCTTCCGTGTGGGAAGAGCCCTGCGCCACCACCGTGCTCGAAGGCCTGTTCCTCGGCAAGCCGACGTTTGCGCTGAAGCGCGGCGGCACCCCGGAACTCGACGTCTACGCCGCGGCGCCGGGCCAGCTGCGCCTGCACGACGACATGGATTCGCTGGTCGCCGACCTCATCGGTTTCGACCCGCAGACACGCTTCGGTTTCGCCTCCGAGGGGCTGGGCTGCGCCAGCCGCGCGGCACAGCAGCTTCTCGAGATTTACCGCTCGCCTCCGGGCAGCAACCTTTAGGAATCAAAACAGGTATCAAACATGGCACTTACGATTTCCGTCATCACCTGCACCTGGAACAGCGCGGCCTACCTGCCGGAATCGGTCGCGTCCGTCCTTGCCCAGGACCATCCCGGCATCGAATACATCTTCGTCGACGGCGGCTCCACCGACGGCACGCTGGAACAGATCCGCGCGCTGCCGCGTCCGTACACGCTGCTGGAGAACGTGCGCGGCGGCGTCAGCCGCGCGATGAACGAAGGCTTGCGCGCCGCCAGCGGCGACATCATCGCCTACCTGCATTCCGACGATTACTACCTGTACCCCGACGTGCTGTCGCGCATCGCGCGCCATCTTGAAACCAGCGGACGCGGCTGGCTGTTCGGCCGCACCATGACACTCATCGACGGCAAGCTGCATCCGGACAATTACGTGGCGCCCCGTTTCAGCTACGCCAGCCTGCTGCGCGGGAATTACATTCCGCACCCGGCGACCTTCGTCCGGCGCGAGCTGATGCAGAAGGCCGGCGGCTTCGACACCGGGCTCAAGTACGCGATGGACTACGACCTCTGGCTCAAGCTGGCAAAGATGGGCGAGCCGGTCCAGCTGGACGAACCGCTTACCGCCTTCCGCGAGCACGAGGGCAGCCTGTCGAGCTCCTCCCGCACGCGCCTGGCGGCAATGGCCGAAGACTTCCGCGTCAGGCTGTCCTATGCCGGCAGCAATCCGATCGAGCGCCTTGGCCATTACGCCCGCTACTTCGTACGCCGCCGCCGTGTGACCCATGCGAAAGGACACGCATGAGGAAACCCGATGTCTCGCTCATCCTGGCCACCGTCGGCCGCACCGACGAACTCGGACGTTTGTTCGATTCGCTGGCGGCGCAGACCTTTGCCCGCTTCGAAGTGGTGGTGGTGGACCAGAACAGTGACGACCGGCTGCTGCCGCACCTGGACCGGGCACGCTACCTCGGCATCACCGTCCGCCACCTGAAGCACAGCCCGCCCAACCTCGCCAATGCACGCAATGCCGGCATCGAGGCGGCACGCGGAAAATGGATAGGCTTTCCGGACGACGATTGCTGGTATGCGCCGCGCCTGCTGGAACGGGTCGTTGCACGCTTTTCCCGCACTGACAAGCCCAACGGCGTCATCGTGCGTTGGGTCGAACAGGATGAGCAACCGGCCGCGCCCGCCGACCTCTCCTGGGAACGCTCGCGTGCCTTCCGCGACATTCCGGTCAGCTCGATCACGCTGTTTTGCCACCGCGACCTGTTCAAGCAGATCGGCGGCTTCGACGGCCGGCTCGGCGTCGGCCAATGGTTCGGCGCCGGCGAGGAAACCGATCTCGCATTGCGCGCCTTGCGTTCAGGCGCGCGCATCACGTATGAACCGCTGGGCGAAGTCCATCACGCGGTGAACCCCGACAAACCGCGCGCCGATCCCGCCACCCGCGCGGCCGTCCGCCACCGGGCGCGCGGCACGGGCGCGCTCTACGCCAAGCACCGCCTGCCGGGCTGGGTCATCCTGCGCGGATTGGCCGCGCCGATGCTGCGTCCGCTGCTCAAAGGCTCCTTTGGCGACGAACTTGCGCTGGGCTATGCGACGCTGCGCGGCCGCCTCGATGGTTTCATCGCGTGGCGCCGCAGACACGCCGGAACGCCCGCCAAGACTACCGCGGCAGCGACCGCCGAGGAAATGTGAGCGCAGGTGGCGCGGGGCGATAACAATTGTTACAAAACTGCACCACCGACCTTCCTGAGGTTTGATCTAGGACGGAATGGCGCCACGCCCAGCATTCACAATTCCTGATGCATCGTCCGGTTCCCGACGTCATCGCGGGACGTCGGGCGAACGCGATGCCGGGACGTCCGGTCCGGCCGCAAGAAGATGGGAATCGTCATGAAAATCCTGGTTGTCCACAATGCCTACCAGCACCGCGGCGGAGAAGATGCCGTGGTCGAAGCGGAAGTCGAGCTCCTGCGCCGCTACGGCCACGAGGTCAGGGTGTATCGCCAGCATAACGATGCGCTCAACCGCATGTCGCGCACCAAGGCCGCCGTCTCCGCCATCTGGTCGCAGGAATCGGCGAGCGAGGTGGAAGAGTTGTGCGAGCGCTTCCACCCCGACGTGATCCATGTCCACAACACCTTCCCGCTGATTTCGCCCTCGCTCTACTGGGCGGCCGACGCGCTGCACGTGCCGGTGGTGCAGACGCTGCACAACTTCCGCCTGCTGTGCCCGCAGGCCATCTTCCTGCGCGACGGCAAGATCTGCGAAGACTGCATCGGCAAGCTGCCCTGGCGTTCGGTCACCCGCAAGTGCTATCGCGACTCGGCCATGCAGTCGGCGGTCGTCACCACCATGCTGGCAACACACCGCATGCTGGGTACCTACCGCAACCGCGTCACGCGCTACATCGCGCTCAACCGCTTTGCGCGCAACAAGTACATCGAAGGCGGCTTGCCCGCCGATCGCATGCGCATCAAGCCCAATTTCGTTGCCTCCGACACGGAGCCGTCCTGGACCGGGCGACGCGGCGGCCTCTACGTCGGCCGGCTGTCGTCGGAAAAGGGACTGGATGTACTGCTGGCGGCCGCGCGCGCGGGCGGCGCCGCGAACGTCGAACTGATCGGCGGCGGCCCGATGGAGCCGCTTGCGCGCGAGACCTTCGGCGAGCGCTTCCTCGGCTACCGCCCGCTCGCCGAAATCATGGCGCGCATGGGCCGGGCGCAATACATGGTCCTGCCGAGCATCTGTTACGAGAATTCGCCGCGCACCATCGTCGAAGCCTTCTCCTGCGGGCTGCCGGTGATCGCCAGCCGCCTCGGTTCACTCGCCGACCTCGTACGCGACGGCGTGACCGGGCTGCTGTTCGAACCGGGCGACCCCGCCGACCTGGCTGCCAAGATCGCGTGGGCCGAAGCCCATCCCCAGCAGATGGTCGGCATGGGCCAGGCCGCGCGGGCCGAATACGAAGCGGAATACACCCCCGAACGCAACTATGAAATGCTGATGGACATCTATGAAGACGCAATCGCTACCCTGCACAGAGAACCTCATGCCGCGTAAAGGCGAGGCCGTACTCGAAGCCTTCATCGACGCCGTGACCTGGGAGGAGGCGCTCGGGCAGATCACGCAATGGGGCGCGGCGCGCGAGTCGCGCTACGTCTGCATCTGCAACGCGCATTCCGTCGTCACCACGACTAGCGACGTCGAGTTCAAGATCGCGGTGAACAACGCCGACATGGCGACACCGGACGGCGCCCCGATCGCCTGGGCTTTGCGCCGCCTCGGGCATCCGGCTCAGGAACGGATCAACGGCCCCGACCTGATGATGAAATACCTGGAGCAGGCCGAACGCCTCGGCCAGTCGGTCTTTTTCTACGGCAGCACGGAATCGACGCTGGCACGCCTGGTGACCGCGCTGAACGAACGTTTCCCCGCCCTGCGCATCGCCGGCACCCATTCTCCGCCGTTCCGTGCGCTGTCACGGGAAGAGGATGAGCGGATCGTCGAGATGATCAACGCCTCCGGCGCCAACGTGGTGTTCGTCGGCCTGGGATGCCCGAAGCAGGAAAAATGGATGGCCGACCATCGCGGCCGCGTCCGGGCCGTCATGATCGGCGTGGGGGCCGCCTTCGACTACCACGCGGGAGTGATCAAGCGCGCGCCGCTCTGGTGGCAGCGCAATGGCCTGGAATGGCTCTACCGCCTCGGCTCGGAGCCGCGCCGCCTGTTCCGGCGCTACACGGTGACCAACACCCTCTTCGTGGTGGGTTTCATCCGGCAGTTCGTCACCGCCAAGCTCGCGCTCGGTCAGGCATGAGCTCGGAGCGGGCGACCGGCGGCGAAGCGTCACCGCCCCGCCCGCGGTACACGCCCGCGCTCAGTCTCGTCCCGCGCCGGGGACCGGAGCGCTACCGCAAGGACATCGACGGCCTGCGCGCGATCGCGGTGCTCGGCGTGGTCGCCTTCCATGCTGACGCACAGCTCGTGCCGGGCGGCTTTGCCGGCGTCGACGTCTTTTTCGTCATCTCCGGCTATCTTCTGACCGGGCTGATCCTGGAAGGGCTGGAAGACGGCAGCTTCCGCTTCACCGACTTCTATGCCCGGCGCATCAAGCGCATCTTTCCGGCCTATATCGCGGTATCCCTGGCAACGCTTGCGCTTTCGTCCTGGCTGCTGATCCCCAACGACTTCCTCTTCTATACGAGCTCGCTGGCCGCCTCCTGGGCCTTCGTATCGAATGTTTTCTTTTCGATGATGAGCTGGGGATATTTCGGGCAGCGGATGGAAGAATTTCCGCTGCTGCATACCTGGTCGCTATCGGTGGAAGAGCAGTTCTACTTCCTGTATCCGCTGGCGCTGGTCGCGCTGTATCGCGCCTGGCCCCGGCGGCTCGCCCTCGTGCTGGCGCTGGCTGGCGCCGGCCTTGCCATGCTCTCCGAAATGAAGACGGGCGAGCTGAGCGCGTATTTCCTGATCACGTCGCGCGCGCACGAGCTGATCGCCGGCGCACTGACCTACCTTGCCCTGCGGCGCTTTGCCCCGGCGCCCGGCCGCCTCTCCTCCAGCCTCGCCCTGCTCGGCCTGTGCCTCGTCCTCGGCGCCTTCGTGCTCATCCACAAGGACATGCCCTTCCCGGGCCTCAACTCGCTCTTCCCGTGCCTCGGCGCCGCACTGCTCATCTACGGCTGCGCGGCGGACAACCGCGTCTCGGCAGCGCTACGCATGCGGCCGCTGGTCGCGCTCGGGCTGGTCTCTTACTCGCTGTACCTCTGGCACTGGCCGATCTTCGCTTTCCTGAAGTATCGCCATGTCGCCATGACGCTTCCCGTCTGCCTGGCCGCACTCGCGCTCGCGCTCCTGCTCGCCGGCCTGACCTGGAAGTTCATCGAGCGCCCATCCCGGCGCGATCCCGCCCTCGGCTTCCGGAGCACTTTCCTGCGCCTGTATGCCGCGCCGGCATCGCTGTTCATCGGTGTCGGGCTTGTCTCCTATGCGACCGAAGGAATGCCGCAGCGCTTTTCCGGCGAACTGCGCGAGCTGATTTCCAGCTACTCCTACGAGCGCGACCTCGCACGCTCCTGTTCGGTGCGGGCCGAGGACGTCGAGCCGGTCACGCTCGAATATCTGGCGGCGCATTGCGCATTCGGTGCCGCCGGCGCGGACAAGGCGAGGCTGCTGCTGATGGGCGATTCCCACGCCCACCACATGAAGCCTTTCCTCGAGCAGCTCGCGCGGGATGCGGAGCTGAAAGGCGTCTACCACGTGCAGGGCGGGTGCCTTCCCAATGAACTGGGCGGCAGCGATTCCTGCCAGCAGCGCAATGCCGGCCTGCTGCGGCTGGCAAGCCATTTCGATTATGTTGTGCTGGCCGGCTTCTGGGCTTCGGAGCCCGGGCGCCCGCTGGAACAGGAACTGACGCGTGCGGTCGATGCCATCGTCGCGGCCGGAGCAAGGCCGGTCATCTTCAAGGACGTGCCGTTCCACGAGCCCGACCTGTCGCGCTGCATCCTGCACCGCGCGCGCGGCTGGGTGGATGCCCGGACGAACTGCCACATTCCCGCAGCCACGGCAGCGGCCAGCCAGGCGAGGTACGACGCCATCGTGGAACGCATGCAGGCACGGCACCCGCAAGCCATCGTCATCGATCCGAAGCGCGTCCTGTGCGACCGGGAAGAGTGCATCACCCACACCGCCGGCATCGCGTTGTACAAGGACAGCAACCACCTCAACCTGCGTGCCGCGCAACTGCTCGGCGAGTGGTACCTTGCCAGGGTCGGCAATCCCTTTCGTGGCGATGCAAACAGGTGAGGTTGAAGAGGAATCAGCGCAGGCGGGACGCATGGCGGGTTTCGCTGGCGCTCTACCCACCCTACCATCCTCTATCCTTGATGCGTAAAGAATCGTAGGCTGGGTAGAGCGCAGCGAAACCCGGCAGGATCGCAGTCGGCCGGGCGCATGATGGGTTTCACTGGTGCCCCCCCCCCTGCCGTCCGGATGATTGGCTAGCGCGCGTCGGAACTGCTGATCGCCTGCTCGTAGCTGCGCGGCGAGAACTGGCCAGGCGTCCACAGCGTGCGCGCGGCGAGCTGTTCGTTGTTCAATCGGTCCGGCAGTGGTACCCGGCTGGCGACGTGGCGAAAGAAGGCGTCGAGGTCATGCCAGGCATTGAGCTCGTCGATCTGCTTGGAATGGCCCCAGAGGTGGAAGGTCCCACCGTGCCGGCAGGCGTGATCGAACATTGCATACAGCCGCTTGATCCAGTTCTCGTGCGCGACGGCCAGACGCAGCCCGTCGATGCGCTTGTGCCAGTTTCCGGAACCGGCGAAGTTGCGGAAATAAACGGCGCGGTCGTGCGGATAGAACTGCAGCGTGGTCGGCATTTCATACGGACGCCTGCCGGAGTCGAAGCACAGGTTCATCGTCGTGCGCGCGTAACCGAAGCCGCAGGCTTTCACCAGGTCGACGTCGCGCCGGCTGTAGCGCCCGCCGGGATAGCAGAATCCGTTGACCGGCGCCCCCAGCAGGTCTTCCAACTGTTTCTTGCCGTCGGCGATCTGGTGGTAGGCCTGCCAGATGTCGACCTTCTTCAGGTAGCGATGGTCGTAGGTGTGCGAGCCGACCTCGAAGCGGCGGCCAAGCTCGCGGATGCTCGCATCGTCCAGCACCGCATCGCCTTCGCAATTGCGGATGGGGATGAAGAAGGTGCCGTTGAGCCCGTGCTTGTGCAACAGTTCGGCAGTCTTCATGTCCGACGGATGGCCGTCGTCAATCGAGCACGTGAATACAGGGCTCATCATTCGCTCCACTCTTGTTCCTCGCTTACGCTGCCTCGCGGATCTTTCCCCGCTCGCCGGATGCGAGCGCGAAGCGGCAGGCGTCCACCACCCCTTGCGCCGCGTTATCGAAGGAGTACTTCTTCACCAGCGCAAGGCTGCGCTGCGAGTACCTTTCCCACTTGTCCGGACGCGACAGCAGCGCCGCGGCATGTTCCGCCCACAGCTCCGCTTCCAGCGCGCAGACATGGCCGTTCTCGCCATCGATCACCAGTTCGCCGGCAACACCCGCGTGCGGCGTCACGATCACCGGCAGGCCCGACGCGCACGCTTCATTGGCCACCACGCCCCATACGTCGGCATGGGTAGGAAACAGGAAGATGCGCGCCGACCGGTACAGCATGGGCAATTCCCTCTGCATGGCAAAGCCGTGGAAGTGCGCATCCACCGATGCGGACATCTGCGCCGCCGCTGCCTTGACCTGCGCTTCCTCGCTGCCCGATCCCGCAAACAGGATGCGCGTCCGGCGGCCCAGCCTGCGGGCTGTCGCCTGCGCCACTTCCAGCGCGAACATCGGTCCCTTTTCCGGCACCATGCGCCCGGAAAAGATGAAGTCGAACTTCTCTCCCGCCGGCTCCGGCACGCCCTGGTAGGCATCGTTGTCCGTGCAGAGATAGGACTTGAAGCAACGCTCCGCCGGCACACCGTAGCTCTCGAACAGTTCCTGGCCGCCGATGCTGGCCGACAGGAACGCCGCCGAGCGCGCGTACACCATGCGGCGCACCAGCTTGTGCACCCGGCTCAGCCGCAGTTCCGATTGATAGGTGCCGTCGGTCAGCGGGATGTGCGGCACGCCTTTGAACCAGGCATAGGCGAACGCGTACATCTGCGTCGGATTCAAGCCGTCGTTCACGATCACGTCCGGAGCGAAACGCTTGAGCGCCAGGATCACATCCGGATTGTTGTGGATGTAGCGGCCCTTGACGGTGGATATGCGTTCGCGCAGGAAACAGTGGTCAAACTCGAACGGCGGCAAGTCCCATTTCCTGTTCGGCTCACGGCGCGCGCAGAAAATGACCTGCAATTTGATTCCGGGCGTTTGCCCTATTCTCTGAAAAACGGGAATGCGATACGGCGGCGGTTCATTCGTGACGATTGCGAGTCTTGTCATGGGCTAATCTTATGGGGAACAGCCTGTCGAAAGATGAGATACATCAGAAAAGGCCCGGAGTACGATCAAACAATCTCCAGGACAATAATCCGGTGCAAGAAATATCGCGCGTGGCGATCGCTTTACGGGAAGTGTATAGGCGGTGAAACAGGCGCTTGCTGACGCGTGTCATGTTTTCGTTGCCGCCCGCGTGAGAATGAAAAAAGCCGGCTTGAAAGCCGGCCTTTTCCTGTCGCGTCAGAGCGCGATTACTTGAAGCGCCATGCGCGGATGTAGTTGACCTCGAAGGAGTTCGACTTGCCTTGCGGGGTCGAGTTATCCGGGGTGCCGGATGCGGAGCCGTACCACAGGTCCAGCATCAGGTACATCGGGTCGCTGAAGGTGGTGTTGAGCACCAGCACTTCCTTGCCGTCGAAGTAGTAGGTCTGCTTGTTCGGTTCCCACTTCACTGCGTACTTGTGGAAGCCGGCCGACAGGTCCATGCCGGTGTCGTACTGGCGGGTGCCGACCAGTTCGTTCGGGCCCTTCCAGACGGTCGGTGCATAAGCCTGCGGGTGGGCGATGCCGTTGGAGTCGTTGAAGCCCCACGGTGCGGCGCCGCCTGCGTAGGCTTCCATCACGTCCATTTCCGGACGGCGGTCGCCGATGTGGTTGAACAGCCAGAATGCGGGCCACGTGCCCTTGCCCACCGGCAGCTTGGCTTCGATCTCGAAGTAGCCGTAGGTCTGGTAATACTTGCCGTCGGTATCGATGGTGCGGTTGAAGAACCTGCCGGATGCATCGCGCTGCGGCCAGATCTTCAGCTTGCCGTCTTCAACGGTGTAGTTCTTCGTCGGATTGGAGGTCTCGTACCAGATGTGGTCGTTCCAGACGCTGGTGTTGAAGCTGTTGAATTCATCGGCGAAGGTCAGCTCGTAGGCCGCTGCATTCTGGCCGAAAGGCGTCGGCTTGGCGCCGCTGCTCGGCTGTTCCACCGCGGGCGTCGAGGGCTGTTGCGCCGGTGCTGTGCCGGAGACTTGACACACCTTCTGGAGTCCGAAGGCCGGGTCGCCGAACACACTGTTGTTGCAGGCGATGGAACCGGTGGCGGTACGGGTCGCCCACTTGTCGCCAAAGCCGTAACGCACTTCCTTCGTGCCGTCGAACGTACAGGTGCTGTTCTCGGTCGCGCATTGCGACCATGCAGACGCCGGTGCCTGGGTGGGCGTGCCGGTGCTGGGCGTGCCGGTGCTCGGCGTGCCGGTGCTCGGCGTGCCGGTGCCGGGCGTGGAGGTGCCGGGCGTAGGAGTAACAGGAGTTGCAGTGCCGCCTGTCGACGGAGATGCAGTGGAACCGGTGCCGCCGGTGACTACCGTCGTGCCGTTGCCTTGTGCCGACGCTTCTACGCCTGCTGCGGTGGTGACGCCTGCACCGGTATCGGTTCCGCCGCCACCGCCGCCACAAGCGGCAAGCAGAACAGCAGCGGCTGCACAGGTCAGTGCGGATGTCGAGAAGCGTTGGATAGACAATGTTTGCATGAGGTAGTCCCCTTTCAGAAAGTTGGGCCGATCATTCTCATCGGCAAGCTTTCATCAGAGCATTGCCCCTCAGAAATGGTTCCGCAAAAAAACTACATCAGATGGAAATAGTTTTTGTAAGTACCTGCAAACCGTGGGAATTTGGAATACGCAAAATCGCAATGTCTGCGTTGAAATGGGCAAACAAAAAGACACTGGATCCCGGCCTTCGCCCAAACAAAAAAGGCCGGCATGAAAGCCGGCCTTTTACATCACGAAAGCAGCATTACTTGAACTGCCAAGCACGCACGTAATTCACCTCGAACGAGTTCTGCTTGCCCTGCGGCGTCGAGTCGTCCGGCGTGCCCGACGCGCTGCCGAACCACAGGTCCAGCATCAGGTACATCGGGTCGCTGAAGGTGGTGTTGAGCACCAGCACTTCCTTGCCGTCGAAGTAGTAGGTCTGCTTGTTCGGTTCCCACTTCACCGCGTACTTGTGGAAGCCTTCGGACAGGTCCACGCCGGTGTCGTACTGGCGCGTGCCCACCAGCTGGCCTTCACGGTCGCCCTTCCATACGGTCGGTGCATAGGCGGTCGGGTGCGCCACGCCGTTCTTGTTCACGCCCCACGGTGCGGCGCCGCCGGCATACGCTTCCATCACATCCATTTCCGGACGGCGGTCGCCGATGTGGTTGAACAGCCAGAACGCGGGCCAGGTGCCCTTGCCGACCGGCAGCTTGGCTTCGATCTCGAAGTAGCCATAGGTCTGGTAATACTTGCCGTCGGTGTCGAGGGTGCGGTTGAAGAAGTTGCCGGACGCATCGCGCTGCGGCCAGATCTTGAGCTTGCCGTCCTCGACCGCGTAGTTCTTGGTCGCGTTGGACGTCTCGTACCACATGGCGTCATTCCAAAGGCTGCTGTCGAAGCGGTCGAACTCTTCGGAGAAGCTCAGCTTGTACTGCGCGGCATCCTGGCCGAAGGGCGTCTTGTCGGCCGCGGGCGCCGGTGCCGGTGCCGGCTTGGCAGTTTCAGTAGTCTCAGGAATGGGGGTTGCCGGGCTGGCGCTGCTGCCGCTCTGCGTGCTGGCGGTTGCGGCCGGCGCTGCGGTGGTTGCAGTGTTTGCTGCGGGGTCGCTTGCGCCGCCCCCGCCGCCGCAGGCGATGAGGACTGTCGCGGAGGCGCAACACAAGGCGGAAATGGCGAAGCGGTGGAATGCGAGTTTAAACAAAATGGTTTCTCCTTATTCGTATTGGTGCTAGCCAACATTCTTCATGGCAAGCGCTTTTAGGAGCTTACCCACCGGAAATTGGTTCCGGAAATCACCGAAATTCAGGAGAGTTTTTTCGTTCCGTGATGCAAGCGGCAACACTTTCGTTGGCGTTCGTGCATCAGACGTGCAGAAGAGGCAATGCAGGAATGGAAAGGCGTGATGAGAACCGCGGCGCGGCCATCCTTATCTGATATTCATGATTCCGATCCAGGACCTGCTTCACCGGATACAGTGGGATACCGCTTTTGGCAATGCGGCATTCATGATCGGCTACTACGATCGGGTTGAAGGAAAGATCATCCTTGTGCCCTTCCGCCGCGTGCACTTGGCGCGGGGCGAGCATTTTTCATTCGATGTCGAGATGGATGAACGCGGCACCTGCATGGTGCCCTTTCATCGGGTGCGGGAAGTCTGGCGCAACGGGGAACTGATCTGGAAACGCGATGCGAAAAATGCGGGAGCGGCCAGACACCGCTCCCGCTGACCGCCTCGCTGCGGCCGCGCTACATCGGATACATGCGGATCCAGGCGCTGCCGCTGATGCCGCCGCCGGTCACCGGCGTCTGCGCATTGACGGTGATGGGACGGCCGATGAGGTCTTTCAGCGGCACCGCCGGGAATCCCGGCGCCGCCACGGCTGCGGGACGCTCGATCTTCTCCACTGCCGACAGCGTCACATGCATGTCGAAATGGCCGGCGATGGATTGCAGCGCAGCCAGCGCGGTTCCAGCGCGCGAGAAGCCGGTTTCAAGGTCCATGAACAAGATCGTGCTGCTCGTGTCGCCATAGCCGTCCGGCACCTCCGTCAACGGTTTCAGGCTCACCGTGCCCGCCGGCGCCGGGATGCTCTCGCGCACTTCAACGCCTGCAGCGTTGCGTCCGTAGACATGGATCTGCGCGCCCTCCCTCATTCGCACGCCCGTCACCCTGCCATCCGCGCCAGTCGTCATTTCCACGTTGTCGATGACGAAGCGCATGATTTCGGGAACTGCGCCGGCGGCAACACCGGCCGAACCCGTGCGCTCGGTCAGGTCGAATGCGATGCGGCTGACCACGGTCTGGCTGCCGACAGCCTGCCCGGGCACGGTCGGCAGAACATGGGTGCCGATACGGATGCCGAAGGCGGCGATCGGCGCGGCCGGCGCAACGGCGGGCGGCTGGATGGCGCAGGTGCCATCGATCGCAATGGTGCAGCCCGAGGCCGCCGCTTCCGCAGCCAGGTTCGGGTAATTCGCCACGGGGCTGCCGGAAGCAATGTCGACAATGCCGGTCGGCCCTTCAAAGGTGCTGAGCGTCACCGGCAGGTAGAGGATGCGGTTGGTGCGCAGGTACAGGATCTGGTTCGACACCAGCTGCATGTAGCCGTTGAAGCGCTGGTCGGCGGCGGGTGCCGGCGCTGGTGCCGGTGCCGGCGTTGGTGCCGGCGTGGTCGGCGTGGCTCCGGGCGTACCGGTTCCGCTGCCGGCGGGGGCCGGGGTGGGTGCGGGTGCGGTCGTGGCGGGCGGCGTCGTCGGTGCCGGGGTCGGATTCGTGTCCGCGGTCGACGTGCCGGAGGCGGTCGTCGTGCCGTCGCCACCGCCGCAGGCGGCGACCAGTGCCGATGCGGCGATCAGCGAGATCATTCTCTTTTTCTGCAACATGGAGATCATCCTCAAGGTGACAGGTACGCATTCCCGCCGGGAACAGGTGTTCCTCGACGAGGAGCAGGGACTCGGGATTGATCGTGCCCGCTGCATCGAGCCATCGCTTTGTGACCAGTCAAAGATGCCGGGCCGATGCGACCAAATGCCGACATGCGTCAATGCGTCGCCGGCTTGGCCGGATGCAAGAATCCCGAGAAGCACTCACAGCACTTCGTTCAACAGGTAGCAGGCGTGGTCGACAAGCTTGTGCAAGGGGCTGCGCCTGCGCCACTGCTCCAGCCTGACTTCCGTGCACTTGCCCGCATAGCGTTCGAAGATGGCATCGAGCTGCTGCGTCGTTGCGGCGTCGCAGATGCCGAGCGTGATCTCATCGTTCGTCTCGAACGAGCGGTCGTCGAAGTTGCTCGATCCGAGCGCGCTCCACACGCCGTCGATCGTCATGACCTTCTGGTGCAGCAGCGTGTCGGGATACTCGAACAGGCGCACGCCGTTTTCCAGCAGCTTTTCGAAATTGCGGTGGCTGGCATGCTGCACGAGGGGATTGTCGGATGCGCGGGTAGACGGCACGATGACCCTGACATCGACGCCGCGGCGCACCGCCTCGCCGAACGCATCGATGGTCTCCGGCTCGGGGATGAAATACGGATTCTGGATCCAGATCTTCCTGCGGGCCAGGCAGATGGCCGCATGATGCAGGATCTTCACCGCGGGCGCCGAGCCTTCCGGCTTGACGAAAGCCGCGTGGATCAGCACATCGCCCGCCGGCGCCAGGGGCGGGAACACTGTCTCGCCGAGGAACAGCATGCCTGTCTCGGCAATCCAGTTTTCCGCGAACGCCGTCTGGATACTGCCGACGATGGGACCGCGCAGCCGGACGCTGATGTCCCCGTAATGCTTGCCGTCGTCGGGACTGCCGAGCCACTCGTCCTTGACGCAGTGGCCGCCGACGAAGGCAATGCCTCCGTCGATGATGGCGAGCTTGCGGTGGTCCCGGTCGTTGAGCACACCGATGTTGTGGATGCCCTTGCGGTGGAAGAATTCGACCGTGCATCCCGCCTCCTTCATCTGCCTGCGCACGCTGCGGCCCACTTTTCTCGCGCCCACGGCATCGAGCAGGACGCGCACTGTCCTGCCGGCGCGCGCCGCTTCCGACAGGGCATCGGCGATCCGCTTGCCAAGCTCGCCCTCCTGCCAGAGAAAGGTTTCGAAATGCACCGTGTGCTGCGCGGCGCGGATGTCGTCGACAAGCACGCGGAAGAAGCCGGCGTTCTCCAGGATCTCCACGGCGTTTCCCTGCTGGGCCACGCCATGCGTCAGGCCCGCCAGCGAAGGTATGAGTTCCTCGATCGGAGTGTTGCAGTCGATGTTCAGTTTGGGGTTGCGATGGCGGCGGATCGACCAGATGCTCAATGCGAGCAAGACCACGATGCCGGCCAGTGACAACACGAGATAGATCATCCGCATGCCCCCTGAAAAGGAAAAGTATAGGGAGGGGGCAATGGGGGGTGGCTGCTGAAAAGCAGTCAAGGCAGCCCTGCTACATTCGAAAGCGGGCGGCCACCTTCAATTGCGCTCCATCCTCTCCCCGTCATCCCGGCGCAGGCCGGGATCCAGTGTCTTTCTTCGCACCCTCAACGCCGCTGAATCCCGGCCCTCGCCGGGATGACGGGGTAAGGAAAGTGGGAAATGCCGCCGCTTCCAGCCGCATGCGATCAGTCAAGGCAGTCCTACTACATGCGAATGCGGGCAGCCACCTTCAATCGCGCTCCATCCTCTCCCCGTCATCCCGGCGCAGGCCGGGATCCAGTGTCTTTCTTCGCACCCTCAACGCCGCTGGATCCCGGCCTTCGCCGGGATGACGGGGTAAGGATAGTGGGAAATGCCGCCGCTTCCAGCCGCACGCAATCAGTCTAGGCCGCCCTACTACATGCGAATGCGGGCGGCTACCTTCAATCGTGCTCCATCCTCTCCCCGTCATCCCGGCGAAGGCCGGGATCCAGTGTCTTTCTTCGCACCCTCACCGCCGCTGGATCCCGGCCTGCGCCGGGATGACGGGGTAAGGAAAGAGGGAGATGCTGCCGCTTCCAGCCGCATGCGATCAGTCGTTACACCGGAGCCAGAAACTTTTAGGGCCGCACTTCTCCGTTCACGGAAAGGCATGCAAACGGCTATTCCAGCGCACGATTCTTGAACTGCCAGGCGCGGATGTAATTGATTTCGAAAGAATTGCCCTTCCCTGTCGGCGTGCTGTCGTCCGGCTCGCCGCTGGAGCTGCCGAACCAGAGGTCGACGATGATGTACATCGGGTCGGTCATGTTGGCCTCGACCATGTGGGTCTGCTTGCCGTCGAGGTAGAAGGTGACCCTGCCCGGCTCCCACTTGGCCGCATATTTGTGGAACTTCGCGGAGAGGTCCTTGCCGGCATCGTACTGCCGCGTCCCCGCAGACACGCCTTCATCGAGCCAGACCGTGGCGCCGTAGGCAGTGGGACGCGAGACACCGGCATCGTCCGTGTAACCCCAGGGTTCGACACCGCCGGGATAGGCTTCCATGATGTCGATCTCGGGCCGGCGGTTGCCGGGATGTGCGAACAGCCAGAAGGCCGGCCATGTGCCCTTCCCCCGAGGAAGCTTCGCTTCCATTTCGAAATAGCCGTACTTCTGCTCGAACCTGCCGTCGGTGTCGAGCGTACGGTTGAAGAATTTGCCGGTGGCGTCGCGCTGCGGCCAGATCTTCAGCACGCCCTTCTCCACCGTGAAGTTCTTCGTCGGGTTGGGTTTTTCGTACCAGATGTGGTCGTTCCAGAGCGCGGGATTGAAGCTGTCGAACTCTTCGGCGAAGGTCAGCACGTATTCGGCTGCCTTCTGCCCGTACGGAACCCTGGCTGCCGCGCCGTCACCGCGTTTCGATTTCGCGGCCAGCGCCGCCACCTTCTGCGGATCGAAGGCCGGTTCTTCGCCGCAGGCGGCGATGCCGGTCACGGCGAGCGTGGATGCGAGGATGAGTTGTACCGTGCGCCGCATGCTCAGGAAGGCGCGAAGCCGTTGGGGTTCATGCTTTGCCAGCGCCAGTGGTCGGCGCACATTTCAGCCAGGCCCTTGCGTGCGCGCCAGTCGAGGACATGCCAGGCTTGCGAAGGGTCGGCATAGCACACGGCGATGTCGCCCGGCCTGCGCTCGGTAATGCGGTAAGGGATCTCGCGGCCGCTCGCCTCCTCGAAGGCGCGCACCATCTCCAGCACGCTGTAGCCGCGGCCGGTGCCGAGGTTGAGCGTGAAGCTGCGTTCGGAACGGAACAGTTCGGCCAGCGCGGCGAGGTGCCCGCGCGCGAGGTCGACCACATGGATGTAGTCGCGCACGCCGGTGCCGTCGGGCGTCGGGTAATCGTTGCCGAAGACCGAGAGGCGTTCGCGCCGGCCCACCGCCACCTGTGCGATGAACGGCATCAGGTTGTTGGGAATGCCGCGCGGGTCTTCGCCGATGAGGCCGCTGGGATGGGCGCCGGCCGGATTGAAATAGCGCAGCGCGCCGATCGCCCATTCCGGGTCGGAGCGGCCGAGGTCTTCCAGTACCTGCTCCACCATCAGCTTGGAGCGGCCGTAGGGATTGGTGGTCGACAGCCGGGCCGACTCCTGGATCGGCACCGTCTCGGGATCGCCGTACACCGTGGCGGAAGAACTGAACAGGAATTTCTTGATGCCCGCATCGCCCAGCGCCTGCAACAGCGTCACCGAGCCGCCAACATTGTTCTCGACGTAGCGCAGCGGTTGTGCGACGGACTCGCCCACCGCCTTGAGGCCGGCGAAATGGATGGCGGCGTCGATGCGGTGGGTCTTGAGGATGGCGTCCAGCGCCGTCCTGTCGCGCACATCGGCTTCATAGAAAGGGATCACATGCCCGGTAATGCGCTCGACGCGCGCCAGGGATTCGACAGAACTGTTGCTCAGGTTGTCGAGGGCCACGACGGCCCAGCCGGCTTCCAGCAGTTCGACGCAGGTATGCGAGCCGATATAACCGGCTGCGCCGGTCACGAGGATGGTTTTGGGACTGGTCATGGTGCTCCGGTATCGGTCTGGGTACGGCGCGCGGCGTGCGCGACGCCCCGGGCGGCGGACATTGCCGCCGCCCGTTGAAGGGTCCGCCTTGACGTGTCCGTCAGGCAGCCGTCATGCAGCTTCCATCGCCAAAGGGGTGCTGGAGTTGCGTATTTCCCTGACGAGGTGCTCGGACAAGCGGAATGCGAGTGCGGCGAGCGTGATGGTCGGGAAATTCGCGCCGGCGGTCGGAAAGACTGAACTGCCGGCAACGAACAGGTTGGACATGCCATGCACGCGGCAGTTGCGGTCGACGACGCCGTACTTCGGAGAATCATGCATGCGCGTGGTGCCCATGTGATGCCAGGTCCCTTCCAGGTCGGACGGCCACTTGCGCCCTTCCAGCGGGGCATCGAGCTCCACCTGGGCGACCCCGCTCTTGCGCATGTCCTCGGCCAGCAGCGCCAGGGTACGGTCGAAGGTGCGCTTGACCTTCGAGGTCAGACGCCAGTCGACGCGCACGCGGTTCATGCCGAGCTGGTCCTTCTGCGAAGGCGACAGCATGACGCGGCTGTTCGGATCCGGTTCCGGTTCCACGATGAGCTGGAACTTGACGCCCTTGATCAGCCAGCGCGGCTGGAACAGGCGCGTATAGCCGTAACCCAGG
>NZ_DASRXF010000219.1:0-10515 GCF_035654295.1 Noviherbaspirillum sp. | reverse complement strand
TCCGCGACGAAGTGGCGCGGCTGCTGGATTCCTATGGGAATCATCCGGGACATGTGTTCAACCTCGGCCACGGCATTTCCCAGTACACCCCGCCGGAATCGGTGTCGGTGCTGGTGGAGGCGGTGCACGAGATGAGCCGGGCTATGCGCGCGGGGGACTGATTCCTGCGCCGACCGAAACAATCGACGCGGGCGAGCCCGCACCGGCAGGCTCGCCGCATGGACACTTCCGGACGAAATGCAGCGCCTTATTCACATCTTCCTCGTTGTGCAAAGCAGCATAAAAATTTATTCCAAATAATTTTTCTAGCCTGCAGCGAATTTATAAGGTGCTGATTTTAAAAGACAAAATTTTTGCTTTTCAATTTAGCATTTTGTCGGAACCCGCATAAATCCGGGCTCCGCGGCCTGTCAAGAGGGCCTTTTCCACAAAGTTGTCCACAGACTTTGTGGATAGCGGAAAAAGAGCTTATGAAACTGATATTTAGATCGATTCTTCAACAATCACATTAAGTGTTGAAGGGGCATCAGTACCTAAATCGGGTTCGGTGCCGCCTTGATCCAGAATAAGTGGTTGCCCGGCAACCGTTTTTCACTTTCAACTTTGCAAAGTGAAAGCGAGCAATTTTGTCAAGCGTTGTAGGAAAAAATTGGGCAGGAACGATGCGTCGGCAGCCGACTTACTCACATAAACTAGTTGCCCCAGTGCTTGTGCATGGCAGCAAGTTTTTGTCCGTCGAAATATTTTTTGTCGACAACTTGACATTTTAAGTCTTTGATTTTGAACAGGAAAATTTTTGCTTTTCAAATGGGCAATTTGTCGAAACCCGCATGAAATCTGGGCTTTCCCAGTGTCAAGAGGGAGTTGCCCACAAAGTTATCCACAGACTCTGTGGGTTTCTCAAAAAGTCGTTATGAATCGCGGATTTAGCCTTTTTCTTCAAGGATTACATGAAGTACAGCAGACGGGCTGCCCTGCCGGGCAACCTGTCCGCACAGCGAGATAACGTGACCACGCTTTACCTCAAGATTGCGCTCGATACGCCGCTCGATACCTGTTTCGATTACCGCTGGACCGGCCCGGATGACGCCGCCCCGGCGCCGGGGCAGCTTGCGCTCGTCCCGTTCGGACGGCGCGAAACCGTCGGCCTGATCGTCGGTGTGGGAACGGCGACCGACGTCCCCGCCGACAAGATCAAGGACGTCCTCGCCGTGCGCGCCCAGCTCTCGCCTCTGTCCGGCGAGTGGATGGCGCTGTGCGCGTTCGCCGCCGACTATTACCAACGGCCGCTGGGCGAAGTCGCAGTGCCCGCCTTGCCGCGCAACCTGCGCGCCGAAAAGCCGGTGTCGCTGGACCGCGCACTCAAGAAGATAGCCAAGCTCGACCTGTCGCACGACCCGGCCGCCGCCGGCGCGCCGCCACTCAATCCGGCGCAGCAGCAGGCCGCCGACGCCATCGCCGCCGCTGACGGATTTGCGCCGACGCTGCTGTATGGCGTCACCGGCAGCGGCAAGACCGAGGTCTACCTGCAGGCCGCCGCGCAGGTGCTCGCCCGGCAGCCCGACGCCCAAGTCCTGATCCTGATCCCGGAAATCAACCTCACGCCCCAGCTCGAAGGCAACGTGCGCGCGCGCTTTCCCGGCGTGCGCGTGGCAACGCTGCACAGCGGTCTGGCCGAAGGCGAGCGGCTGGTGAACTGGCTATCGGCCCACCTCGGCCATGCCCGCATCGTCCTCGGCACGCGGCTGGCGATCCTCGCTTCGCTGCCGCGGCTCAAGCTGCTCATCATCGACGAGGAACACGATCCCTCTTACAAGCAGCAGGAAGGCTTGCGCTATTCCGCGCGCGACCTCGCCGTATGGCGCGCGCGGCAGCTGCAGATCCCGATCGTGCTCGGTTCCGCCACGCCCTCCCTGGAGACCTGGCAGCACGTGCAGTCCGGCCGGTACCGCAAGCTCGAACTGCGGGAGCGCGCATCGAAGGACGCGGTACTGCCCAAGGTACGGCTGGTCGACATGGAGCGCGACAAGCCCGGCGAAGGCCTGACCTCGTCCCTGGTCAGCGCCATCAAGCGCCGCCTCGAATGCGGCGAACAATCGCTGCTCTTCCTCAATCGCCGGGGCTACGCGCCGGTGCTCGCCTGCGATGCCTGCGGCTGGATCGGCAACTGCCCGCGCTGCACCGCCTTCATGGTCCTGCACAAGCCGGAGCACCGGCTGCGCTGCCACCATTGCAGCCTCGAGATGCGTATCCCGAAGTCCTGCCCCACCTGCGGCAACGTCGATCTGCAGCCGCTCGGACGCGGCACCCAGCGCATCGAGGAAGGGCTGCACAACGTCTTCCCGCAGGCCCGCATCACGCGCATCGATGCCGACTCCACCCGGCTCAAGGGCAGCGCGCAGGCCGCGTTCGACAGCGTGCACCGGGGCGACGTCGACATCCTGATCGGCACGCAGATGGTGGCCAAGGGGCATGACTTCCGGAACCTGACCCTGGTCGGCGTGCTCAATCCCGACACCGCGCTGTTCTCGCACGACTATCGCGCCAGCGAGCGCCTGTTCGCCCAGCTCATGCAGGTGGCGGGGCGCGCCGGGCGGGCAGGGCAGAAGGAGGGCGGCAATCCGAGCGAGGTGCTGATCCAGACCCGTTACCCGACCCACCCGCTGTTCGCGGCCGTGATGGCGCACGACTACGACCGCTTCGCCGGCGACCTGCTCGAGGAACGCAGGCAGGCCGGTGTCCCGCCCTTCATGTACCAGGCGCTGCTGCGTGCCGAAGCGCGCGAACTCGACATCGCCCTCGGCTTCCTCAAGCATGCCGCGGAATGCCTCCCGACTCCGGGCATCACCATCAACGATCCGATCCCGATGACCCTGACCCGCGTGGCCAACGTCGACCGCGCGCAACTGCTGGTCGAATCGCCGTCGCGTCCGGCGCTGCAAGCCTTCCTCAAGGAATGGATGGACATGCTGCGCGCAACGAAGACGCGCGCGAAGTGGTCGCTGGAGGTGGACCCGGTCGACATCTGAGAAAGCCATGCCCTACAGCCTGTTCGCCGACCTCGTCCTGCTGCTGCACTTCGCCTTCGTCGCGTTTGCGCTGTTCGGCGGCCTGCTTGTCTGGCATCGCCCGCGCCTGGCCTGGCTGCACCTGCCGGCCCTCGCCTGGGGCGTGTACGTGCAGTGGGCCGACCGGATCTGCCCGCTCACGCCGCTCGAAAACCAATTCCGCCTGCTCGGCGGCGAGGCCGGCTATGCAGGCGGATTCATCGAACATTACGTCACACTGCTGCTCTATCCCGACAACCTCACGCTGGAACTGCGCTATGTGCTCGGCGCCGTGCTGCTGGCCGTCAACGGGGTGGTGTACGCGCGCTTGGTATGGCGCAAGCGCACATGACGTCCCGGCGCCTGCACCGCCGCCGTCGATGCCTTCATTTCCGGCTTGCTGAGGTAAATACCTGACGACTTTCGCCGGTCGTGGGAAAATAGGTCGCCTAACCTAAAAATAATATCTCCCATGATCATCGTCCACCATCTCAACAACTCCCGCTCCCAGCGGGTGCTGTGGCTGCTGGAAGAACTCGGCCTCGACTACGAAATCAAGCGTTACGAGCGCGACCCCAAGACCATGCTTGCGCCTGCCTCCCTGCGCGAAGTGCATCCACTCGGCAAGTCGCCGGTGATCACGGACGGCGGGCTGACCATCGCCGAGTCCGGCGCGATCATCGAATACCTCGTTGACCGCTATGGCAACGGCCGTCTCGCGCCCGCATCCGGTACGCCCGAGCGGCTGCGCTACACCTACTGGATGCATTACGCGGAAGGCTCAGCCATGCCCCCGCTGCTGCTGAAACTGGTATTCGACCGCATCGAGAACGGCCCATTGCCCTTCATCGTGAAACCGGTGGCCAAAGTCATTGCGCAACGCGCCAAGCGTTCCTTCATCGAGCCCCAGATCGCGCGGCATCTCGACTATCTGGAAGGCGAAATCGGGCGCCACAAGTGGTTTGCCGGCAAGTCGTTCAGCGCCGCCGACATCCAGATGAGCTTCCCCCTGGAAGCGGCAGCCGCGCGGGGCGGCCTCAACGCCACGCGGCCGAGGCTGATGGACTTCCTCGACCGCATCCACAAGCGGCCGGCCTACAAGCGGGCGCTGGAACGCGGCGGTGCCTACGAGCTCGGCTGACTTGCCCGGAATCAGGGTGTCCGGCATGCGGAGAAACTAACGCGGAGGCCACGCGTCGAAGAGGAAAAGCAGCATTTTCCAATCGACATCGTGAACCACCCATTTCCCCAGCAACAGATTACCGAACTGTCCACTTCACCCGGCCTGCTGCAACCGGGGCGCAATTGCTGGCGCATCGAACATGCCGACCGGTTCTCCATGCTGGTGGATGCCGACGCCTACTTCCGCGCGGTGCGGGCAGCTATCCGCAACGCGCGCCACAGCATCTACATCCTCAGCTGGGACATCGACAGCCGCATGCACCTCGTGCCCGGCGGCGCCAACGACGGCTATCCGGAACCGCTCGGCGACTTCCTCCATGCCATCGTGGCCAGCCGGCCCGGCCTGCGTGCCTATGTGCTCAACTGGGACTTCGCGATGCTCTATGCGCTCGAGCGCGAGTGGTTGCCCGTCTACAAACTGGACTGGCGCACCCACCGCCGCCTCAGCTTCCGCATGGACGCGCGGCATCCTATCGGCGGCTCGCATCATCAAAAGGTGGTGGTGGTCGACGACCGCATCGCCTTTGTCGGCGGGCTCGATCTCACGCGCAGCCGGTGGGACACGCCCGAACACGCCTGCGACGCTCCCTTGCGCTGCGACAGCGATGGCAAGCGGCACGCCCCTTTTCATGACGTTCAGGCACTGGTCGACGGCGATGCCGCCCGCGCAATCGGCGAACTGGCCCGCATGCGCTGGCAGCAGGCCACAGGCGAACGCTTGCCGCCGCCCGCCCCGGGCGACAGGGATGACCCCTGGCCCGAGGGTGTCGAGCCGGACCTGACCGACATCGACGTCGCGATTTCCCGCACCGAGCCGGTATTCGAAGGACGCGCGGGCGTGCATGAGGTGCGGCAACTGCACCTGGACGCCATTGCCGCCGCGCGGCGCAGCATGTTCTTCGAGAACCAGTACTTCACCTCGGGCATGATTGCCGACGCGCTCGCCGCACGCCTGGACGAACCCGAGGGCCCGGAAGTCTTCATCATTTCGCCCAAGAACCAGAGCGGATGGCTGGAGCAGGCGACGATGGGCGTGTTGCGCGCACGCGTGCACCGCCGCCTGAAGGAGGCCGACCGCCACGGCCGCTACCGCATCTACTGCCCGCACATTCCCGGCCTGACAGACCAGTGCCTGAACGTGCACAGCAAGGTATTCGCCATCGACGACCAGTTGTTCTCCATCGGATCGGCCAACCTGAGCAGCCGCTCCATGGCGCTCGATACCGAATGCAACATCACCATCGAGGCGCGCGGGCCGGACGCCGGGCGCGTTGCCGCCGCCATCGCGCGCCTGCGGGCACGCCTGCTCGCGGAGCATCTCGATACCACCCCCGAGTTGGTGCAAGCCGAGCTGCGGCTGCGGCACAGCCTGCATGCCGCCGCCGCGGCCCTGCGCCACTCCGAACGCACGCTCTGCGTGCTCGAACCGGAGACGACGCCGGAGCTGGATGCACTGATCCCCGAACAGGCATTGTTCGATCCCGAACAACCGATCGAACCGGACAAGCTGGTCGCCGAATTCGTCCCCAGCGAAGCGCGCAAGCCCGTGCCGCGCCGCCTGATCGGCGTCGGCCTGCTCGCCATCGCCCTGGCCCTGCTGGCCGTCGCATGGCGCTGGACGCCGTTGCGCGAAGTCGTCAACCTTGCTTCGCTGGTCGCCTTCGCCCGGCAGCTCGAGGAGATGCCGTTTACGCCGCTTGCGGTCGTCGGCAGCTATGTGGCCGCCGGGCTGGTGATGGTGCCGGTGATGCTGCTGATTGCCGTCACCGGCATCGTGTTCGGACCGGTGTTCGGTTCGCTCTATGCGATCGGCGGCACCATGCTCAGCGCCGCGGTCGCCTACGGCATCGGCCACTGGCTCGGGCGCGAAACCGTGCAGAAACTGGTGGGCCCGCGCATCAACAAGCTGAGCAAGCGCATCGCTCGCCGCGGCATCCTCGCGATCGTGATCATCCGCATGCTGCCGGTGGCGCCCTTTACCGTGGTCAACATGGTCGCCGGCGCCTCGCACATCCGCTTTCGCGACTACCTGATCGGCACCCTGCTGGGCATGCTGCCCGGCATCACAATGACGGTGACCTTCGTGCACCACCTCGCCGAGGCGGTGCGCAACCCGAGTCCGGGCACTGTTGCCGTGCTGGTCGCGGTAGCGGCCACCATCATCCTGGTAGCCATGGGCCTGCAGAAACTATTGAAACGAAGGGAGGATAGAACGGCATGATGGATGACGACCTGAGTGTGCTCGAACAGCCCCCGGTGCGCGAGGAAGTGCCCGACCTCAATCCCTGGCCGCTGACCATCGCAACCTACAACATCCACGGCGCGGTCGGCTGCGACCGCAAGTTCAATCCCGAACGCGTGGCCGCCGTACTGCAGGAAATCAACGCCGACATCGTCGCCCTGCAGGAAGTGCCGCTGGGCGGAACCAGGACGCCGAACGTCCTGAAGGTGTTGCAGGAAGCGACGGGTTTCGTCGCCGCCGAAGGCCCGGCCTGCGACAGGCCCGAGCGCCGCTACGGCAACGCGGTGCTGAGCCGCTATCCCATCCTGACGTTGCGTTCCATCGACCTCAGCTTCGGCAGCCGCGAGCCGCGCGGCGCGCTCGATGCCGACGTCGATTGCCACGGCCACCTGCTGCGCGTCGTCGCCACCCACCTCGGCCTGCGGCCAGCCGAGCGGCGCGACCAGATTCGCCGCCTGCTGCAAGTGTTCGACACCGACGAAATGCCGGTGATCCTGCTCGGCGATATCAACGAATGGTTTGTATGGGGAAGGTCGTTGCGCTGGCTGGTCTCGCATTTCCAGCCAGTGCCGGCGCCGCGCACCTTTCCGTCGCGGCGGCCGCTGTTCGCGCTCGACCGCATCTGGATCCGGCCGCGGCACCGGCTGGTGCATGTGGAAGTGCATGCGACACCGTTGGCAAGGATCGCGTCGGATCACTTGCCGCTGGTGGCGCACATCGACGGTTAGGGCCTACATACTCTACATACGCTGGTTCGGTCCGGCCGGCCTCGGCTGTTGCGGCGCGTGCTGCAGCAGGTGAGGCGTTGCCGTCGGATCGAAATCCGTCCAGTCGCCGTCTTCGATCGTGCCCTCCGCGCGTTCCAGCTCCACGGCGCCCAGCGAACGCAGCAGGTTGACTGCGTGGTCTTCATCGTCCTGGCCGCCGACTGCGATCGCCAGCAGCATCCCGGCATGGCGCGTCGGTACCGCGTTGTCCGCATCTTCCCCGTGCTCGCCGGTCTCGCCCCGCTCTTTCATCTGCGAAAGGCTGCCCACGAGATTGCCCACGTGCGCGCCGAGCAGTCCGCCGGTGACGGTGCCCACCGGGCCGAGGAAAGAGGTGGCGGCGGCGCCCACCGCAGCCCCGGTTGCGGTCCCCATCGCGATGCCCTTGTCGGATTCGTGCGCGCCCGGTGAAACGGCATGATCGCCGCCGATCGGGTAGCTGTCGTGTTGCCCCGGCGGGTTGACATAGAAAGCGGAAATCCGGTCGCGCGCAAATCCAGCGCGTACCAGTTCCTCAATGGTGTGTTCGATCTGCGATTGCTGTTGGAATCGTCCGGCAATAATGGTGCTCACGGTTGCCCCTTTCATTGTCGAAAGTGAATACGTGTGAGAGCGCAACGCCATGCAGAAGTTCGGGCAGGCAGCACCATCAGATGGCTCGCCGCCTCCAATGTAATTTTTTCGCGCCGCCGGTAAAAAGGGGCTTGCGCCGTGCATCATTTTCGCGCCGTGAAGCTGGCGGGCGCCCGGTCTGCTAATTGCATACAAACGGCTCCTCATCACGCCAAAGGGAAGACCGTCCATGTCCCACACTCCCGAGAGCACACCTGAAAGCATGGTCGGCGCGCGCGTGACCGACGCCGGCGGCAATGCTGCATCCATTGTTTCGCTCCAGCAGGGCGGCGGCGACAGCAGCACCGGTCCGCAAGCCTGGATACGCCTCGTCGACGGCACCCAGGTCCTGGTGCCGGTCAGCCTGCTGGCGCAGGACGATGACGGCTACCGCCTGCCGTTTGCCTTCGCCCCTTCCACCGATACGCAGCACTCGATGCAGATGACCTTCCCCGTCATGGAAGAGGATGTGAAGGTCGGCAAGCGCGTAGTCGATACCGGCCGCGGCGTGCGTATCCACAAGACCGTTTCGGTGCGGGAGCAGGTGCTCGACCAGCCGCTGCTGCAAGACCGGCTCGACGTCGAGCATGTGCAGATCGGGAAGGTGGTGGCCGAGTCAGACCTGCCGCAGACGCGCTACGAGGGCGACACCCTCGTGGTGCCGGTAATGGAGGAAGTGCTGGTGGTGCAGAAGCAATTGCTGCTCAAGGAAGAGGTGCGCATCACCCGACGCCGAGAACCCGTGCGCAAGCCGGAAACGGTGACGCTGCGCACCGAGCATGTGCAGGTCGAACCCTTCGACGAGGGCCGGACGCCGCAATGAGCGGTGCAGGCACGGCTTATGCAACATCGGCTTCTCCGGATGCCGGCCTTTTCCGGCGTACAGACATTGTTAGGAGAGTGTGATCATGGAAAACACCGTAGTGGGCGTGTACGACAGCTATGCACAAGCTCAGAACGTGATGAATGAATTGCTCGCCTGCGGTTTTTCACGCGACGAGATCCAGCTCAGCCCCGAGACATCGGACAGGACTTCCACGCAAACCGGCGATGCGGGCAGCGGACAACATTCCGGCATCGGCCATTTCTTCCGCTCGCTGTTCGGGATGGAAGATGAAGAGGACAGGCAGCATCACGATATCTATGCAGAAGCCATGCGGCGCGGAAGCTGCGTGGTGACGGTCTACGCCGCCAACGAGCAGGAGCGCGAGCGTGCGGTCGATGTCATGAACCGCTTCGATGCGGTCGACATCTCGGAGCGCGAATCGCAATGGCGCAGCCAGGGCTGGACCGGCTATGACCAGAGCGCACCGATGCTGAGCGACAGCGAAATCGAGAAAGACCGCGCGCTGTACGGGCAGAGCCGTACGCAGAGCATGGACACCCAGGATATGGGCACGCAGCACATGGATACGCAGCAATCCGGCGAGACGCGCATACCGGTCGTGCAGGAAGAATTGCGGGTCGGCAAGCGCGCGGTGCAACGCGGCGGCGTGCGTATCTACCAGCGCATGACGGAAAAGCCGGTGCAGGAATCGGTGCAGCTGCGCGAAGAGCATGTAAACGTCGAGCGGCATCCGGTCGACCAGCCGGCCACCGAGGCGGACATGAACGCCCTCAAGGAAGGTGCGATCGAAATGCGCGAAACGGCGGAAGAACCGGTGGTATCGAAAACGGCGCGCGTGGTCGAGGAAGTGGTGGTCGGCAAGGAAGCCACCGAGCGTACCGAAAACATCAACGACACCGTGCGCAGGACCGAGGTGGATGTCGAGCAGATGGGCGCTTCCGACCGCTCGGCCACCGGCGCCACGACCGCTGCCGATACCTCGATGACCGGGGCCGGCATGCGCGACATGGGGCGCAGCGATTATGCCGATACCGCGATGACCTCGGACGATTCGGACTACCGCACGCACTGGCAGAACGCCTACGGCACGTCCGGCGGCCGCTATGAAGACTATGACGCCGCCTATCGTTACGGATCGACGGCGGCCGGCAGTGAGCGCTACAAGAACTACCGCTGGGAAGACGCCGAGCCCAGCATGCGCAGCGACTGGGAGCGCGACCATCCCGAGAGCGCATGGGACAAGGTGAAGGACGCGGTGCGCTACGGCGCGGAAAGGGTGACGGGGCGGCAGCAGCGTCACTGACATGACAGCCTGACGATCCTTCCCCGCGACGGGAAGGACAAAGCGGGGAGCCAAAGCGGAACGCGCGGCTCCCCGCGCCATGATCGGGCTTCATGCTCGGGCGTCATGCAACTTGCCCGAGGACGGGAACCGGAGATTGATGAACGCGATGACCGATACCGGACGTCATTCCCGCGCGCGCGGAAATGACAGGGGAGGGTATCGCTATTCCCCCAGCCTTCCTGCTTCCGCCATCTCCCGTATCGTGCGAATGGTATCGATGTCCGACTCTTTGTATGCCGAGCGCCGGAAGTCGTTGTAAAAGGCTTCGGCGGCATCCTGCTCCTCGCTGGCGCCGTCGTCGTACAGGAAGCGCACGAACAGGATGTCCGGTTCCGGCTCTTCGATGGTCATCGTCAGGCGCGATTCCGGAATGCCTTCCTGCTGCGGCACGTGGTAAGTCACCTTGTGCAGCGGCTCGAAGATCACGCGGTCGCGGACCAGGAGTTCGCCATAGCGCAGTTCGCGCGAGAGAC
>NZ_DASRXF010000218.1:0-4674 GCF_035654295.1 Noviherbaspirillum sp. | reverse complement strand
TCCTCAAGGACATCTTCGACAAGGCGTTCGCCATCGTCGCGCTGGTCCTGCTGCTGCCGCTGTTCATCGTGATCGCCGTCCTCATCAAGCAATCCTCGCCGGGCCCGGTCTTCTTCCGGCAGCCGCGGCTCGGCCTGAACGGACGCCAGTTCAACGTCTACAAGTTCCGCACCATGAAAGTGCACCAGGAACAAGGCGTCGTCACCCAGGCTACGCGCAACGATCCCCGCATCACGTCCATCGGCGCCTTCCTGCGCAGGACCAGCCTGGACGAGCTGCCCCAGTTCATCAATGTGCTGCTGGGCGACATGTCAGTGGTCGGCCCCCGGCCGCACGCGCTCCAGCACAACGAGATGTACAAGGATTTGCTAGAGATGTACATGCTGCGCCACCGCGTGAAGCCCGGCATCACGGGCTGGGCGCAGATCCACGGCTACCGCGGCGAAACCGACACGGTCGACAAGATGGCCAAGCGCGTCCAGTTCGATCTCCACTACATCCAGAACTGGTCGCTGTGGATGGATGTGCGAATCATCCTCTGGACCGCATTCAAGGGCTGGACTGGAACCAACGCTTACTGACGTGCAGCCACGGGTACGCCGCGCGCCGGCCTGATTCCGCCAGGCCACATGCGCAAGGACCGCCTGCGGCGGCTGGAACCCGCAACAGGCGAACTTGCTTTCTTAACCGAAGAAACCACAAAGAAAACCATGCGCAAGAAAATAACCAAAGCCGTTTTTCCCGTTGCCGGCCTCGGCACCCGTTTCCTGCCGGCGACCAAGGCCAGCCCGAAGGAGATGCTGTCGATCGTCGACAAACCGCTCATCCAGTATGCGGTGGAAGAAGCCATCGCCGCGGGCATTACCGAAATGATCTTCGTCACCGGGCGCAACAAGCGCGCGATCGAGGACCATTTCGACAAGGCGTATGAACTGGAAGCGGAACTGGAGGCGCGCAACAAGACGGCGCTGCTGGAAGTCATCCGCGGCATCAAGCCGGACAACGTCGAATGCTTCTACGTGCGCCAGGCAGAAGCGCTCGGACTCGGCCATGCGGTGCTGTGCGCGGAGCGCCTGGTCAACGGCGAGCCCTTCGCCGTGATCCTGGCCGACGACCTGCTCGACGGCCAGACCCCGGTCATGCAGCAGATGACCGAACTCTACGAACGCCACGGCACCAGCCTGATCGGCGTGGAAACCATTGCGCGCGAACAGAGCCGCTCCTACGGCGTGATCTCCGGCGCCACCTGCGACACGCGCCTGATCAAGCTCAACGGCATCGTAGAGAAGCCGGCGCCGGAAAAGGCGCCCTCCACCCTCGGCGTGGTCGGCCGCTACGTACTCAGCCCGGCCATCTTCCAGCACCTGCGCGAAGTGCGTCCCGGCGCCGGCGGCGAGATCCAGCTCACCGACGGCATCGCCTCCCTGCTCGCGCAGGAGCCCGTCCTTGCCTATCAGTTCGAGGGCATCCGCTATGACTGCGGCAGCAAGCTGGGCTATCTGCAGGCGACCGTGCAATTTGCGCTGCGGCACCCGGAAGTGCGCGAAGAGTTCCGCTCCTTCCTGCAGAACCTGCCCTTCGGCCATGCCCCCCATCCGCGCCAGGCGGTGCCGCAAGAGTCTGTCGCGGTCGAACCCGTCGCACTAGCGAGCTGAGCCATGAACATGAAGGACTTTTCGACAAGACAGGCGGCCGCGAAGGAATCCGGCAGCGCCGCCGGCGGGAACCGGAAAGTAGCGCTGATCACCGGCGTCAGCGGACAGGACGGCGCCTACCTCGCCGAATTCCTGCTCGGCAAAGGCTATGTCGTGCACGGCTTGAAGCGGCGCACCTCGCGCTTCAACACCGAACGCATCGACCACCTGTACCAGGGCCCGCAGGAAGACGAGCGCCGCTTCATCCTGTACCACGGCGACATGACCGACTCGGCATCCATCATGCGCATCATTCAGGAGACCCAGCCGGACGAGATCTACAACCTCGCCGCGCAAAGCCATGTCGCGGTCTCGTTCGACGAGCCGGAATACACCGCCAACTCCGACGCACTCGGTCCTCTGCGCATCCTGGAAACCGTGCGCCGGCTTGGCCTCGAGAAAAAGACGCGCTTCTACCAGGCATCGACGGCCGAGATGTTCGGCCAGTCGCAGGCATTGCCCCAATCGGAAGACACCCCGTTCCGCCCGCGCAGTCCGTACGCCATCGCCAAGCTTTACGCGTACTGGATCACGGTCAATTACCGCGAAGCCTACGGCATGTACGCCTGCAACGGCATCCTCTTCAACCACGAGTCGCCCCTGCGCGGCGAAACCTTCGTCACCAGGAAGATCACGCGCGGCCTTGCGCGCATCGTGCTCGACCACCAGGACTGCATCTACCTCGGCAATCTCGACGCCCGCCGCGACTGGGGCCATGCGCGCGATTACGTCGAAATGCAGTGGCGCATGCTGCAGCAGGAACAACCCGAGGACTTCGTCATCGCCACCGGCATCGAGCGCAGCGTGCGCGATTTCGTCAACGCGGCAGCGGCCGAACTGGGGATGACACTGCGATGGGACGGCAAGGGCGTCGACGAGACGGCCACCGTCGTCAATCCCGGTCCGCAGGCCAACGTCCGCGAGGGACAGGTGATCGTGCGCGTCGACCCCCGCTATTTCCGGCCGACGGACATCGACTGCATGGTCGGCGACGCCACCAAGGCGCGCGAGAAGCTCGGATGGCAGCCCAAGGTGCCGTTCGAGGAGCTGGTGCGCGAGATGGTGCAGTGCGACCTGGATGCCGCCGCACGCGACCATCTGTACCAGCAACACGACTGTGCCCCGCATCTCTACCACGACTGATGCTCCGGTCACAGGCACCCATCATCACTGAGGACGCACATGAAAGACAATTTGAACAAACGCATTTTCGTTGCCGGCCACCGCGGCCTGGTCGGATCGGCCATCGTGCGCGCGCTGCGCAAGCGCGACTACACGAACATTGTCACCCGCGCGCATGCCGAGCTCGAACTGACGGACCAGCAGCAAGTGCGCGAATTCTTCGCCTCGCAGCAGATCGACGAGGTCTACCTCGCGGCGGCACGCGTCGGCGGCATCCACGCGAACAATACCTATCCGGCCGAGTTCATCTACGACAACCTGATGGTGCAATCGAACGTGATCCACGAGGCATGGCGCGCCGGCGTGAAGAAACTGCTGTTCCTCGGCTCGTCCTGCATCTACCCGCGGCTGGCCGAGCAGCCGATCCGCGAAGAGTACCTGATGAACGGCGCGCTGGAGCCGACCAACGAGCCGTATGCCATCGCGAAGATTGCCGGCATCAAGATGTGCGAGAGCTACAACCGCCAGTACGGGACCGATTTCCGCAGCGTCATGCCGACCAACCTCTACGGGCCCGGCGATAACTACCATCCGGAAAACAGCCACGTCATTCCCGCCCTCATCCGCCGCTTCCACGAGGCAAAGCTGAGCGGCGCCTCCAAGGTCGTGATCTGGGGCACCGGCACGCCGCGCCGCGAATTCCTCTATGTGGACGACATGGCCGACGCCTGCGTGCATGTGATGAGTCTCGCTCGCTCCGTCTATGAAAAGCATACGACGCCCATGTTGTCCCATATCAATGTAGGTACAGGCGAGGACGTCACAATTAGGGAAGTTGCCGAGATCATCAGGAAGGTGGTCGGATTCGGCGGCGACATCGAGTTCGATACGAGCAAGCCCGACGGCACACCGCGCAAGCTGATGAACACCGCCAAGCTGACTTCGCTGGGATGGCGCCCGGGCATGCGCCTCGGCGAAGGCATCAAGGAAACCTATGAATGTTTCAAGGCGGAGTATCAGCATCAGCCCTGAGGCGGCGCTTCGATCCCTCCGGCCGGTTTGGCTGGATACCGGAGGCGCATTCCACTGTCCGAGCCTGGAAGAGATGCGGCGCGCCCTGCGCCGCAAGCCGCCAAGCGACCATCCGGCGCGCCGGCCTTGCTGCTGACCCGACCCGTTCACAACATCCTCTAGCACAACCATGACACCTGCCCTGACACCCGCCGAGGTCACTACCAACCTGGTTGCCGCCCTGTTCCTGATCCCGATCGTGTTCGGCTTCGTCATCAAGGCGCCGCAGCTGGTCGCGCTCGGCTTCATCGGCGTGCTGTTCGTCTTTTCAGACTCCACCTGGGGCCAGTTGACCACCGAGACCACGATCTATTCGCGCGGTTCCGGCATGTTCTATTTCTCGCTGCTGAACCTGGTGCTGCTGACGGCGGGGTTCGCCGCGATGCTCAAGCGGCTGGCCAATCCCGTGGGGCCGCAGCTGGCGCCCTCGATGGGCAAGTATTTCGCTGCCTTCGTGTTCCTGATCGCGGGCCACATCGTCGTCGGCTTGATGGAAGGCATCGAGCTCAACGTCATCCTCGGCTACAACGGCATCTTCAACGTGATCAACATGATGGTGTTCATGTACATCGTCATCATGGCTTTCGACAGCGAGGAGGATTCGCGCGCGCTGCTGTGGACCGTCATTCTGCTCGCCGCCGCGCGCGGCGTGTTCGGCGCGGTACGCTACTTCGTATTCGACGGCGACACGGCCAACCCCTACCGCAACTTCGAAGGCCTGGACATCAAGATCTTCTACTTCGACATCAGCGACAACTTCGTCGCCAGTGTCGGCGCCTTCTGCGCC
>NZ_DASRXF010000217.1:0-16500 GCF_035654295.1 Noviherbaspirillum sp. | reverse complement strand
AACGCCAGCAGGCGTTCGTCATAGTCTCGGCTGCCGCGCGCCTTTTGCAAGGCGCCGTACTGCTCGGCCACCGCCTTGCGCCGCTGGAGCTGCGCGGCGACCGACTTCGCCCAGGGCCCGGCATCCAGTTTTTCCAGGCCGGAGAACGCCGCGTCCGTCTTGCCTTCGCGCCACGCCTGGTTGGCGGCCTGGTACTGCGCCAGCAGGTTCGCCGGCGGCAGCTGGTCGCCGGCGGCGAGCGCCTTGAAGCGGGCCTGGAACGGCGGCGTGGAAAAGCGTTCCTTCTCCATGCGCGCGGACAGGCGTGCAAGGTCGCGTTCACGCGAGGCATTGCCGATCTCGGTGTACAGCTGCAAGTCCTTGCGCAACGCATCCAGCCCGCCGATGCGCGGATACTTTTCCGCATACTCCTTCAGCACCGGCTCCAATGCGGCGGGCGTGTCGCGCTTCAGTTCGTCGGCGACCGTCGTCTTCAGGCGCTCGATGGCGGCCAGGTACACGGCCTCGTCGCTTTGCAGCTTGCGCACGTGGCTGAGCGCTTCGGCATAGGCTTCCTCGAATACCGGCACCGCCGCCGAGATGGTGGCAAACGCGCGCTGGTGCTTCTGCGTGCCGTCCTGCCACTGTTTCAGCAGGCTGCGGATACTGTCCTCGTCGTTGTACATGCGGATCGGCGCTTCCGGCCCGCCGCGGCCCATCACGAAGCGTTCGAGGCTCCCCATCCACTCCAGCTCGGCCAGCAGCGGCAGCGCGTGGTCGTTGTGGCGCGCGGCGTCCTTCATGCCGGCCAGCACGCGGGAGGCGCGGTCGAAATCGCGCGCCTTGATGGCCGCCACCCACTCCGGCAGCCTGGCCTTGAGCAGCGCCTCGCTGCCCAGCGCCTTCAGTTCGGCGCTGCCCGGGCTGAGCGCAAGGCGGCTGCTCGCCAGTTGCGAGGCTTCCGCGAATTCACCGTCGGCGATCAGCTCCTTCATCTTGCGTTCGGGCGCGCTCGTCAGGCGCATCACGACGGCGAAGGCTACCAGCATCAGTGTGACGATCCCGATGATGCGCACCGCGCGCCGCGACAGCGCCCGTTCGCCGCCGGCGAAGGCGCCGGCCAGTTCCGAAAAGAGGATGGCCGACTTGCTGCGCGGCTTGCGCTTGCCGGCCTCGCCGGAAACCTCATCCTTTTGCTTCGCCGCATCCTCGTTGACCTCGTCTTCCTGCGGCGGCGTGGATTCGACGCAGAAGATGTCGAGGAAGGAATCCGGCGCCGCGACGAAGGTGGTCTTGTCCGCATTGCCCGTGGTCGGCATCACGCTCTGCACCATGGTGCTCAGCTTGGTGACGGTGGGATCGACCTCGTGCTCTTCCTTATGCAGGCTGACCTTGTACACGAAGTGATGGCCGCCGAATGCAAGCGTGTCGCCATCGTTGAGCGGTACCGCGTGCTCGTCCAGCCGCTTGCCGCCGACGAAGGTGCCATTGGTGCTGCCCAGGTCTTCGACGAAGGCTTGCCCGCCCTTGAGGAAAATATGGGCGTGGCGGCGCGACAGGTAGTTCACCTGGTGCGGGAAGTCATCCTTGTAGCGGGCGAAGGCATCGTCGGCCTTGCTGATCAGGAAGGGAAAGCTGCTGATGACGATCGGCTGAAGGCCGAGGTCGTCGCGGTCGGGGTTGAGCACGACGGCAACCAGCCGCGCCGCCGGCATGATGGTGCGCTCCTTCGGCTTGCCCAGCCGCACCTTGTAGGTCAGCCGGCCGCCGAAGCAGAGTTCGTCGCCATTCTCCAGCTTGGTGATCTTCTGCTGCACGTCGATACCGTTGACCTTGGTGCCGTTCTTGCTGTCGAGGTCGGCGACGTAGACCGCGCCGTTTTCGGAAAAGATGCGCGCATGGCGCCGCGACAGGTCGGCAACGATCTTCGGCGGATAGTCGGAGAACGGCGGCTCCGTCCTCCCGATTGCGAAGAGGCTTTCGTCGATGCGGATCTCGCCCGCCTCGGGGTGCGACACCGGCATGAGCACGATGTCGTACTCCATGTCCACCGTCTGCATGCGGACGGTGGCAGCGTTGTCGTGTGCGATGCTGCGCCGGACGTTCATTGGCTGGCATTCCCCACGGTGACGGCCGGCCATCCGCCGCCCAGTGCCTTGTAGAGGGTGACGGTATCCGACAGGATCTGCTGATGGTTGGCCAGCAGCGCCAGTTCCGCCTGCAGCAGCGAGCGTTCGGTCTCGAACACTTCAAGCTGCGATACGACGCCCTCCTTGAGCTGGGCCTCGATCTGCGCCGCCACGGTGCGCAGGTTATCCACCTGCTGCTGCAGCTCGACGCGCTGCTTCTTGTGCGCGTCGAGGTTGACCAGCGCGTTTTCCACTTCCTCGAAGGCGGTGACCACCGTCTTGCGGTACTGCTCCTCGGCCACCTTGGTCTGTGCCTCGCTGGTCTTGACCCGTGCCTTGACGCTGGGGTCGAGGATAGGAATGCTGATGCTCGGCAGGAGGCCGAAGGTGAAGGATTTGAGCAGGTCGGTGAGCGCAAAACTCGACGAGCCGCCGCGCCCGGTGAGGCTGATCGAGGGCAGCTGCGCGAGCTTGGCCGCGCCGACCAGGTCGTAGGCCTGCAGTACCCGGTACTCCGCCGCCACGACATCGGGCCGCCGCTTGAGCAGGTCGGCCGGCAGTCCGGCGGGTACCGCCGGCGGATTGACCCGCTCGCGCAGGCTTCCCGGCGGCACCTTGAAATCGCCGGCCGGCACGCCGAGCAGCGTGGCCAGCGCATTGCCGGCAAGGTTGCGGGCGCGCTGCAGTTCCAGGAATTCGTTGGTGAGCCGGTTGACCTCGGCGCGCTGCTGCAGCACACGGGTGTTCGGCAGCAAGCCGTTCTTGAGCATCGCTTCGTAGATGCCCAAAATCTGCTTGCCCTTGTCCAGCGACTTTTGCTGCTGCGCCATCTGTTCGTCCAGTTGCAGGATCTGGAAGTAGGTGGTCGATACCGATGAGGCGAGCGTGAGGTAGCCCGCGCGCCAGTCCGCTTCCGAGGCTTCGTACGCGGCGCGCTGCGCCTGCACCCCCTTCTCCACCTTGCCCCAGATGTCGATGTCCCAGTTGACTTGCGTGCCGAGATTGAAGGTCTTGGCGAAGGGCTGGCCGGTGCTCTTCTCGAAGCTCGCGCCCGCTGCCGCCGAGAGCGAGGGCATGGCGCCGGCGCGCGCTTCGCCGACTTCGGCATTGGCCACCTGCACCCGCGCGGCGAGGATCTTCACGTCGAAGTTGCCCGCGACGGCGCGGTCGACCAGGCTGTCGAGATAAGGATCGCGGAATTCGCGCCACCAGTCGGGCGCGATGGTCTCGGCCGCCGACACCGGCTGCCCCTGCGACCAGGAGGCCTTGACCGGCGCGTCCGGCGTCTTGTACGGCGCCATGCTGACGTCGGCGCAGCCGCCGAGCATGGTGGCGCACAGGCCGCCGGCAAATGCCCGCCTCAAGCCCGGGGAATTGAAAGGAATGCGTCTGGTGTCCATGTCGTTTCCATCGTATTGGCGTCGTATTCAATGTCCCGCCTCAGGATTCCGCCCATACGCGGGCTTCAACGAATACCTTGAAGAGGCGCGGGTCGAGGTGGCCGGCGCGGCATTCCGAGCCGATCAGGTCAAGCGCCTGCTCCGCCGGCACCGCCTTCTTGTATGGGCGGTCACCGGCGGTGAGCGCGTCCCAGATGTCGCAGATGGTGAGAATGCGCGTCTGCACGCTGATCTGGTGCCCGCGCAATCCCATCGGATAGCCTGAGCCGTCCAGCTTCTCGTGGTGGCCGTGGGCGATGGTCGGCACGCTGGCCAGGTCGCGCGTCCAGGGAATCAGGATCAGGAAGGAGTAGGAGTCGGCCACGTGTGACTCGATCTCCTTGCGTTCTTCCGGCGTCAGGCAGCCCTTGGGCAGGCTGAGCGCGGAGAATTCGGATTCGTGCAGCAGCGGCGCGCTGCACCCGTCCAGTTCTTCAAAGCCGTAGCCGAGGACCTCCGACAGATCCGGCAGCATGCCGCCGTGGGAGATGGCCGGTTCGTTCGCTTCACGGATGGAAGCAAGGAAACGCTCGAGCCGGTCGTATTCGTCCTGCAGGGCCTCCTCCATCCGCCGTTTTTCCGCACGGAAGGCCGTCATCGTCATTTCCTCTGCGGCATGCCGCTCCACGAGCCCGCGGTAGGCCTGCCGCTCCAGACAGGCGCGCGCATACTTGAAGCGCTCCTCCAGCATGCGCAGCTCGAAGTGGTGCAGCTTCTTCTGCTTGCGCAGCACGTGCTCGCGCACGCCGACCTTGCCGAAATCGTGCAGCAGCGCGGCGTAGCGTATTTCACGCAACTGGTCGTGGGTGAATCCGATGTTGCGCAGGTCGGGGCCGTCGGCGCGGTCCACCGCCTTGGCCAGCGCCTCGGCGTAGCCGGCCACGCGGAAGGAATGTCCGGCGGTGACCGGATCGCGTTCTTCGATCGCCTGCACCGAGGCGCGCACGAAGCCGTCCAGCAGGCGCTCGATATCCGAATACAGCTGGAAGTTCTTCAGCGTCACCGCCGCCTCGGCGCATACGCCGGTCAGCATTTCCAGGTCCTGCTCCTTGAAGGCATAGGGATCGGTCGAGGTATCGACCTGGATCAGTCCCAGGCATTCGCCTTCCAGCACCAGCGGCACGCACATCACGCTGCGGATGGCCTGCGCGAGGATGGATTCCTGCGCGCCAAGATGGCGGTCGGCCAGGGTATCGACTGAGAGGATGGATTGCTTGCGGTTGAGCACCTCTTCGATGATGGTGCGCGACATCTTCACCTTCTGCGGATCCTCGATCCGGCCGTCGCGCCGCTTCGCCGCCACCGGCACCGGCTGTTCGCCTTCGGCCTTGCGCAGCAGAATGAACGCGCGCTCCGCCATCGGGAACAGTTCGAAGATGAAGTTCATGATCTTTTCGATCAGCGTTTCCTGATCGGTCACGGCGCCCAGCGCGATGCCGACCTGCGCCATCGCATGCAGCTTCTGCATCGTCTGCTGCACATCGCCGTGCGCCGCGCCGCCGCCGGGCTCCATGATCCGGGTCAGCTCCGAGGCATCGACCACGCGGGTGATGATGGTCGGCATGCTGTCGCGCGCCGGCACCACGAGGGAATGGAACACCATCTGCGCATTGGAGACCGTCACCTCGTCGCCGTCCTTGAGCGCATGCCATGCGCCGGGCTTGAGCTTGGCGCCGTCGACGAAGGTGCCGTTGAAGGAATGCAGGTCTTCAATGAAGTAGGTGTCGCCGCGCCGGCGGATGCGGGCATGCCGGCGGCTGACCGTGTGCTCGGGGATGCACAGGAATTTGTCGGTGGCGAGCGAGTCCTGCGGATCGCGGCCGATCACCACCTCGTCGTGGATCGGAAACACGGTGGGCCGCACCGACCCGTCGCCGGTGACCTCGATGTAGGCCGTCACCGCGCCAGCGGATACCGCCGCGGCCGCATGGTTGTTCATCTCGCCTCCATTCGCCGGCGTCGCGCGCCTCGGCTATGCAACTGCCCGACCGGACTTGCCGCGGGAGGGGCCTACTTGGCCGCTTACTTGACCGTAATGGTGATCTTCTTGGATACGATCGGCGGGTTGTGGGGGACGTGCTTGTCGTCGCCCATCAGCAATTGCAAGGTATGTTTCCCCGGCGGCAGTTCGATCATGGTTTCGGTTTCGCCCGCACCGAAGTGCAGGTGGTTCCTGTCCGAGGGAATTTCCTTGTCGGCCGGCGGCAAGGGAACATCGATCAGCAGGTGGTGGTGTCCGGTATTGGGCAGCTTCACGTCCTTCGGCGCCACGCCCATGTCGCGCAGGCCGAACCAGACACGGAACGGTTTGCCGGCGGCGACCACTTCGCCATTGTTCGGCCAGCCGATGTAGAGGTAGGCATGCGGTGCGGCCGGCGTATCGCCGGCGAAGGCTGCCGTCCAGGAGAAGAGTAAGAATGCCGCTGCCGCGCATGCCCTGGCCATGATGCGTACCCCCGAATCCGTTTTCATTCGCACAAGCATCGTCGCCCCCTTGTCTTCATTTCACCGTGATCGTGATCTTCTTCGACATCACGGGCGGATCGTGCGGGACGTGGTTGTGGTCCGCCAAGAGCAACTGCAGCGTGTGCTTGCCAGGCGGCAGTTCAATGCGTGCCTCGGTCTCGCCGGCACCGAAATGCAGGTGGTTGCGGTCGGACGGGATTTCCTTGTCCATCGGCGGCAGCTCGGTGTCGATGAGTACGTGGTGGTGGCCGGTATTCTTGCGCTCGACCCCCTTGGGCGCAACGCCCATGTTGCGCAGGCCCATGCGGAGCCAGAACTTGCCGCCGCTGACCACCGTGCCATTCTGCGGCCAGATGATATACACCGCGGCATTCTCGGGTGCGGGCGAGCGTTGCGCATGTGCGGCGGTCATGCCCAGACATGCAGTCGCAAAGATTGTGACGAGAGCGATTCTAGGCATGCGCTGTGTCCTCCAGCAGGAATATCCGCCACTGCGCCGGGCCGATGCATTGCAGAATGCTGCATGGCAGGGCAACAGGCCCGATCCTCAACCGCTCGCGGATTCGTCCACCGGCAGAAAATAGCGGTTGCTCTCATTTTCGGAGAAGTTGTGGGCCGTCGTTTGTGCTTGCGCAAACCGCTTCGACTATTGGATATCGATGATATGCAGGAGGAACGAACCCGCGCCTGCCCGTGATGAAACTCCATGACGAAGGTCTTGCTGTGTGGCCAAACATCTTGATCGCACTTTCGCTCGGCGTCACCGCCGCCCATCATGCGGCCGCTGCTGACCGGCGCATGGATCTCATCGAGAACGGCGTTGCCGCCATCCTGCCCAAGGACAGTGCCGAGCAATACGAGCTGGCCTTCTGGGAATCGATCAAGGACAGCAACCACATCGGCGATTACGAAGCCTATCTGCAGGCTTACCCCAAGGGGCGCTTCGCGGCGCTGGCGAAGGCCCGCATCGAACGCCTGCGTGCCGCAGCGAAACCGGAGCCCGCACCGGAGCCGCCGGTAGCGAAACCGCCGCCGGAAAAGACGCGCCCGGCGCCGCCGCCGAAAGCCGAACAAGAGCGCAAACGCCCGCCCCCGGTCGCCAAGGAACCGCCCGCGCCGAAGGAAGAGCCGCCGGTCGCCGCGCCTGCGGAACCGGTCCCCGACAAGCCGCCGCCGAAAGCAGCCAGCGGCGAAGTGCGAGACTGCCCGACGTGTCCGGTGCTCGTCTCGCTTCCGTCCGGCGCATTCACGATGGGCGCCAACAGTGGTGATCCGACGGAAAGGCCGGCGCACCGCGTATCGATCGGCACGCCCTTTGCGATCGGCAAATACGAAGTCACGGTTGACCAGTGGAATGCCTGCGCCGAAGGCGGCGGCTGTCCTCGCCTCACCAGCAAGAATCCCGGCAATACGCCCGTGCGCGACGTGAGCTGGGAGGATGCGCAGGCGTATGTGAAATGGCTGTCCGCTTCCACCGGCAAGTCCTACCGCCTGCCCAGCGAAGCGGAATGGGAATACGCCGCGCGCGGCGGTACTTCCGGCCGCTTCTGGTGGGGTGAACAGATGCGCCCCGGTAATGCCAACTGCAAGGATTGCGGCGATCCGTGGAGCGCGGACGGTCCGGCCAAGGTCGGCTCCTTCGCACCCAATCCCTATGGCCTGCATGACGTCAACGGCAGCGTGTGGGAGTGGGTCGCGGATTGCTGGCACAACTCGTACAAGGGCGCGCCGGGCGACGGCCGCGCCTGGGATGCGCCGGGCTGCAGGGAACGCGTGATACGCGGCGGCTCGTGGCGGGACGGCGCGAGCTACATGCCCTCCTCCACGCGCTTCAAGTATGGCGCCAGCGTGCGCCACTCGCAGAACGGCTTCCGCGTGGCACGCGACATGAAATAATCAAGGCTTGCGCGCGCGGGTCGTCACCTGCAGAAAATCGACCAGCACCTTGTCGCGCCCATGCTTGGCGACGAGCTGTTTCAGCTGTTTTTCCATCGCCTGCACGTAATCGGCGGCAGGCTCTCCCTCGGGCCGGGGCTGGTCGAACAGCGGCGCAGGCGCGGTGATGATAACGATGAGGTCGGTGCCGAAGGGCTTGGCCACGATCCAGTTGCCCGGGTTGCCCACGGTCGCGGAGTAATTGGGCGGCGCCTGGTTGGCGCGCACGCGCGGGCTGGGCACCATGTGCAGCACGCTGCCGTCGAACGAGAAGTAGTCGACGTAGACATGGGAATCGTAGCCGGGGGTGGTGATCTCGAGAATCACGGACTCGCCCTCGACCAGTTCATTGCGCGCCGGCTTGGTTTTCACCGACACCTTCGCGCCGCTCGTCTGGTTGGCCGCCCAGTACGGGGCGAGCAGGCCGAGCGCGCCGCATTTTTCATCCCCCACCTGGCGCACGTCGAGGTTCAATGTCTGCACGCCCGGTATCGCGGCGAGCGTCTCCTTGGCGGCGGCAAGGCCATTCTGCGGCAGATAGCCGCGCACCTCGAGCGTGTTTTCCTTGGTGGACGCCAGCAGCGCCGAACACGGGATCCGCGCCAGGACGGGCGTCACCGCTTGCATCGTGAGCGGCGGCACGACCGGCGTGGGCGGCGTAGTCGCAAGGGCGGGCGGCTCCCGCTGTTCCTGCTGCGCCTGACTTTCCCGCTGCTCCCGCTGCTCCCGCTGCTCCTCCGCCTGCGGGGCAGGCTCTCCGGCGGCTTTCTCATCTCCGCGCTGGAAGAAATTGAGCGTCAGTGTCAGCAGCAAGGCGGCAGCGAACACCGCGCCGCCCAGCACGGCGAACGGCGGCAGCTTGCGCGCGCCGCGGCTCATTTCCTTGTAGAAGAGATCGACGCTGGGTGTGCGCGCTTCGCGTTCGAAGGCGAGCGCGTGCCGCAGCGCCTTCCACGGGCCGTTGCCCAGGTTCGCCGGGCGCTGCGGCTTGAGGCCGGAATTGCGTGCCTGCGTCGCCGGCACCCGGTCGAAGGGGTGGCGGCCGGTCAGCAATTCGTACGCGATGCACCCGAGCGCATAGACGTCGTCGCGCGGATCCGGCTCGCGGTTCTCCAGCATTTCGGGACTGGCATACGCAGGCGTCATCGCCCCCAGGCTGCCCGGATCGAACACGGTGGCCTCGACCACTTCCTCCGGCTTGTGGAAGACGCGGGCGATGCCGAAATCGATCACCTTCACTTCGCCATTGTCGGTGAGGAAGATATTGGCGGGCTTGAGGTCGCAGTGCACGAAGCCGCGCCCGTGCGCATAGGAAAGCGCCTTGGTCACGCCCTCCACGATGCGCATCGCTTCCGCATACGGAATCCCGCCGAAGCCCGGCGCGCGCAGCATCCTGCTCAGCGGACCGCCGGTGAGGTATTCCATCGTCAAGTAGACCATCGCACCGTCGCGGTCGAAATCGTAGACGCGCACGATATTCGGATGCGCCAGCGCCTGCGCCTTCTTCGCCTCGCGCTGCAAGGCAATCAGCGATTTCGGATGACCGCGGAACTGGACGTTCAGCACCTTGATGGCAATGTAGGGATTGCGGTCGGACGCCTCCAGCTTGCGCAGGTCCAGCGCCTTGTACACCGTCCCCATGCCACCGAAGCCGACGCACTCCTCCAGCACGAAGCGGCCGTTGAGCGTATCGCCGACGCCCTTGATGCGTTCCAGTCCGTCGATCATTTCCGCGGTGTATCGCGTCTCCCTGCCCGACGTGTACGGCGGCATGGTGCTGCGCGCGGAGTTGGTCCGCACGCGGGTTTCGTTACCGTTCATGCCGCGCGTGGCCTCGACGACGCGCTCGACACGGCGCTGCAGTTCAGCGTACACATCGGGAGGAAGATGTCCCCTGGTATTCTCGTCGTCGAGGATTTCCAGCAACTTGGTTGAATCGACGCTGTCCACCGCCAGCGCGCGGTCGACCTGCGCAAAAAATTCACCGTGCGAAACACCGCCGCCTTGGAAATTGCGGATCGCGTGCGCGAGGCTAGCCATAGGTTTGGTGGGGGACATGAGGAACCAGAAAGTTATACTGCGCGCCCGCCGGTTTGTCGTTTTAATATAGTACAAACTGATCGCGTTGCCCCCGCGCGAGCGTTGCGAAGCCGTCAGGTGCGCAACACGATTTTTCCGGGCTAGGCTGGTTGTCGGTAAATCGGCGAGGCCTTCAATTCAGCAACGTTCCATACTGCGTCCTCTATGAACAAAAAAAGCCCTGGATACCCAAGGGTTCCAGGGCTTTTGAGGAACAGCGAATGCAGGATCAGCTACCGAGCCATGCTTGCTTGAGCGAATTGTCGGCCGGCTTCTCACCCAGCCAGATGCGCAGGAAGGCGTTGTAGAAAGCGATGTCCGGCAGCACTTCGCCGACGCGCTTGTCGTTCACCAGGACATGCATGCCCTGGGCGGGAATCCAGTCGATGGTGATGGTATCGCCCTTGCCCAGCTTGGAGATGGAAGCGAAGATCTCGCCCATCTTCATCGTCTGGTTCACGAACTTGGCCTTTTCCACCTTGTCGGAGTTGGCGTTCAGGCCGTCCATGAAGGCCTGGCCCAGCTCTTCATTGTTGACGTCGCGCAGCAGCACCAGGCGGACGCGGCGCGGACCGTTGAGCGCCATGATTTCCGGCACGGTCTTCTTCTTCTCGGTCAGGTAGAGGCCGGCGGCATACACCTTGAACACGGCCCAGCTGCGCACCCCTGCGCCGTTCAGCTTCAGCTCCTGGCCCGCGACCTTGGTGGCGTCGTCCATCTTGATACCGCCCACCTCCGCCGCTTGCGCGTCGAGTCCCAGTCCCATGGCAAGGCTGGCCACGGCGACCAAACTCTTGAAGCTCTTGTACGATTTCATATTCTCTCCGGTTGCAACAAAAAACGAATCAAAACTCTTCCCAGCCGTCGTTGGCAGTGACGGCGGGCGCCGCCTTGCGGGCGGGCTTGATGGAAACTTTTGGCTTCAACGGCAGGGGAACGACCATCGACGATTTCGACGGTTTCGACGGTTCCGACTCGGGCGCCGCTTGTGCCGGCGCCGGCATGCTGTTGTTGAGCTTGAACACGCTGACCAGCTGGGACAGCGTGGACGCCTGGTTCTGCATCGATTCGGCGGAGGCCGCCGCTTCTTCCACCAGCGCCGCGTTCTGCTGCGTCACGCCGTCCATCTGGACGATCATGTGGTTGAGCTGTTCGATGCTGCTGCTCTGTTCCTGGTTGGCGGCGGTGATCTCGGACATGATGCCAGTCACGCGCTTGACGCTGGCCACCACCTCGTTCATGGTGCTGCCCGCCTGATCGACCAGCCTTGCGCCGGCGTCCACCTTTTCGACGGAGTCGCCGATGAGCTGCTTGATTTCCTTGGCCGCGCTGGCCGAGCGCTGCGCCAGGCTGCGCACTTCGGAGGCCACGACAGCAAAGCCCTTGCCCTGCTCGCCGGCACGCGCCGCTTCGACCGCCGCGTTGAGCGCCAGGATGTTGGTCTGGAAGGCGATGCCGTCGATGACGCCGATGATGTCGACGATCTTGCGCGAAGATTCGTTGATCGAGCCCATGGTCTGCACGACCTGTGACACCACCGTGCCGCCCTTCTCCGCGATCTGCGATGCGGTCGCCGCGAGATCGTTCGCCTCGCGGGCATTCTCGGCATTCTCGCGCACGGTCTGGGTCAGTTGGCCCATCGAGGAGGCGGTTTCCTGCAGCGACGCCGCCTGCTCCTGCGTGTGATGGGACAGGTCCATGTTGCCGCTGGCAATCTCGCGCGAAGCGGACGCGATCGTCTCGGTGCCCTGACGTACTTCGCCAACCAGCTTGGACAGGCTGTCGTTCATGTGCTGCAGCGCCTTCATCAGTTCGCCGGTTTCGTCCTGCGTCGTGACCTTGACCTCGCTCGTCAGGTCGCCGTCGGCCACGCGCTTGGCCACCTTCACCGCCTCGTTCAGCGGGCGGGTGATGCGGCGGGTGGTGAGGAAGCCGACCAGGATGCTCAGCGCGGCGGCGCCGGCGGCCAGCGCCAGGATGAAGAGCGCGGTCTTCTGGGCGGCGGCGGTGGAATCGGCGCCGGCCTGCGCCATTTCGCCGTCCTGGTGCTTGATGAAGGAGTCGAGCTGCTCGATGTACTTCCCTTGCAGCGGGCGCACCGAGAACATCAGCTTGACCATCGCCTCATCCTTCTTGTCCTCGTTGATGAGCGCGACGAACTTGTTCTGCGCGGGCAGGAACTTGTCGCGCAGCTCGCCGATTGCCTTGACCTGCTCCCGGCCCTTGTCGTCGGTGATGATGGTGCCGAGGCTGGCGATCGAGACGTCGATGCCCTTGTTGCGTTCCTCGATGTTGGCCAGCTCCTTCCTGATCTGGCCGGCATCCTGCATGATCAGCACGTTGAGCATGCTGCGGATGCTTTCGTCGAGGTCGGATTTGATCTTGTTGGCGATGACCGTCTTCGGGTAACGGTCGTTCACCATGTGGTTGATTTCGTCGGTGAGGCTGGAAATGCGCAGGTAGGACAGGCTTGCAAGAAGAATCAGAAGCGTGGTGACAACGCCGAAACCCAAGGCCAGGCGCTGGCCGATCCGCAAGCGGTTCAAATTCATTATGTGTGCCCCCGTTATAAGCCTGCTGTTTTGAGTGGCGGTTACCTTTACAGCGACCCGCTAGTCTATTTCTCCTGAAGACTATTCGGCGCTTTATTGCAGCATGGCAACCCCTGAGTGATGATAACTTGATCTGGAAAAACTTTCTTCGGGGAGATTAGAAGCACTGCTCTAGCGCACCCGGCGGCATTGTTGCGCTTGATCATGACCCTGTGTGCGCTGCACCACCTACTATCTGTTGACATGAGACAAAATGCGTCGCATGTCCGCAACGCCGGATACACCCGCCGCGATTTTGCCTTTGGCCGCCAAAAATGCGGCCTATACTGTACATATATACAGAGTCGCCGAGGTGTAGCATGAAACCGGAAGTTTCAAAACTTGCTGCGGCCGAGAACCGCCTTCGCGAAGAAATCCTGACGATCGTCCGGCGCAGGGTGCCGCGTGGCACGCGCCTGAGCTGGCGCATGATGTTCGAGATCGAGGACGAGGCAGTCTCGAAGCTGCAACAGGACGACGATCTGGATATCCATTACATCAACATGATGGTGTCGCCCTCGGCGCAGCGTTTTCCGAGCACCGAAAAGCCGGCCGCGCTTGCCGAGGTCTATCCGACGCACACCGCCCTGCGCATGATCCAGGAAGCGCACCAGCTCGGCCACTGAGCCGCGGCGGCTTGCCGGAACTTCAACCCGGCGCTGCGATTCAGACGGTCATCCGACCGCCTGGAGACCGCCTGTGAAGAACCGCAGCCTTCCGCCCTACGCCGTCCGTCACTCGACCATCCACGGTAACGGTGTCTTCGCCCGCCGCCGGATTGCCGCCGGCGACCGCATCATCGAGTACAAGGGCGAACGCATCACATGGCCGGAAGCGCAGCGGCGTGCAGAGGCAAAAGGCGGCCCGCTCAACCACACCTTCTTCTTCACCCTCGCCGACGGGCGCGTGATCGACGGCGGTGCACGCGGCAATGACGCCCGTTTCATCAACCACTCCTGCGAACCGAATTGCGAAGCGCTCGAGCATCCGGACGGCAGCGTCCACATCTATGCCTTGATGGACATCGCGCGCGGAGATGAGCTCAGCTACAACTACGCGCTGATCTACGAAGGACGGCACACGGCGGCCGTCAGGCGCGCCTTCGCCTGCCGCTGCGGCGCGCCGGGTTGCACAGGCATCATGCTTGCGCCAAAGACTCGCGCGGCGCGCGGCTGACGTCGGGCCGGCGCCAACACCGCTTCCGTTGTGTTGGGTGCACCCCGCCAGCGAACGGCCCCGCCGGCTTGCGCAAAGCATTGCCCGCCTGACCACAGGCCCCTTCTTTTCTCTTTATTTTCATGGACTTACACGCACAACCCGACCTCAGGCAGCCGGCTGGCACACTCCTCGCAATAGGGTAGTCGAACGCAACGAAAACGCGCTTCACACCAAACCCAACCAACTCCAGGAGATACCACCATGACCACTCTGCTCATCAAAGACCTCGCCGCTGCCACCGAACTCGACCGTGCCGGTATGGCTTCCGTCACCGGCGGCTGCGCCTACTACAAGCAGCCTTCCTGCTGGACCCCGTCCTACACGCCCAGCTACGGCATGCCGGCAGCCAAGTACCAACCGACTTCGTTCGACTTCAACGCCTCGCAATCCATCGGCCAGTCGCAGAACGTCATGAACAACAACGGCAACAACGTCGCGTTCGCCCACGGCATCACATCCACCGTGAACCCGACCCAGTCCGCCAACAACAACATCAACTTCTGATACGAGAGGAGAAACAAAATGGCAAGCCTCATGATCAAGGACCTGTCCGTCACCACCGAACTCGGCCAGCAAGCAATGGCTTCCGTCCGCGGCGGCTACAACAAGGAACTCAAGGGCGCGATGTCCCTGTCTTCCCTGGGTGTGGAAATGCCCAAGCCCGCGGCACCGTCGCACACCTATGCATTCGACGCCTCGCAGCTGATCGGCCAGTCGCAGAACGTGCTGAACAACAACGGCAACAACGCGGCTTTCGTGTGCGGCATCACGTCGACCGTGAACCCGACGCAGACCGCCAACAACAACATCAACTTCTAACCCGATACCAAGGAGAACTCGCATGTCCCAACTCATGATCCATGACCTGCCGCGCAGCGATGCACTCGACCGGCAAGCGATGGCCAAAGTACGCGGCGGCAATTCCTGGCTCAAGGGCCTGGGCCCGCTCGCCAACGTGAATGTCGGCGTCAACCAGAACATTGCGCAGATGCAGAACGTCGAGGTCAACGCGCTCAACAACGTCGGCGTCATCGGCGCAGGTTTCGTAGCGCCCAGCCTCAACGTGAGCCCGTCGCAATGGGCATATGCCGACGCCTATTTCTGATCGCGGCAAGGCAGCAGGCGAAAGCCCGCCGGGAATTCTCCCGGCGGGCTTTTGCCGCTGCTTTTGCCGCCGCTTTTGCCGCATTGCTGCGCGCAATCAAGCTGCACCCGCCCGCACAGGGCATAGTGATTTTTGAAGGAGAACGTCATGGCCACCATCGTCATCAAGGACCTCACGGAAAGCATCGACCTCGATCGTCAGGCAATGACATCGATCATCGGCGGCGCCCGCACGCGCGGCCGCTTCATTCCGCGGCGCGCCCCGGCGAGCACCACGCGCATCGTGAATTACCCGCGCGGCTTCGCCGGCAACCTGCCGCCGATCATGGGCGGCCCATCCGTCATCCGCCGTCCGCAGAAGGAGGACACGGAGGAAGAGGCGTAAGCGGAGCCTTTGCCGGGGGCGCCATGGTTTAATGGGCGGACATTCGCGAGTCCGTCCCATGCATCTGATCGAGCGCCCCCTGTTCACAAGCGACCTGCTGACGATCCGTCATGCGGTCGCACGCCCTTCCGAAGCCGAGCTCAGCGAACTCGCATGGGCAGGCGCCGACTTGCTGCTGTTGCCCGTCGACGGGGTCTTTGCCCTTCACGACGCCCCGAAGCAACATTTCATCGCCAACGCGAACCACGGGCTCTTCCTCGCCCTGGGGCAACCCTACCGCATGAGCTTCCCCGGCCGCATCGGCGACGAATGCCTCGTGCTCCACTTTTCCGCGCCGGCCTTGTCCGGGATGCTCGCCGAGGCAGCCGGCGCCGACACGCTGCGCTCGCCGCGCCTGCGCCCGCACTGCCTGCTCCCCCCGCCCGCCATGCTCGAACGGAGCATGTTGCAACGCGCACTCATGCGGGATGAACGCGACGCGCTGGAGATCGAAGAGCTGTGCGTGACGCTGATGGATGCTTCACTGCGCACAGCGTCCCGATGCGCCGCCACGCCGGGCACCCGCACGCCGACCAGAGAACGCCGCCGCCGTCAGGTCGAGGCGGTAAAGGAAGCGATCTCACTGCGCCCCGCGCAGGAATGGACGTTGGACGCCCTCGCCCGCCACGCCCACACGACGCCGTACCACCTCGCGCGCATCTTCCGTGAAGAGGTCGGCATCCCGGTGCACCGCTACCTCGTCCGCACGCGCCTCGCCCGGGCCCTCTCGGCCATTGAATCGACCGGAGGCGGTCTGACCGCCATCGCGCTCGATACCGGCTTTACCAGCCACAGCCACCTCACCGCCAGCTTCCGTGCACACTTTGGTACCACACCCGCTGCGTTGCGGCGCCGGCTCGAGGTCCGCTGACCGAGCAAGTTCCTGATAGCCGCCTTTCGCGCGGCTTTCTACCATGGGGGCGTTCATTGTTTCCGGACAAGCACATGGCACGTCACCCTCCCGCAATCCGCCTCGCCCTTCTCATCACGATGCTGGTGCTGTTCCCCTTCATCGCCGCGCCCTTCGGCAACAGTTGGGTACGCATGGCGGACATGGCGCTGCTCTACATCCTGCTGGCGCTCGGCCTGAATATCGTGGTCGGCTTCGCCGGCCTGCTCGACCTCGGCTATATCGC
>NZ_DASRXF010000216.1:0-18479 GCF_035654295.1 Noviherbaspirillum sp. | reverse complement strand
CCAGATGCCGACGCAGCAGGCCCTGGGTCCGCTGCTGGTGCCGCCGTTCGTGCTGCCGCGGGCGCTGGCGCTCAATTCCGCCGGCACCCAGTTCGCCATCATCATCGGCCCGGCGGTCGGCGGCTTCCTGTACGTCGCCGGTGCTTCCGCGGTGTACGGGGTGTGCGCGCTGCTGTTCCTGCTGGCCATCGTCGCCGTGATGCTGATCCGCATCGACCGCGCGCCCGCCCCGCGCGAGAAGGTGAGCCTGCAGACGCTGTTTGCCGGTATCGGCTTCATCTGGCGGCGCAAGGAAGTCCTTGGCGCGATCTCGCTCGACCTGTTTGCCGTCCTGCTCGGCGGCGCGACCGCCCTGCTGCCGATCTTCGCCCGCGACATCCTGCATGTCGGCCCTTGGGGACTGGGGGTGCTGCGCTCGGCGCCGGCGGTCGGCGCGCTGCTGGTATCGCTCTACCTCGCGCGCCATCCGATCCGGCGCAAGGCAGGCAAGGCCATGTTCGCGTCGGTGGCGCTGTTCGGCATCGCCACTGTGGTGTTCGGACTGTCGACTTCGTTCTGGCTGTCGCTGGCCGCGCTGGCGCTGACCGGAGCCTTCGACATGGTCAGCGTGGTGATCCGGCAATCGCTGGTGCAGCTCGACACGCCGGATGAAATGCGGGGACGGGTCAGCGCCGTCAACTCGATCTTCATCGGCGCCTCCAACCAGCTCGGCGAATTCGAGTCGGGCGTCACCGCCGCCTGGTTCGGCGCGGTGGCATCGGTGCTGATTGGGGGTGCCGGCACGCTGCTGATCGTCGCCGTCTGGATGAAGCTGTTTCCGTCGCTCGCTGCGCGCGAGCAGCTGGCGCGGGACAAATAAAAAACCCGCGCGATCTCAGGGATGCACGCGGGTTTTCGGACTTCTATTGTTCTTGGCGGAAAGGGAGGGATTCGAACCCTCGATACGGGAGAACCGTATACTGGATTTCGAGTCCAGCGCATTCGACCACTCTGCCACCTTTCCTGGTCGTCTTGCAGCGGGTAAAGCCGCAAAGCACGAAAGTATAGCAGGCTTCTTCCCAAATCGGAATAGCCCTCTGTTTCTCTTCATCATCATCCTGTCATAAATCTTGTCTACCATTCACGGGAACGCTCAATATCCGATAAGCAATAAAAGAAGGCTGTCTTGAACTCGCTTCCCCTCTCAACCGCGCCGGCCACCCCGGCGCAGGAGTACGCCGTCATGACCCCAACTACGGCAGATTTCACGAAGGCCGCCCCGCCCGGCGGCCTCGGGCGCGTCAGGCTGTGGAGTCCTGCGGCCAACGACAGGAACGACGGAGAAGAAAAGCAGCCGGAGAACAGGGATGCCATGCTCTTGTCTCGCCTCAAGGAAATCCTGGAACAGCGCCAGCTGAATGCACTCTTCCAGCCCATCATCAACATGCAGCGCGGCGAGATCGTCGGCTACGAAGGCTTGATCCGCGGTCCGTCGGACAGCCCGCTGCATTCCCCGATGAATCTGTTCAAGGTCGCCCTCGCCCACGGCTTGGGCGTCGATGTCGAACATCTTTGCCGGCAGGTTGTCATCGAACGCTTCGCCGAACTCGGCCTGCAAGGCAAGCTGTTCCTGAATGTCAGTCCGGAGATGCTGTTGCAACCGCAGGCGCGGCACGGCGAAACCCTGGCCTATCTGCAGGAAGTCGGGCTGAATCCGGACCGCGTGATCATCGAGCTGACCGAAAACCAGCCGACCTACGATTACGATCTGCTGCGGGAAGCCGCCATGCATTACCGCGGCATGGGCTTCGAGATCGCGATCGATGATCTCGGCGAAGGCTTCTCCAGCCTGCGCCTGTGGTCGGAACTGCGGCCGGAGTATGTGAAGATCGACATGCACTTCGTCCAGGGGATCAACCAGGATCCGGTAAAGCTGCAGTTCGTGCGTTCCATCCAGGAGATCGCCGAGGAATCCGGCACGGTGGTGATTGCCGAAGGCATCGAAACGCAGACCGAGCTGATGATGATCCGCGACCTCGGCATCGCCTATGGACAGGGCTATCACATCGCCCGTCCGCACGCGTCGCCGGCGACGGCGCTGCCGGCGGAGGTGGCCAAGACGCTCAACCGAAACAACGTGGCGGTTTATCCGTACAAGAACGCATTCGAGAATAGCGCCGTGACCGCGGCGCGCCTGCTGCGCATGGTGCCGGCGGCGACGCCGGACATGAACAACACTCAGGTGTGCGAGATGTTCAACGGCGACCCGGAACTGGAAGTGATCCCGGTGGTGGAGAACGGCATTCCCATCGGCCTGATTTCGCGCCGCGACCTGATCGACCGCTTCGCGCGCCTCTATTCGCGCGACCTCTACGGCAGGAAGCCCTGCACGACTTTCATGGATGCCCGTCCGCTCATCACGGACCGGAACACGAGCTTGCAGGAACTGAGCCAGATCATCGTGGCGGCCGACCGCCACCATCTGTCGAACGGCTTCATCATCACCGACCAGGGGCGCTACCTCGGCATGGGCACCGGCCAGGACTTGATGCGCGAGATCACGCAGATGCAGATCAATGCCGCGCGCTACGCCAATCCGCTGACACTGTTGCCGGGCAACGTGCCTATCAACGAACACATCGACCGCCTGATTCACAACCGCGTGCGCTTCGCGGCCTGCTATGCGGACCTCGACCATTTCAAGCCGTTCAATGACGTGTACGGCTACCGCAGGGGCGACGATGTCATCCAGCTGACCGGCAAGATGCTCGGCGCGCATTGCGACCCGGACCGGGATTTCATCGGACACATCGGCGGCGACGATTTCATCCTGCTGTTCCAGAGCGAGGATTGGGAAGCACGCTGCAACGCGGTGCTTGCGGAATTCGCAAGCGTGATCCCACACTATTTTTCAGAGGAAGATCGCGAACGCGGCGGCTACCTGAGCGACGACCGCCGCGGCCAGAAGGTATTCCATCCGCTGATCAGCCTGTCGCTCGGTGCGGTGCGGGTGGAGCCGGGCCAGTACGCATCGCATCATCAGATCGCGACGGCGGCCTCGGATGCCAAGAAACAGGCGAAAAAAATCCCTGGCAACTGCTTGTTCATCGAACGCCGCCAGGGATCTTCTTCGACAGGCCAGTCCGGCTGACCGGCCGGACTGCGCTTATGCTGCTTACGCTGCGCGCGCCAGGCGCTTCATGCCGCCCATGTAAGGCTGCAGCGCTTCAGGGATGTCCACGCTGCCGTCTGCCTGCTGGTAGTTCTCCAGGATGGCGACCAGCGTGCGGCCGACCGCGAGGCCGGAACCGTTGAGCGTGTGCACCAGTTCCGGCTTGCCCTGCGCATTGCGGAAGCGGGCCTGCATGCGGCGCGCCTGGAAGGCTTCGCAGTTGGAGACCGAGGAAATCTCGCGGTAGGTGTTCTGCGCCGGGAGCCACACTTCCAGGTCGTAGGTCTTGGCAGCGCCAAAGCCCATGTCGCCGGTGCACAGCGTGATCACGCGGTACGGCAGCCCCAGCTTCTTCAGGATGTTTTCAGCGTGGCCGACCATTTCCTCGAGCGCTTCGTAGGATTTCTCCGGATGCACGACCTGCACCATCTCGACCTTGTCGAACTGGTGCTGGCGGATCATGCCGCGGGTGTCACGGCCATAGCTGCCGGCCTCGGAGCGGAAGCACGGGGTGTGCGCTGTCATCCGGAGCGGCAGGGCATCGGCGGCCACGATCTCGTCGCGCACCATGTTGGTCAGCGGGACTTCGGAGGTCGGAATCAGGTACAGCGACTCGCCCTCGCCTTCCTGGCCGCCCTTCTTGGCGGCGAACAGATCGGCCTCGAACTTCGGCAGCTGGCCGGTGCCGCGCAGCGAATCGCCGTTGACGATATAGGGCGTGTAGCACTCGGTGTAGCCATGCTCGTTGATGTGCGTGTCCAGCATGAACTGGGCGAGCGCGCGGTGCAGGCGGGCGATGCCGCCCTTCATCACGGCAAAGCGCGAGCCGGTCAGCTTGGCGGCGACATCGAAATCAAGGCCGAGCGCGGCGCCGACGTCCACATGGTCCTTCACCTCGAAATCGAAACTGCGCGGCGTGCCGACCTTGCGCACTTCCACGTTCGCAGTCTCGTCCTGTCCGGCGGGCACGGATTCGTGCGGCAGGTTGGGGATGGCAAGCATGAACTCGCCCATCTTTGCCTGGATCACGTCGAGACGCTCGGCGGAGGCCTTGAGCTCATCGCCGATGCCGGCCACTTCCGCCATTACCGCGGTCGTATCTTCACCCTTGCCCTTGAGCATGCCGATCTGCTTGGACAGCGTATTGCGTTTGCCCTGCAGTTCTTCGGTGCGGGTCTGGATCTGCTTGCGCTCGGCTTCGAGCGCGTTGAACGCGGCGACGTCGAGCTGGAACTTGCGCGCGGCCAGGCGGGCGGCGACGGTGTCGATGTCTTTGCGGAGAAGTTGAATGTCGATCATGGAAATGCCGGGTTGAGAAGACTAAACCGCCATTGTACCAAGCGGCGGGCCACTTCCCGACCCGTACGGAAGGGTAAAAGCTTGATCGCCGCCAAAGCCGGTTCCGGCCGGCTATTTCTTCTCGTTCTTGCGCGCCTCGCGGTCGAGCGAGCGCAGGTAGGCCAGTTTCTCCCCGATCTTGCCTTCCAGCCCGCGCGGCGTCGGCTGGTACCAGCCGGGCTCCCGCATGCCGTCGGGCAGATAGGTTTCACCGGCGGCGTAGGCATCGGGCTCGTCATGCGCGTAGCGGTACAGCTTGCCGTAGCCGAGCTCCTTCATCAGCTTGGTCGGCGCGTTGCGCAGATGCTCCGGCACCGGGCGCGACTTGTCCTTGGCGACGAAGGCGCGGGCGGCATTGTAGGCGTTGTAGACCGCATTCGATTTTGCCGCGCAGGAGAGGAAGACCACCGCCTCGGCCAGGGCGAGTTCGCCCTCGGGCGAGCCAAGGCGTTCGTACACCTCTGCCGCATCCAGTGAAATGCGCAATGCGCGCGGGTCGGCGAGGCCGATGTCTTCCACCGCCATGCGGACGATGCGGCGCGCGAGGTAGCGCGGGTCCGCCCCGCCATCCAGCATGCGCACCAGCCAATACAGCGCGCCGTCCGGGTTGGAGCCGCGCACTGACTTGTGCAAGGCGGAGATCTGGTCGTAGAAGGCGTCGCCGCCCTTGTCGAAACGGCGCAGGTTTTCCGCGAGCGCGGTGCCGAGCAAAGCTTCATCCACTTCCTGCGATTCGTTCGCCGCCGCGGCGCGGGCGACGATTTCGAGGTTATTCAGCAGCTTGCGGCCGTCGCCGTCGGCGCTGGCGATCAGCGTGGCCTTCGCCTCGGGGGTGAAATCGAGGCCATCCAGTTCCTGTATGCAGGCGCGGTCGACCAGTTCGTCAAGGTCTTCGTCCGACAGCGATTTCAGCACGTAGACGGCGGCGCGCGACAGCAGCGCACTGTTGACTTCGAAGGACGGGTTCTCCGTGGTCGCGCCGATGAAGGTGAACAGCCCGCTCTCCACGTGCGGCAGGAAGGCATCCTGCTGGCTCTTGTTGAAGCGGTGCACCTCGTCGACGAACAGGATGGTGCGCCGGCCGGAATTGGCGCGCACGATCTGCGCGTGCTCCACCGCTTCGCGGATATCCTTCACGCCCGACAGCACGGCGGACAAGGCAATGAATTCCGCATTGAAGCTGTCCGCCATCAGGCGTGCCAACGTCGTCTTGCCCACGCCCGGCGGGCCCCAGAGGATCATCGAATGCGGCTCACCCGATTCGAAGGCGACGCGCAGCGGCTTGCCCGGGCCGAGCAGGTGCTGCTGGCCGATCACTTCGTCCAGCGATTGGGGCCGAAGGCGCTCGGCGAGTGGGATGGTTGCCATGTCGGTATTCTTGTAGCGGATCCGTAGGGTGGGTAGAGCGAAGCGAAACCCACCATGTGCCGGGATGCGGTGATTGTCCTACTGCTGGAAAACGTCCGCCCCCTTGGGCACCTCGAAACGGAACTGGTCCGCGGAAATGGCCGGATTCTTCTCGAACTTGCTGAAGGTGAGCACCGACACCTGGCCGAAGGAATCGCGCAATTCCATCGCGCGCGGCACGCCGTCCTTCAAGCCGATGCCGATGCGGTCGAAGGTGGTGTCCTTGGTTTTCGGCGTCGCTTCCAGCCATTCCAGGCCGTCCCTGGCGCCGGCTTCCTTCAACGCGAAGTTCTTTTCGAGATCGTTGCTGCCGAACAGGATCGCCGCCGGCGAGGAGCCGAGCGCGTCGCCCAGCTGCCTGACCGTGACCTGGTTCAGGTCCTTATCGTAGATGTAGAGTTTCTGGCCGTCGGCCTGCAGCAACTGCTCGTAGGGCTTCTGGTAGGTCCAGATGAACTTGCCGGGGCGTGCGAACAGGAAGGTGCCGGTGGACGTGTTGGCCACCGTTTCACCCTTCCCCACCGACTTCACCTGCTTCTGCACGAACTCGCCCTTCGCCGCCTTGGTACTGCCAACGAAGGACTTGAACTGGTCGAGCGCGGAGGCGCTGGCCAGAGCCGGCAGCGCAAGCGCACACGCGGCGACGAGGCGCGCGGCATGCCGGATAAATGTAAAACCAGGACTTGCTGTCTGTTTCAAAGCCGCTTTCCTATTCGGGGTTGTTCGATGCCGGTACCAGGATTTCCCGGTTGCCGTTCGATTGCATCGAAGAAACGAGGCCGCTCTGCTCCATCTGTTCGAGCAGGCGGGCTGCGCGATTGTAGCCGATGCGCAAGTGACGCTGCACGAGCGAGATCGACGCACGACGGTTCTTCAGCACCACGGCCACCGCCTGGTCGTACATCGCGTCGGATTCGCCGTCGCCGCCGCCCGCACCGGCTGCGCCGGGCGCGCCGTCACCTCCTTCTTCGAGGACGCCTCCTTCTAGGATGCCTTCGATGTAATTGGGTTCCCCTTGCGCCTTGAGGTGCTCCACCACGCGGTGCACTTCGTCATCGGACACGAAGGCGCCATGCACGCGGATCGGCAAACCGGTCCCGGGCGGCATGTAGAGCATGTCGCCCATGCCGAGCAGGGTCTCCGCGCCCATCTGGTCGAGGATGGTGCGCGAGTCGATCTTGCTGCTGACCTGGAAGGCGATGCGCGTCGGGATGTTGGCCTTGATCAGGCCGGTGATGACGTCGACCGACGGCCGCTGGGTGGCGAGGATCAGGTGGATGCCGGCGGCGCGCGCCTTCTGCGCGATGCGGGCGATCAGTTCCTCGACCTTCTTGCCGACCACCATCATGAGGTCGGCCAGCTCGTCGATGATGATCACGATGGTCGGCAGTTTTTCCAGCGGCTCCGGCGCATCCGGCGTCAGGCTGAACGGATTGGGGATCTTTTCCTCTTTCTTGTCCGCCTCGGCGATCTTGTTGTTGTAGCCGGCGAGGTTGCGCACGCCCAGCTTGGACATCAGCTTGTAGCGGCGCTCCATCTCGGCCACCGCCCAGTTCAGCGCATTGCCCGCCTGGCGCATGTCGGTCACCACCGGCGCCAGCAGGTGCGGAATGCCTTCGTACACCGACATTTCCAGCATCTTCGGGTCGATCAGGATCATGCGCACATTGTTCGGGTCGGACTTGTAGAGCAGCGACAGGATGGTGGCATTGATGCCCACTGATTTGCCTGAGCCGGTGGTGCCGGCCACCAGCAGGTGCGGCATCTTCGCCAGGTCGGCGACCACCGGATTGCCGGCGATGTCCTTGCCCAGCGCAACCGTCAGGTTTGCGTGGCTGTCGTTGTACACCTTGGAACCGAGGATTTCGGTCAGGCGCACGATCTGGCGCTTCGGATTGGGAAGCTCCAGGCCCATGTAATTCTTGCCGGGGATGGTTTCCACCACGCGGATCGAGGTCAGCGACAGCGAACGCGCAAGGTCGCGCGCGAGGTTGACGATCTGGCTGCCCTTGACGCCGGTCGCGGGTTCGATCTCGTAGCGGGTGATGACCGGGCCGGGATAGGCAGCCACCACTTTTGCCTCGACGCCGAAGTCCGACAGCTTCTTCTCGATCAGGCGGCTGGTGAATTCCAGCGTTTCGACGCTGACGGTTTCCTGCGCCGGCGGAGGTTCGTCCAGCAGCGAGAGCGGCGGCAGGTTGGTGTCGGGAAGATCGGCAAACAGCGATACCTGCTTTTCCTTCTCCACGCGTTCCGACTTCGGCACGGTGACGACCTGCGGTTCGATGCGGATCGGCGGCGCCTCCACGATCTTGGCGCGTTCCTGCACGACTGCTTCTTCGCGCTTGACCGCCGCGACCTGGCCGACCTTGCGGTCCTCGCGCGCCGAGTACAGGTTGCGCACGCCCCGGATGCCGTCCTCGATCACGCCACCCACGCGCTCGGCGACGTTCAGCCATGACACATGGAAGAACAGGCTGAAGCCGACGCCGAAGATCAGCAGCAGGAACAGCGTCGCGCCGGTGAAGCCGAAAGCGCTGTGCGCGGCGCCGCCGAGGAGTTCGCCCAGCACGCCGCCGGGGGCGCGCGGAAGCTGCGCCTTGAGCGTGTACATGCGCAGGTATTCGATGGCGACGCTGCCGAGCAGCATGAGCACGAAACCGATCGCGCGGATCCAGACTTCATGGTGGTGCTCGGGTTCCGGCTCCTGCTGCAGCAGGAAACGCTGCGACAGCCGCCGGTAGCCGGCCCACACCGAGCGCAGCAGGAACACGCAAAACCACCAGGCAGAAAAACCGAAGATGAACAGCGTCAGGTCGGCAATCCAGGCGCCGATGCGGCCGCCCCAGTTTTCGATCTGAGGCACGACATTGGCCTGCGACCAGCCCGGGTCGCTCTTGGCATATGTCAGAAAGACAAGAATGAGGTAAACGGTAACGATGGTCAGCACGAACCAGCGCGCCTCGGACAGGAGGCGCACCAGCCGGTTCGGCAGGGGATGCGCGTCAGGCGGATTGGTGTTGCGGGTATAAGCTTGTGTTGTTTTGGTCATGATGCCTGCGGATTCGGTGAAACGCCGGTGCGCACAGGGGGCGAAATGGTCTCGCCGCTCGGCTGCGGGGTGCGGGTTCGACTATAATCTTAACCAGTTTTTCAGGAGCAATCCCGAATAAGTACTCGGGAAGCGCTTGAATATTGGCCTTTTGGCGACATATGAAAGGCCAGCACGAACGAATTTCTTCACTCCCGCACCTATTCCTATGGCAACCACCAAACACGCCCACGTACTGATTATCGGTTCCGGCCCGGCCGGCTACAGCGCCGCCGTCTACGCCGCACGCGCCAACCTGAAACCCGTACTCATCACCGGCGTCGAACAGGGCGGTCAGCTGATGACCACCACCGATGTCGAAAACTGGCCTGGCGACCCGATGGGTGTGCAGGGACCGGAACTGATGCAGCGCCTGCTGCAGCATGCCGAACGCTTCAATACCGAAATCGTGTTCGATTACATCCACACCGCGAAGCTGACGGAAAAGCCGATGCGCCTGATCGGCGATTCCGGCGAGTACACCTGCGACTCGCTCATCATTGCCACCGGCGCCTCCGCCCAGTACCTCGGCCTGCCTTCCGAGGAAGCCTTCATGGGCAAGGGCGTGTCGGCCTGCGCCACCTGCGACGGTTTCTTCTACAAGGGCCAGGAAGTGGCGGTCGTCGGCGGCGGCAATACCGCGGTCGAAGAAGCGCTGTACCTGTCCAACATCGCCAGCAAGGTGACCCTGGTCCATCGCCGCAACAAGTTCCGCGCCGAGCCCATCCTTGTCGACCGCCTGATGTCTAAGGTCGAGGAAGGCAAGATCGAACTGAAGCTGGACCATACGCTGGACGAAGTCCTCGGCGACCAGAGCGGCGTGACCGGCATCAGCATCAAGTCGACCAAGGACGGCAGCACCAGCAAGCTCGCGCTGCAAGGCGTGTTCATCGCCATCGGGCACAAGCCGAACACCAGCATTTTCGAAGGCCAGCTGGAGATGCATAACGGTTACATCAAGACCCGCACCGGCACCGAAGGCTTCGCCACCGCGACCAACATCGCCGGCGTGTTCGCCGCGGGCGACGTGCAGGACCACGTCTACCGCCAGGCCGTGACCAGCGCCGGCACCGGCTGCATGGCCGCACTCGATGCGCAACGTTATCTGGAAGGCCAGGAAGGCTGATCCACCCGCAGTACCCCGTCCGCAGCGTGCCTCGTTGCGGACGGCATCAGGAAAACATCATGTCTGGCTCCATCAAAGACTTCGCCGCCCTGAAATCCTTGCGGGCGTCAATCAAGGCACAGGAAGAGGCGCGCAAGGCGGCCGAGGAAGAACGCCAGCGGCGCGAGAAAGAAAGCCGGCGCGACGCCGAGCTCTTCCGCCGCAGCGTCGGCAACGTGCAACCGCTCTCCCCCAACGGCAAGGCCGAAACACCGGTTCAGCATCCGCTGCCCATCGCGCGCCAGCGCATGGCCGACGAACAGGCGGCGCTGGAAGAATCGCTCTCGGATGAATTCAACGTCGACACTCTCCTCGACACCGACCATGAACTGAGCTACGCCCGTCCCGGCATCAGCGGCGATATCCTGCGCAAGCTGCGCCGCGGGAACTGGGTGATACAGGCTCAGCTCGACCTGCACGGCATGCGCCGCGAAGAGGCGCGCGAAGCGCTCGCGGAATTCCTGCGCAATGCCGTCAAGCGCGGCCTGCGCTGCGTGCGCGTCATCCATGGTAAAGGACTCGGCTCGGTGAACAAGGAACCGGTCCTGAAGAGCAAGGTGCGCAGCTGGCTGGTGCAGAAGGAGGAAGTGATCGCCTTTTGCCAGGCGCGCGCGGCCGATGGCGGCGCGGGGGCGCTGGTGGTGCTGCTGAAGGCGTAACGTAGCCCTGCACACGGGCACTTGCGCTGCGCTAGACGCCCCACTCTCCCCGTCATCCCGGCGAAGGCCGGGATCCAGCGGCGTTGAAGGTGTGCGAAAGACACTGAGTCCCGGCGTGCGCCGGGACGGCACACCCGCTTGCTTTCCTCCCCACCCCAAGTATCATGCAGGACAAACAACTCCCCGCCTGTCCGCATGACCATCATAAAGATCCTCGAAATCCTTGCGATTCTGGTGGGCGCCTTTTCCGGCTTCATCGAGGCGCGCACCAAGAGGATGGATGTGGTCGGCATCTTCACCGTCGCCTTCATCACCGCCTTCGGCGGCGGCACGCTGCGCGACATCCTGCTCGACAAGCGGCCGCTGTTCTGGGTCACTCACCAGGAATACGCGATCCTGATCTTCCTCCTCGCGCTGGTCGCCGTGCCGGCGATCCGCACCTTGCGCAAGATCGTTTCGGAACGCCTGCTTGTGACGGCCGATGCTCTCGGCCTGGGATTATTTTCGATCGTCGGGGTGTCGGAGGCGCTGGCGGCGGGCATGCCGATTTTCATCGCTTCCATGATGGGCGTCATCACCGGCATCTTCGGCGGCGTGCTGCGCGATATCGTGTGCAACGAGATCCCGATGGTCCTGCGCGACGGCAAGCCTTACGCCATCTGTTCCTTCGCCGGCTGCTGGATGTACCTGCTGATGCAGAAGAGCGGCGTGCCCCTGGATTTTGCGCTGTGGACGAGCGCCCTGGCGATTACGGTCTTCCGCATGGTGACCTGGGCCAAGGGCGTCAAGCTCGATCCTTAGATAGTTCAGATAGCGGACTGTAGGGTGGGTAGCGAAGCGAAACCCACCGAATGCCCCTTGCGGATCACTTGGTGGGTTTCGCTTCGCTCTACCCACCCTACGATCCTTTAAATCTCAGACTGCGTCGGCGCCGGTTTCGCCGGTGCGGATGCGGATCACCTGTTCGACTTCGCGCACGAAGATCTTGCCGTCGCCGATCTTGCCGGTGCGCGCTGCCTTGATGATGGCGTCGACCGCCTGGTCAACCACCTTGTCGTTGATGACGGCCTCGATCTTCACCTTCGGCAGAAAGTCGACGACGTATTCCGCGCCGCGGTACAGCTCGGTGTGCCCCTTCTGGCGGCCGAAACCCTTCACTTCGGTCACGGTCAGGCCGGTGACGCCGATTTCGCCCAGCGCTTCTCGCACTTCGTCCAGCTTGAAAGGTTTGATGATTGCAGTAACCAGCTTCATGACAGCTCCTTAGTTTGTATCACTCACGAAATCGGGAAGTAATCGGATAGCGCCAGTCGCGCCCGAAGGCGCGGTGCGTGACTCGGATGCCGATCGGCGCCTGGCGGCGCTTGTATTCGTTTATTTTAATCAATCGGGTGACGCGCTCTACATCCTCGCTACGATACCCTGCGGCAATGATCTCGGCAATGCTGCGGTCTTCTTCCATGTACATCTGCATGATCGCGTCCAGCGCCTCGTAGGGCGGCAGCGAATCCTGGTCGGTCTGGTCGGGGCGCAGTTCGGCCGAGGGCGCGCGGGTCAGGATGCGGGTCGGGATGACGTCGGACACCGAGTTCCGGTAGTCGCACAGCCGGTAGACCAGCGTCTTGGCGATATCCTTGATCACCGCGAAGCCGCCAGCCATGTCGCCGTACAGCGTGCAGTAGCCGACCGCCATCTCGCTCTTGTTGCCGGTGGTGAGCACGATGGAGCCGTACTTGTTCGACAGCGCCATGAGCATGGTGCCGCGAATGCGCGCCTGGATGTTTTCCTCGGTCGTGTCTTCCTTGAGCCCCTTGAACTCCTCGGCCAGCGTCTTGCGGAAGGCATCGAAGCAATCGACGATGGGGATCTCGTCATAGCGCACGCCGATACGCTTGGCCATGTCCCGCGAGTCGAGCCAGGAAATCTCCGCCGTGTAGGGCGACGGCATCATTACCGCACGCACGCGATCGGCGCCGAGCGCATCCACCGCGATGGCGAGCGTCAGCGCCGAATCGACCCCGCCCGACAGGCCGATGATCGCACCCGGGAAACCGTTCTTGCCGAGGTAGTCGCGCACGCCGAGGACCAGCACCTTGTACACCTGCTCCTCAACCGACAGCTCGGGTGGCAGTTGTGCTGCCTTCGGCTGGGCGCCGTCGAACTCGACGATCTGCAGGTCTTCCTCGCAATGCTTGAGCTGGGCGCAGACGGTGCCCACGCCATCCATCGCAAAGGAGTTGCCGTCGAAGACCAGCTCGTCCTGGCCGCCGACAAGGTTTGCATACACCAGCGGCAGCCCTGCCGAGGAGACGTTGTTGCGCATCACCTCGTAGCGGCGATGCTGCTTGCGCATGTGGAAGGGGGAGCCGTTCGGCACGAGCAAGACCTGCGCCCCCGCTTCCTTGGCGCGCAAGGGCGCGTGCCTGGACCAGGTGTCCTCACAGATATTGATGCCGAAGCGTACGCCTTTCACCTCGAACACGAAGGGTTCGTCGGCCGACGTGAAATAACGCTTCTCGTCGAACACGGTATCGTTCGGCAGGTCGTGCTTGTGGTAGGTGCCGAGGCGCTTGCCGTTCGCGATCACCGACGCGGCGTTATAGCGCTTGCCGGATTGCAGGTCGAGATGGCCGACGACCACGTGTACGTCCCTGAGGTCGGCGATGTCCGCAGCCAGCGCATCGAACTGCTCCGCCGATTTTGCGTAGAATGACTGACGCAGCAACAAGTCTTCCGGCGGATAGCCCGCCAACGACAATTCCGGGGTCAGCACCACATCGGCGCCCATGGCTGCCGCACGGCGTGCAAACTCCGCGATCTTCGCGCGGTTGCCGGCGAAATCGCCGACGGTGCTGTTGATTTGAGCAATGGCAACTTTGACTGTCATGGTAAGTAGGCAAGTTGGGCAAGCGTGAGCGGCACGCGCCGCGCTGAATGGTCTGATATCAATAGTGAATTATCGCACGCGAATCGTTTCCTCCCTTGACGAGATCGGACAGGCAACCTGGGACGGCCTGCTCGGTGCGCAACAGGAGCGCAACCCTTTCCTGTCGTTTGCATTCCTGCATGCATTGCATGCCTCCGGCTGCGCGTCTCCCGACAGCGGCTGGCAGCCCCAGTACCTGACGCTGTGGCAGGGACAGTCGCTGGAGGCCGCGTTGCCGCTCTACGTCAAGTCGCATTCCTATGGAGAATATGTGTTCGACTGGGCCTGGGCGGATGCCTATCGCCGCAACGGCCTCGACTACTATCCGAAGCTCCTGTCCTCGATCCCGTTCACCCCGGTTGCCGGCGCACGCCTGCTGGCGCGAAGCACGAACGCTTCCGATGCGCTGGTTGACGCACTCTGCGCGCTGCAGGAAGGAAACAGACTGTCGTCCACCCACATCCTCTTCCCGCCGGAGGCCCAGGCGCGGAAGCTGCGGGAAGCGGGCTTCATGCTGCGAACGGGCATCCAGTTCCACTGGATCAACCAGGGTTTCCGCGATTTCGAGGATTTCCTGTCATCGCTCGACCGCAAGAAGCGGAAAAACATCCGCGCCGAGCGGCGCAAGGTGCAGGAAGCCGGGGTGAGCTTCCGGCATATCCCCGGAGATGCAGCGAGTGAAGCCGACTGGCGCTTCTTCAAGCGCTGCTATGACCGCACCTATGCCGCCCATTACTCGACGCCCTACCTGAACCTCGATTTCTTCCAACGTCTGGGACGGACCATGCCGCAGCACCTGCGCCTGATCGTGGCCGAGCGCAAGGGCAAGTCCCTTGCCAGCTCCTTCGTGGTCCATGACGACAGCACGCTGTACGGCCGCTATTGGGGGGCGATCGAGGACATTCCCTGCCTGCACTTCGAGACGGCGTATTACCAGCCGCTGGAATTCTGTATCGAACGGCAGATCGGCTGCTTCGAAGGCGGCGCGCAGGGCGAACACAAGATGGCGCGCGGTTTCCTGCCGCACCGGACCTGGTCCGCGCACTGGCTGGCGCATCCGGCCTTTGCCGACGCGGTCGAGCGCTTCCTGCAGCAGGAACGCGGCGGCATCGACGCCTACCTCGACGAGCTCAACGATCACCACCCCTATCGCGTAACTGCGGGTTAATTCCGATCAAATACCGAGAGACAATTGCTCGATCTGATGGAAATCCTCCAGATTCATCCTTGCCAAAGTTAGCGCTTCACGGCATCCTCTGGCCAACATGAACGCGCCTTTGTCCACACCGCCCGCTTCGGCCACTCCGGCCACTCCCGCCCTCAGCCGCATCGGCCGCTTCTACATCACGCGCGAGCTGGGACGCGGAACGGTGGGATGCGTCTACCTCGGCCACGACCCGGTGCTCGGCCGCGATCTCGCAATCAAGACCTACAATCCGCGCCTCACACCGGTCGAGCGTAACCGCTACGAGCATCAGTTCATCAACGAAGCGCGTGCATCCGGCCTGTTGTCGCATCCGCATATCGTCACGATTTACGACGCGTCGGTCGAAAACGGCGAGACCTATATCGCCATGGAGTACCTGCGGGGGCGCGAGCTCAACAAGCTGCTCGACAGCGGGTACCGCTTCCCGCCGGACGAAGTGGCGTCCGTCGTGTGGAAACTGGCCGATGCACTCAACCACGCGCACCAGCGCGGGGTGATCCACCGCGACGTGAAGCCGGCCAACATCTTCATGGTGGGCGACGACCAGCCCAAGCTGGTCGATTTCGGCATCGCACGGTCCCCGAACCGGGTCGCGGACAAGAACGCCAACCCGGACGATCCGGTCACGCTACTGATTGGCAACCGCTTGCTGGGCACGCCCAACTACATGTCGCCCGAACAGGCGACCGGCAAGCCGGTGGACGAGCGCACCGATATCTATTCGCTGGGCGCCGTCATGTACGAGATGCTGGTCGGCCGCAAGCCCTTCCATTCCGAGAGCGCGGAGAAACTGCTGCAGCTGATCGCCTACAAGGCGCCTCCCGCGCCGCACGAGCTCGATGCGCGCATTCCCGAGGCGCTGTCGGGCATCGTGATGAAGGCAATGAGCAAGCGGCCGGAGAAGCGTTACGAGACAGCGGAGAAAATGGCGCTGGACCTCAAGCGCTATCTGGTGCGCCAGCGGCGCGCGCGGCGCGGGATGAAGATCCCGGTCGAGGCGCTGTCGACGGGCGGGCGTGGAATGCCGGCGCAGCGGCACGGGCTGTTGTACTGGGCCGGCTGGGCGTCGCTGGCCGGCGCAGCGGCCATTGCCGCGCGCCTGCTCTTGCGCTAGCGGGTCTGCAGGGCGGTCAGTACCTGCCCCTTCAAGGTCTTGATCAGGGAAGTCTCATCCGGCGGAACGCCTTCCGGCGCCGCCTGCGCCCGGTCCGCATAGAACAGGCCAAGATGCTTGTTCTGCACCACCAGCGGCAACACGATGAAACTGCGTGCGTCCGGCAGCAGCGCGCGGTGCCATGCGGGCAGCAGCTCGCGGATCTTCGGTGCGGTGGCGTCGGAGATCATGAGATCGGCATTGTTTTCCAGCGCCAGATGAAACAGGTCCCGCGCCTTGTGGACGGGGAAGGCAAAGCCGGCCTGGCGCTCGGCGCTCTTCTCTCCCATCGCGATGCGCGCGCGGAACTGGTGGCTGTGCAGGTCTTTCAGGCACACCGTCGCGAAACGGAAGCCCATGCTGCCGTAAAGCGTTTCGAGGACCAGCAGCATCAGGTCGTTCACCTTGCACCGGCCGGACGCCATCATCTGCGTCACATCCTGCATGCCAGCCAGCAGCAGGTCGCGCGCATTCACCGGCTTGCCGCTCGGATGGCGCTCTTTCACCTGCAGGGCCAGCGGCTCTTCCGACAGGTTGAGCAGCAGTTCGCTCGGCAGTCCCGATTCGGTTTCCGAAGCCGGCGGCTGCGCTGGCGCAGCCTGCCTGGGTTCCGCCGCGGCCGGAGCATCCTGGGGCGACGTAGCGTGTCCGTGCTGGTGCTCGTGCTCGTCGCTGTGCAAGGCCAGTTCGGTACTGCTGGCGATGACGCGCGTCTCCTGCGCCACGCCTTCAAACAGCTGGTTGAGCCTGGCATGGTCCAGTCCGAGCGCCGCGCCGAAACGCGTCAGCAGGGCCTTGCACGCCGCTTCCTGGCCTGCCGACCCGGCGGAAGGAATCAGGCGCGCCGCCGCGGAGCTGAAGGCCGCGACCTGCTGCAGCCATTCCTGCCTTCCCTTCGGCGGCTTGAGCACGCCCGGCTGCGGCGGGGTCAATGCCTGCACGATGCTCTCGGGGATATTCCACTCACGCAGCACGGATTCCGCCAGCAGCTCGAAGCTGCAGCCGAGGACGTGCTGCGAAGCCAGTGCCGGCGTGTGCGTGCCGGCTTCCACCAGCCCAGCGATCCTGTCGTACTGTTCGTGGTCGTGCGCGGCAACCAGCACCCGCCCGATGTTCTTGAACAGCGCAGCCACGGCCGCCTCTTCGGCATCCTTGAAATGGCTGCGCCGGGCGATTTCGCGGCCGACGATGCTGGCGCACAGCGCATGGCTGAGTTCGGTGCGCACGCTCTTGGCGTTCTTGCCGGACATGCCGTCGACCAGCAGCATGGCCAGCGCCGCGGTTTTCACCGTGTCGAAACCGAGCAGGAAAATCGCCTTGGACACCGTGGTGACCGGCGTGCCCGAGGCGGTGCGGTAGCAGACGGTATTGGAAATGCGGAGGATCTTTTGCGTCAGTGCGACATCGGACAGGATGAAATGGGCAAGATTCCTGACTGCCTCATCGTCGGAGGATGTCATTTGCACCACGCGCGATACCGAGCTGCCGAGCGCCGGAAGATCTTCTTCCGCGCTGATTTTCCGCAGTAGTTTTTCGAGCGCGCTGTTGGCGGGCTTGCTGTCGTCTCCGGCCCAGAATTCGACTTCGGGCTTTGCCAGCCCTGTATTTTTCGAGACCACGTTCAAAGATTCCTGGATGTGCGCGCTGGGAAAGCAAATGATGACGCATTCGCGCAGCCTTGTCATTGTGCGGCGGAGGGCGTCTGCCTAGAGTTGTATCGGCACAACCTCGCCGATATTGAGGGACTAGCGCAGGCCTTCTTCGACCGCATCGAGGAACAGACGGACTTTCGATGCCAGGTAGCGGTTGGGAAGGTAGATGCCGTACAGCCATTTCTGCGGCTGGGCGACATGGTCGGGCAATAGCTTCACGAGGCGCTTTTCGGCGAGGTCGGCGGCGATCATGAAGTCGGGCAGCAGCGCAATGCCCATGCCGCGCAGCGCGCACTGCCGCAGCCACTCGCTGTTGCCGCAGCGGACGCGCGGCTCGATGCGGACTTCCTTGCGCTTGCCGCCGTGCTCGAAGACCCAGGTTTCGCGCGGTGAGATCTTGGTATCGCTCAAGCAGTCCAGCGCCGCGAGGTCCGCCGCTACGGACGGCATGCGGCGCCGCGCGAAATATGCCGGGCTGGCGGCCAGGCTCCAGCCGATGCGGCAGATGCGGCGCGCATAGACATTCATCGGCGCTTCGTCGACCACGCGCAGCGCCACGTCCAGCGACTCTTCCGCGAGGTCGACAAACCGGTCCGACAAAGTGAGGTCGAGCTGAATGTCGGGATACGCCGCCATGAAACGCTGGACGATATCCGCCAGCCGCGCATTGGCGAGATTGGCCGGGGCAGTCACGCGCAAGATCCCCTGCGGCGCATCCTGCCGCCGCAAC
>NZ_DASRXF010000215.1:0-36069 GCF_035654295.1 Noviherbaspirillum sp. | reverse complement strand
CTTGCGGCGGGTGTAGAAACGCACGGCATCTGGCCCGTAGGCATGCAAGTCGCCGAACAGCGAGCGTTTCCAGCCGCCAAAGGAGTGGTAGGCGACCGGCACCGGCAGCGGGACGTTGACGCCGACCATGCCGACCAGGATATTGTCGCAGAAGTGGCGTGCCGCTTCGCCGTCGCGAGTGAAGATGCAGGTGCCGTTGCCGTACTCGTGCGCGTTGATCAGGGCCATCGCTTCTTCCAGCGATGCGGCGCGCACCACGCCGAGCACGGGGCCGAAGATTTCTTCCTGGTAGATGCGCATGCCCGGCTTCACGTGGTCGAACAGGCAGGGGCCGAGGAAGTAGCCGTTGCTGCGCTCGCCGTTCGCATCGCGCACCATCAGCTCCCGGCCGTCCACCAGCAGGGTGGCGCCTTCGGCCACGCCGGTATCGACGTAGCCCTTGACCTTTTCGAAGTGCTCGCGCGTGACGAGCGGGCCCATGTCGTTGCCTGCGTCGGTGCCGGGGCCGACCTTCATCTTCGCGATCTCGGCCTTCAGGCCGGCGATCACGGCCTCGGCGGTGTCATCGCCGATGGCAACCACCAGCGGCACCGCCATGCAGCGTTCGCCGCAGGAGCCGAAGGCCGCGCCCATGAGCGCATTGACGGCGTTTCCGATGTCGGCGTCGGGCATGACAACCGCGTGGTTCTTCGCGCCGCCCAGGGCTTGCACACGCTTGCCGTGTGCAGTGCCGGTTGCATACACATACTGCGCGATCGGGGTCGAGCCGACGAAGCTGACCGCCTGCACGCGCGAATCGGTCAGCAGCGTGTCCACCGCTTCCTTGTCGCCGTTGACGACGTTGAGCACGCCCGGCGGCAGGCCGGCTTGCAGCGCCAGCTCGGCGATGTACACCGCGGCCGACGGATCGCGCTCGGAAGGCTTGAGCACGAAGGTGTTGCCGCAGGCGACGGCCATCGGCCACATCCAGAGCGGCACCATTGCCGGGAAGTTGAACGGTGTGATGCCGGCGGTGACGCCGAGCGGCTGGAACTCGCTCCAGGAATCGATGGCCGGGCCGACGTTCTTGCTGTGTTCGCCTTTCAGCAGTTCGGGGGCGTAGCTCGCGTATTCGACATTCTCGATACCGCGCTGCAGTTCGCCCATGGCGTCGCTCAGCACCTTGCCGTGTTCGGCGGTGATCATTGCGCAGATCTTGTCCGCATGCTCCTCGAGCAACTGCTTCAGGCGGCTCATGACGCGCGCGCGCTTGAGCGGTGGCGTGCTGCGCCATGCGGGGTAGGCCAGTTCGGCGGAGGCGATGGCTTCCTCCACGGTCGCCTTGTCGGCGAGGCGGACCTTCTTTTCCGCGACGCCGGTGGCAGGGTTGAAGACGGGGGCGGTACGCTCACCGCGCGAGACATGCCCGCCGTGAATGAAATGGCCGATGGTGCTGGGTGTAGTCATGTGTGGTCCTTGCGTTCAGGCGGTTTCGTTGATGGCGTCGCCGAGGGCGTTGATGAGCGCGTCGATTTCCTCGCGCGTGGAAATGAAGGGCGGCGCGAGCTGGATGGTGTCGCCGCCGTAGCGGACGTAGAAGCCTTTCTGCCAGCACTTCATCGCAATCTCGTACGGCCGCTTCGCCGGTTCGCCCGGCACGGCGGCGATCGTCAGGCCCGCTGCCAGGCCGTAGTTGCGGATGTCGGCCACGTGCTTGCTGCCCTTGAGGCTGTGCACTGCGTTCTCGAAATGCGGGGCCAGCTCGCGCACGCGCTGAATCATGTTTTCCTTCTCCAGGATGTCGAGCGCCGCCAGGCCCACGGCGCAGGCAACCGGGTGGGCGGAGTAGGTGTAGCCGTGCGGGAATTCGAGCATGTATTCCGGCCCGCCGGTCTGCATGAAGGTGTCGTAGATTTCCTTCTTCGCGATGACCGCGCCCAGCGGCTGCGCGCCGTTGGTGACCTGCTTGGCGACGTTCATGATGTCCGGTGTGACGTCGAATGCCTCGGCGCCGGTGAACGCCCCGCAGCGGCCGAAGCCGGTGATCACCTCGTCGAAGATCAGCAGGATGTTGTTCTGCGTGCAGATCTCGCGCAGGCGCTTGAGGTAGCCCTTGGGCGGAATGATCACGCCGGCCGAACCCGAGAACGGTTCCACGATCACGGCGGCGATGTTGGAGGCGTCATGCAGCGCGATCAGGTTGAGCAGCTGGTCCGCCAGTTCGGCGCCTTGCTCGGGCATGCCCCGCGAGAAAGCGTTCTGCGGCAGCAGGGTGTGCGGCAGGTGGTCGGCTTCCACTGCTTGCCCGAAGGTCTTGCGGTTGCCCACGATGCCGCCGACGGAAATGCCGCCGAAATTGACGCCGTGGTAGCCCTTTTCGCGGCCGATCAGGCGCGTCTTGCCGGCCTGTCCCTTGGCGCGCCAGTAGGCGCGGGCCATCTTGAGCGAGGTGTCCGCGGCTTCCGAGCCCGAGCCGGTGAAGAACACATAGTCCAGTCCGGAGGGCACCAGCTCCTTGATGCGGTTGGCGAGCTCGAACGAAAGGGGATGGCCGTGCTGGAACGCCGGCGCGTAGTCCAGGGTGTCGAGCTGCTTGCGCGCCGCTTCGGTGATCTCCTTGCGGCCGTGGCCGAGGCCGCAGCACCACAGGCCGGACAAGCCGTCGAAAATCTTGCGGCCGTCGCCGTCAGTGTAATAGGCGCCCGAGCCGCCGGTGATCATGCGCGGCGATGCCTTGAAATTGCGGTTGCCGGTAAAGGGCATCCAATGGGCTTCCAGCCATTCTGCGTTGTGTGCTTGTGTCATGTCCGCTCCAGTCCATCCTGTTGGTATAAGAGTCCTATTCTGAACCTGCGTGTTACTATCATGAATACTCAAATATCAATGTTTACTTGAATATCCATGCAAGTAAAAAGACGGGCCATCCTTGGCCAGCTCAGCGATGCCGACATGCGCCTGCTGCGCGTATTCAAGAGCGTGGTCGACTGCGGCGGCATGGCGGCGGCCGAGCTGGAATTGAATATTGGCATTTCAACCATCAGCAAGCATGTGAAGGACCTGGAAACCCGCCTCGGCCTGACCTTGTGCCACCGCGGCCGCAGCGGTTTCGCCACCACGGCGGAGGGGCAGCGGATCTACCAGGAAACGCAGCGCCTGCTGGCGGCCACGGACGCCTTCATCCGCGGCGTGGACGATATCCACAGCCGGCTGGGCGGCCAGCTCAATGTGGCCGTGTTCGACAAGACTGCCAGCAATCCCGCCGCACACGTCGGCGATGCAATCGCGCTGTTCACCCGGCTGGCACCGGAGGTTTCGCTCCACATGCACGTCGGGCCGATCAACACCATCGAACGCGGCGTCATGGACGGCCAGTTCCAGGTCGGCATCATCCCGGTGCATCGCAACTCCGCCAGCCTGCGCTACGACACCTTGTTCGGCGAGACCATGCTGCTCTACTGCGGCAGCAAGCACCCCTTGTTTGTCGAACGGAATACCGCGATGACCTGGAAAAGCCTCAACGCCTACCGTTTCGCCGGACTGGGCTACCACTCGCCCAACATGGAAATCAGCCAGCGCGTGCGCCTCGCGCGCAAGGCGACCGGGTTCGACCAGGAATCGATCGCGACGTTGATCCTGTCCGGCGAGTTCCTCGGATTCCTTCCCGACCACTACGCGAAAAGTTTCGAGGCGGAAGGATTGATGCGGGCAGTGAAACCCTCAGTGTTCCGTTATGAATGCAGTTTCGTCAGCGCGATCCGGCAATCGCCGGAGCCGCAGCGGGTGACGCAAGTGTTCCATGACTGCCTGTTGCAGGCGCATGGGAAGAAGCGGGAGCAGGCGGGGTGAGGGGAGACGCGGGCACGGATGCCGTGCCCGCGCGTGGATGAAGCTTACTTGCCGTTCGCCCTGTTGATCAGGAAGGTGGTGAGCAGCGGCACCGGACGTCCGGTCGCGCCCTTGGCGGCGCCGCTCTTCCATGCGGTGCCGGCGATGTCGAGGTGCGCCCAGGTGTACTTCTTGGTGTAGCGTTCCAGGAAGCAGGCCGCGGTGATGCTGCCGCCGGGCGGGCCGCCGATGTTGGCCATGTCAGCGAAGTTCGACTTGAGCTGTTCCTGGTAGGCGTCCTCGATGGGCATGCGCCAGGCGGTGTCGCCGGTTTCCTTGCCTGCCGCGAGCAGCTCTTGCGCCAGTGCATCATGTGCATCGTCGTGGCGCGTGAACAGGCCGGTGTTGTGGTGGCCGAGTGCGGTGACGCAGGCGCCGGTCAGGGTGGCGATGTCGACCACGGCGGCCGGCTTGAAGCGTTCGGCATAGGTCAATGCGTCGCACAGGATCAGGCGGCCTTCGGCATCGGTGTTGAGGATCTCGATGGTCTGGCCGGACATCGAGGTCACGATGTCGCCCGGCTTGGAGGCACGGCCGGAGGGCATGTTTTCGCAGGCCGGGATCACGCCGACCACGTTCAGCTTGAGGCCGAGCTCGCCGAGTGCGCGGAAGGTGCCGAGCACCGAGGCGGCGCCGCACATGTCATACTTCATCTCGTCCATGTTGGCGCTGGGCTTGATCGAGATGCCGCCGGTGTCGAAGGTGATGCCCTTGCCGACCAGCACGATCGGCGCATCCTTCGGCTTGCCGCCGTTGTACTTCATGACGATGAACTTCGGCGGCTCTTCGCTGCCCTTGGTCACCGAGAGGAAGCTGCCCATCTTCAGCGCTTCGATCTGCTTGCGGTCCAGCACTTCGACGCCGAACTTGTAATCCTTGGCCAGCTTCTTGGCCACGCCGGCCAGATAAGTCGGGGTGCAGATGTTGGGGGGAAGGTTGCCGAGGTCCTTGGTCAGCGCCATGCCGTTGGCAAGGGCGGTGGCCTGGGCGGCAGCGGTCTTGGCCGCATTCGACGCGGCCGAGGAGGTCAGGACGGCAATTTTCTTCACGCCGCCTTTTTCCTCCTTCTTGCTCTTGGTCGTGTCGAAGCGGTAGTTGGCGTCGCGCACGGCGAGCACCGCGCAGCGGATTGCCCAGGACACGTCGCGGTTCTTGATTTCCTCAAAAGGGAGGGCAAGCGTCGCCTCGTTCGTTCCCAGGTTGGAAAACACGCGGGATGCGGCCTGCACCGCGGCCTGGAAATTCTTCTCGGAGACCGATTCCTCGTTCCCCAGGCCGACCAGCAGCACGCGTTCCGCCGCCGCGCCGTCCAGGCCGCGCAGCAGGAGGGTAGTGCCGGCCTTGCCGGTGATGTCGCCCGACTTGAGCGCCGCGGTGATCGCTCCCTTGCCGTCGAGGGCCTTCGCGCCCGCCGACAATTTCTTGTCTTCAAATACACCGACCGCGATGCAGCCGGTTTTCACTCCTAAAAGGCCGGTTTTAGCCTCGATTGGTTTTATGCTAAAGTCCATAGGTCACTCCTTCTCCAGACGCAATTATAGTCTTCTATTCAATGATCTTTCAGCGCGCACTCCGACGCGAATTGGTAAGTACCGCTGGCGCTGTCTTCACCACGCTTTTCACCATCACGATTACTGTCATGCTGATCAAGATCCTCGGCCAGGCTGCCGGGGGCAAGGTCGCATCCCAGGACGTGATCGCCCTGATCGGCTTTGCCGCCCTGCGTTACCTGCCGATCATCCTGATTCTGACATCCTTCATTTCGGTACTTGTTGTCGTAACGCGAAGTTATCAGGATTCGGAAATGGTGGTCTGGTTCGCATCCGGGCTCTCCCTCTCCCGCTGGGTCAGGCCGGTCCTGTCTTTCGGCCTGCCCGTCATCGCGGTCGTCGTGGCATTGAGCTTCTTCGTCACGCCTTGGGCGAACCGCCAGAGCGCCGAATTCCGCGAGCGCTTCCAGAAGCGCGAAGACATCGCCAAGGTCTCGCCGGGCCGCTTCCAGGAATCATCGTCCGCCGACCGCATCTTCTTCGTGGAAGGTGTCAGCGGCGATGCGACCAAGGTACAGAACGTGTTCGTCAATACCGTCAAGGATGGCCGCAACAGCATCGTCGTCGCCCGCGAAGGCTCGGTCATGCTCGACGAGCGCGGCGACAAGTTCCTGGTCATGAACCAGGGACGGCGTTACGACGGCATGGCGACCCAGGCGGATTTCCGCGTGATGGAATTCGAACGCTACGGCGTGCTGGTGGCGCGGCAGTCGCAGGCGCTGATCGGCGACCAGTCGGCGCGCTCCCTGTCCACGCCGGAGTTGCTGGCCAACATGAATCACTTCAACGCCGGCGAACTGCTGTGGCGCATTTCCCTGCCGGTGATGGGCTTGCTGCTCATGCTGCTGGCCATCCCGCTGAGCTTCGCCAATCCGCGCGGCGGCCGCTCGGCCAACCTGTTGATCGCCTTGCTGCTGTTCATCATCTACAGCAACATGGTCAGCGTGTTCCAGGCGGCGGTGGTGCAGAAGCGCATGTCCTTCGAGGCCGCATGGTGGCCGCTGCACCTCGTCGCGGCAATCCTGATCGTCCTGCTGTTTTCCTGGCGCCTGTTCGTCAACAGCGAATACCACCCGGCTACGAAGTGGGGCGCCTTCAAGCGCGCCTGGCTGTTCAGGAAGGCGGGGGCGCAATGAAAGTCCTCGACCGCTATGTATCGCGGGAAATCGTCGGCGCGGTCGTATTCGCGCTGGTCGCCTTTCTCGCCCTGTTCGCCTTTTTCGACCTGATCGGCGAACTGCCGCAGGTCGGGCGCGGCGGTTACGAGCTGCAACATGCGTTCCTGTACGTCGCCATGGGCTTGCCCGGCTATGTCTACGACCTGATGCCCATCGCGGCGCTGATCGGCACCATCTATGCGCTGGCGCAGCTCGCGGCGAAATCCGAGTTCACCATCATGCGCGCCTCGGGCCTGTCGACGGGCAGGGCCGGCTGGATGCTGGCGAAGATCGGTATTGTCTTCGTGCTGATCACCTTCCTGTTCGGCGAAGTGATTGCGCCGGCCAGCAGCGAAATGGGCGAAAGGCTGAAGCTGCAGGCGCAGGGTGCGACGGTCTCCAAGGAATTCCGCACCGGCCTGTGGACCAAGGACGTGATCCGCCAGAACGGCGTGGAAGGCGAGCCGGTCGGCTCGCGTTTCCTGAACGTCGGCGACGTCACGACGGATGGGCAATTGCAGGGCGTGAAGATGTACGAGTTCGACCGCGAATTCCATCTCACTGCCGTGGTCACGGCGGATCACGCCGACTACAAGGGCCGCAATATCTGGCGCCTGGCGAACGTGACGGAGACCGTATTTCCGCGCAATGCCGCCGATCTTTCCGCCGTCGTCACCACGCGGCAACTACCGCAGCGCGACCTTGTATCCGAGATCACGCCCGATATTCTGTCCGTCCTGTTCGCTGATCCCGACCGCATGTCGGCCTACGGGCTGGCCACCTACACGCGCCATCTCGCCGAGAACAAGCAGACCACGGAACGCTATGAAATCGCTTTCTGGAAAAAGCTGTTCTACCCGCTCGCGGTGCTGGTCATGATGGCGCTGGCCCTGCCGTTCGCCTACCTGCATTTCCGCGCCGGCGGCGTGAGCCTGAAGATCTTCATCGGCATCATGATCGGCGTGAGTTTCCAGCTGCTCAACAGCCTGTTCTCGCACCTGGGCCTGCTCAATACCTGGCCGCCGCTGGCGACTGCGGTATTGCCGAGCATGACTTTCCTGCTGGTGGCGGTGGCCGCCTTGCTGTGGGTACAGAAACACTAGGAGTGGTCATGGCGCAGCGTTCCCTCGTCCTGTTTGCCCACGGCGCGCGCGACCCGCGCTGGGCCGAGCCTTTCCAGCGCCTGCAGCAGTTGACGCAGGCGCAGATGCCGGATGCGGCCGTGTCGCTTGCCTTTCTTGAACTGATGGAGCCGCGGTTGCCGGAACTGGTCGGGCGGCTGGTGCAGGATGGGTGCGGGGAGGTGACGGTGGTGCCGGTCTTCTTCGGGCAGGGCGGGCATGTGTTGCGTGATCTGCCCGTGATGCTGGAGAAGCTGAGGCAGGATTATCCGCAGGTAGTGATACGTGCCGTGCCCGCTGTGGGGGAGGATGCAGAGGTGTTGAATGCGATTGCGCGGTATTGCGTGGGAGCGGCTGGCGTCCTCTAGCGGCTTGACGGGTTTCGCTGCGCTCTACCCACCCTACAGTCCTTTGTGGAGAACCGAATTTACCGTCCCTATAAAGAACGGTAGGGTGGGTAGAGCGCAGCGAAACCCACCAGCGCCGGAAATCAATCACCCGCGCGCCGCCAGCGCCTCGCCAAACATCACGAGCACCGGCCCATGGCAACCGGCCAAACCTTTTTCCAATTCCCCCAGCTGAAAACGCAGGATCCGTTCATTCGCACGACTGCAGTTTTCAATCACAAGCACCGGCAATGAGGGCGAGCGTCCCTGCGCCAGCAATCTCTGCGCGGTGGTAATCGCTTCCTTGCCGCCCATGTACTGGATCAGCGTGTCACAATCGGGCAGGGTGGTGTGTTCCGGATGACCCGGCGCGGTGGCCGACGTGAAGAACGCGACGCTGCGCGCGACGCCACGCTTGGTCAATGGTTGTTTCGACGACGCAGCCGCGGCAAGCGCTGCGGTGACACCCGGCACGATCTCGACTTCGATGCCTTCCGCTTCCAGCGCCCGCAATTCCTCGTCGGCACGGCCGAACATCATCGGATCGCCGCCCTTGAGGCGGACGACCAGCTTGTATTTGCGCGCGCATTCCACGAGTTTCCGGTTGATGACGTCCTGCGCCGTCGATCGCTGCCCGGAGCGCTTTCCGACCGGGATCTTTTCAGCCTGCGGGCACAGCGCCAGCATTTCTTCCGTGACCAGTGCGTCGTAGAGCACCACGTCGGCCGCCGAAAGCAGCCGGGCGCCGCGGACCGTGATGAGGTCGGCGGCGCCCGGGCCGGCGCCGAGCAGGATGACCTTGCCGGTCGTCTTCTGCGCGGCGGATGGGGATGTCATGAAGTGCGGGTCAGGCGATGCGGATCATGCCCGCGGCCACCGTCTGGTGCGTCACTTCATCGATCAGGATGAAGGCGCCGGTCGAGCGGATCGCGTCGTAGGCATCGGCGGCCAGCGGCTGCTGGACGTTGAGCGAGACGGTGGCGATGTCGTTCAGCTTCAGCGCATCGGCGGGACGGCGTTCCTGCGTGTTAATGTCGAGCAGGGTGTCGATCTTCGTCACGCGCGCCGCGACCTGCTTGGTGGTGTGCTTGAGCCAGTACTTGCGGCGCATGTCGAGCGGTTCCTCGGACAGCCAGCAGATGTCGGCTTCCACCGTCTTGAGCAGGGTGGCCGGCCGGTCGGCCTGCACCAGCATGTCGCCGCGCGAAATGTCCAGGTATTCGTCCAGCAGGAGGGTGACCGACTGGCCGACGGTGGCGGAATCGAGCGAGCCGTCCAGCGTGAGGATGTCCTTGACGGTAGCGCTCTGGCCGCTCGGCTGCACCATCAGCTTGTCGCCTTTCTTCACCTTGCCGGCTTCGATGCGGCCCATGTAGCCGCGGAAGTCGTTGGCTTCGTGGCCGTTGTGGCGTGCCACCAGCTGCACCGGATAGCGGAAGGGCTCGTCGTGCGATTCGTCGTACACGGACAGCGATTCCAGCAGCTCGATCAGCGTCGGGCCTTCGTACCACGACATCTTGTCGCTGGCGGTCACGACGTTGTCGCCGGCCAGTGCCGACAGCGGAATCGCGCGCACATCGGCGAGGCCGAGCTGCTTCGCGAACTGCTGGTAGGCGGCGACGATGCGGTCATAGACGGTCTTGTCGTAGTCGACGAGGTCCATCTTGTTGACGGCAACGATCACGTGCTCGATGCGCAGCAGGTGGGCGATGGTCGAGTGGCGCTTGGTCTGGGTCAGCAGTTCCAGGCTGCCGTCTTCGCCCAGCTTCACCTTGGAGACGTCGACCAGGATGATGACGGCGTCGGCGGTCGATGCGCCGGTCACCATGTTGCGGGTGTACTGTTCGTGGCCCGGGGTGTCGGCGATGATGAACTTGCGCTTGGGCGTGGCGAAGTAGCGGTAGGCGACGTCGATGGTGATGCCTTGCTCGCGCTCGGCTTCCAGGCCGTCGGTCAGCAGGGAGAGGTCGACGGTGTCGCCGACGGTACGCTTGTGCTTGGCGCGCGAGATCGCGTCGAGCTGGTCGGCGAAGATGCCCTTGCTGTCGAACAGCAGGCGGCCGATGAGCGTGCTCTTGCCGTCGTCGACGGAGCCGGCGGTGATGAAGCGCAGCAGGCCGCGCTCGGTGACGGTCGACAACACTTGTTCAGAGACTGCGGCGTTCATCAGAAATACCCTTCCTTCTTGCGTTTTTCCATCGATGCTTCGGATGTCTGGTCATCCATGCGGGTCGCGCCGCGTTCGGTGATCTGCGTGACCGCGGTTTCGGCGAGGATCGCGTCCACCGTGCCGGCGTCGGAGGCCACCGGGCAGGTGCAGGAGATGTCGCCGACGGTGCGGAAGCGCACCATGCGCGTTTCGACGGATTCGCCTTCCTTCGCGGGGGTCAGTTCAGTCAGCGGCACCAGCAGGCCGTTGCGCGGGATGACCTGGCGCTCGTGCGCGAAGTAGATCGAGGGCAGCGCCAGCTTTTCGCGGGCGATGTATTGCCACACGTCGAGCTCGGTCCAGTTGGAGATCGGGAATACGCGCATGTTCTCGCCCGGATGCACGCGGGTGTTATACAGGTCCCACAGTTCCGGACGCTGCGCCTTCGGGTTCCACTGGCCGAATTCGTCGCGGAAGGAGAAGATGCGCTCTTTCGCGCGGGCCTTCTCTTCGTCGCGGCGCGCGCCGCCGATGCAGGCGTCGAAGCCGAATTCGGAAATCGTTTCCAGCAGCGTCACCGCTTGCGCCGCGTTGCGCGAATCCGTTTGCGGATTGCGCAGGCGCACGGTGCCCTTCTTGATGGAGTCTTCCACCGAGCGCACGATCAGGCGCTCGCCCAGTTCATTGGCGCGGCGGTCGCGGAATTCGATCACTTCCGGGAAGTTGTGTCCGGTGTCGATGTGCACCAGCGGGAAGGGGAACTTGCCGGGACGGAAAGCCTTCTCCGCGATGCGCAGCAGCACCACCGAATCCTTGCCGCCCGAGAAAAGCAGGGCGGGATTCGTGCACTCGGCCGCCACCTCGCGCATGATGTGGATCGCTTCCGATTCGAGCCAGTCCAGGTGACGGTTGCTGGCTGCGTCCAAAAAGAGTTTTTCGACTGCTGTGTTCATGATTTTTAAGCTGCTACCGATTTGATTCTGACCAGCTTGCCATCCACCACGTGGAGGCCGCATTCCTTGGATTCCGGGTTTTCCCACCACCAGCGCCCGGCGCGCACATCCTCGCCCGGCTGGATGGCGCGGGTACAGGGCTCGCAGCCGATGGACGGATAGCCCTTGTCGTGCAGCGGGTTGTACGGCACGTTGTTGCTGCGGATGTAGTGCCACACGTCCTCTTCCGACCAGTCCGCCAGCGGATTGAACTTGGTCATGCCGTGCGCCGGATCGTCTTCCTGCACGGCGAGATCGGCGCGGGTGGTCGACTGCGCGCGGCGCTGGCCGGTGACCCAGGCCTTGTTGCCGGCGAGCGCGCGATTGAGCGGTTCGACCTTGCGGATGCGGCAGCATTCCTTGCGCATCTCGACGCTGTCGTAGAAGGCGTTCAAGCCGTTCTGCTGCACATAGGCGTCGATGGCGGCCGGCTCCGGCTTGTACAGCTTGACCTCGGCGCCATAGGTTTCCCTGATGCGGTCCACCATGCCCAGGGTTTCCTTGTGCAGGCGTCCGGTCTCCAGCGTGAAGATGCCGATCGGCAGCTTCGCGCGCAGGATCATGTCGGCCAGCACCATGTCCTCGGCGGCGAGGCTGGAAGCGAAGACCGCGGGCGAGAACTCGGCGGCGATGCGCTTGAGCGTCGCCTGCGTGTTCTCGACCAGGGTGGCATAGTCACTCATGCCTCGGCTCCCGCACCGCGCTGCACGCGGCGGAACAGCGGCGACTTCTGGTCCCAGGAGTTGGAATACACCTCGGAGAAATCGGTCAGGCCCTTGAGCGCGTCATGGATGTTCTTGTCCGCGCGCACGGCGAAGGCATCGAAGCCCACGCGCTGCATCAAGAACAGCTGGTCGCGCAGCACGTCGCCGATGGCGCGCAGCTCGCCGGTATAGCCGAGACGGGAGCGCAGGTTCCAGGCGATCGAGTAGCCGCGGCCGTCGGCGAATTTCGGGAAGTCGACGGCGATCAGCTTGAAGCGGCCGAGGTCGTCCTTCAGTTCTTCCGGGCGCTCGCTGCTGCCGATCCACACGCCGAGCTCGGCGCGGTTTTCCAGCGCGGCGCGCTGCTGCTGCCACACCTTCAGCGGCACGATGACCTTGCCCTCGGGGACGGCGACGGAATCCGGCGCATCCTCTTCGCCAAGGCGGAAAACAGTCCAGTCATCCGCGACGACGGCCTTGTTCTTGATGATGTTACGCATAGGCGTCTTCTCCAGCGGGATGTTCGATCTTGATCGGGGTGGCGTACACGAATTCCTTGAACGGCGCGACGCCGATGCGCCGCGCGGTGTCGATGAAGCGCTCGTCCTCGGTGCGCTCGCGCACGTACACCTGCAGGATGCGGTCGATCACTTCCGTCACCTGATGGGCGGAGAAGGACGGGCCGATGATCTTGCCGATGCTGGACTCGTTGCCCTGCGAACCGCCGATCGATACCTGGTACCACTCGCTGCCGTCCTTGTCCACGCCGAGGATGCCGATGTGGCCGATATGGTGGTGGCCGCAGGAGTTGATGCAGCCGGAAATGTTGAGCTCGAGGTCGCCGATGTCATGCTGGAAGTCGAGGTTGTCGAATCGCTCGGCGATGTCCTGCGCGATCGGGATCGACTTCGCATTGGCCAGCGCGCAGAAGTCGCCGCCGGGGCAGCAGATCATGTCGGTCAGGTAGCCGATGTTCGGCGTGGCCAGGCCGTGCTTCTTCACTTCTTCCCACAATGCGATCAGGTCGGACTGCTTGACGTCGGCCAGCACGAGGTTCTGCTCGTGGGTGGCGCGCAGTTCGCCGTAGCTGTAGCGGTCGGCGAGGTCGGCGACGAAGTCCATCTGGTCGGCGGTGATGTCGCCCGGCGGCACGCCGGTCTTCTTCAGCGACAGCACGACGGATGCGTAGCCCGGCACCTTGTGGCCCTTGACGTTGCGCTCGATCCACTTGGTGAAGGCGCGGTTTTCCGCCTTCAGGTGCTCGACCGCGTTGTCGGTGGCGGGCAGGGTTTCATAGGCCGGCGCGGTGAAGTAGGCGGCGACGCGCTGCAGTTCTTCCACCGTCAGCGTGCTCGGGCCATCCTTCAGGTCTTGCCATTCCTCTTCCACCTGGCGCGCGAACTCCTCGACACCGAGCGCTTTCACCAGGATCTTGATGCGCGCCTTGTACATGTTGTCGCGGCGGCCGTACTGGTTGTAGACGCGCAGGATGGCTTCGACGTAGCTCAGCACATGCTGCCACGGCAGGAAGGACCGGACTTCGCTGCCCAGGATCGGGGTACGGCCCATGCCGCCGCCGACGAAGACGCGGAAGCCGATCTCGCCCTGTTCATTCTTCAGGACCGACAGGCCGATGTCGTGCACCATGATCGCCGCGCGGTCTTCTTCCGCGCCGTTGATCGCGATCTTGAACTTGCGCGGCAGGTAGGCGAACTCGGGGTGGAAGGTGCTCCACTGGCGCAGGATTTCGCAGTACGGGCGCGGATCGATGATTTCATCGGGCGCGACGCCGGCGAACTGGTCGGAGGTGATGTTGCGCACGCAGTTGCCGGAAGTCTGGATGGCGTGCATCTCGACCGAGGCCAGCTTGGCGAGGATGTCCGGCGTCTCTTCCACCTTGATCCAGTTGAACTGCATGTTCTGCCTGGTGGTGAAGTGGCCGTAGCCGCGGTCGTGCTCGCGCGCGATGTGGGCGAACATGCGCAGCTGGCGCGAGGCCAGCAGGCCGTAGGGCACGGCGATGCGCAGCATGTACGCATGGCGCTGGTAGTACAGGCCGTTCTGCAAACGCAGCGGGCGGAATTCGTCTTCGCTCAGTTCGTTGGCCAGGCGGCGGCGCACCTGGTCGGCGTATTGCGCCACGCGTTCCTTGACGATCTGATGATCATATTGGTCGTAACGATACATCTTCTTTTTTCCAATCTTAAAAAACCAGTTTCGCGGCGACGCCGGTCAGCGTCGTTGCCAGCAGGCCGCGCAGGATCTTTTCCGGGACCGCCTTGGCGGCGAGGGAACCGATGGTGATGCCGGGCAGGGAGCCCAGCAGCAGGGCGGCGAGCAGCATCCAGTCGATCGAGCCGAGCCACCAGTGGCCGAAGGCGGCGATGGCGGTGAGGGGGACGGCGTAGGCGATGTCGGTGCCGGCGATTTCCGCGGGGGACAGGCGAGGATACAGTAATACCAGGATGGTTGCACCGATTGCGCCGGCGCCGATGGACGAGACGGTGACCAGCGTGCCGAGGATGGCGCCGACCACGATGGTGGCAACCATCAGCCTGGTGCCTTGCAACTGTTTTTCGGGATGCCTGAGCACCCATGCCTGCATGCGGCCGCGGAACAGCAGCGCGACCACGGTCAGCAGCACGGAAAAGGCGATGGAATAGCGGATGATCTGGCCGATTTCCTTGTCCAGCGCGCCGAAGTGCTTCAGCGCAATCGCGGCGAGGACGGCGGCGGGCAAGGCGCCGAAGCAGAGGTGGCGGACGATGTCCCAGTGCACCGTGCCGCGGTAGCGGTGGGCCACCGTTCCGGCAGCCTTGGTGGTGGAGGCAAACGCGAGGTCGGTGCCGACGGCAACGGTGGGGGAAACGCCGAACATGAGGGTGAGCAGGGGCGTCATCAGCGAGCCGCCGCCGACGCCCGTCAGCCCGACCAGCAGGCCGACCGCAAAACCGGAAATTACATAAGTAAGAGTCATGTCACCTCACGCAAATTAGCGTGAATCGTAATAAACTTATTCCTTATTCCAAACTACTTAGAATTTATTTGCTTATATGCTCAATCGGCATATATAAACACGGAAAAGTAGGCATGGTTTTTTCAAAAGGGAAACGATGAACCTCCATCAACTCCGCTTTGTCCGGGAAGCCGTACGGCAGAATTTCAACCTCACCGAGGCGGCGAAGGCCTTGTATACCTCACAGCCGGGCGTGTCCAAGGCGATCATCGAACTGGAAGAGGAACTGGGGGTGGATATTTTCACCCGCCACGGCAAGCGCATCCGCGGGCTGACCGAGCCGGGCAGGGCGGTGTTGCGCTCGGTCGAGCTGATCATGCAGGAGATCGACGGGCTGAAGCGCATCGGCAAGGAGTTCGCGGCCCAGGACACCGGCAGTTTCACGATTGCCACCACGCACACCCAGGCCCGCTACACCCTGCCCAAGGTGGTGCAGGCATTCACCCAGAAATACCCGAAGGTGAAGTTGTCCCTGTTGCAAGGAAATCCGCGCCAGATCGCCGAGATGGTGCTGAAAGACCAGGCCGACCTTGCCATCGCGACCGAGGCGATCGCCAGTGCGGATGGGCTGATTTCCCTGCCCTGCTATCAGTGGGAGCACGTGGTCGTGGTGCCGCACGAACATCCCTTGCTCAAGTCCAGGACGGTGACACTGGAGGAAATCGCGAGCTATCCGCTGATCACGTACGACGCTGCATTTGCCGGCCGTGCAAAAATCGATCACGCCTTCCAGATCCGCGACCTGAAACCGGACATCCTGCTGGAGGCGATCGATGCCGATGTGATCAAGACTTACGTGGAGCTCGGCATGGGCGTCGGCATTATCGCCGGCCTGGCCTTCGACCCGGAACGGGACAAGGGGCTGGAAGCCATCCAGGTGGGCCATCTGTTCGGCACGAACGTATCGCGCGTTGCCCTGAAACAGGGCGCCTACCTGCGCAGCTATGTATACAGTTTCATCGAACTGCTCACGCCCACGCTCAACCGCAAGCTGATCGAACAGGTGATGAGCGGCGAGAAAGACAGTTACGAGCTCTGAGCCGCAAATTTCTCCATTGCACTACGATATTCGGGTAAAATGCCCGCCGTCATTGGGGAGTAGCCTCCCTCCGATTTGCGAGAGGGGCTTGCGTCAACAGACTTGACCTTATGGGTCATGGCGCAAGCGACTCCAGGTTTGGCGAGACCTTTGACCATGCTGCCTCTGCTTGGGCCGGAGGGCGCGCATGGTCATCGGTATTCATCCGGCCCTGGAGCATTCATGGAAGCTTTCCTTTTATCGACCGGCATCGTCTCCCTGGCTGAAATGGGCGACAAGACGCAGCTGCTATCCCTTCTCCTTGCTGCGAAATTCCGCCGGCCAATTCCCATCATCCTCGGCATCCTCGTCGCCACCTTGCTGAACCATGCGTTCGCCGGTGCGGTCGGCGGCTGGCTCACCGATTTCTTCGGCAGGGACGTGCTTCGCTGGGTGCTGGGCCTGTCCTTCCTCGCCATGGCGGTGTGGACCCTGATCCCCGACAAGATCGATGATCTGGACGCCAAGCCGCAGCGCTTCGGCGTCCTTGCGACCACCATCGTGGCCTTCTTCCTCGCCGAGATGGGCGACAAGACGCAGGTGGCGACGATTGCGCTGGCGGCGAAATACTCCGCCTTCTACGCGGTCGTGACCGGCACTACGCTGGGCATGATGATCGCCAACGTGCCGGCCGTCCTGCTGGGCAACAAGATCATCGAGATGGTGTCGATGCGGCTGGTGCATGCGATTGCCGCCGTCATCTTCGCGGTGCTGGGCGTGCTTACGCTGCTCAACGTGGGCAGCTTGTTCTAAGTACGGAATCCGAGGCGCCGCGACAGCTGTTCCGCGTGCGCCTTGGTCTGAGCCGCGATCTGACCATTCCAGTCCTCATCGACATGCGCCGCCGACCCCACGACCGTCAATGCAAAGCGCATGCGGCCCTCGTGATCGAACACCGGCGCCGAGAAGGCGTTGAACCCGGCGAGCAGGCGTTCTGCGGTGCGCGTCCTCGCCGGCGCCCGTGCTGCTGACGGCTCCAGGTGCCCGATCATGCGCGCCATTCCGTGGCGGCGCGTGTCGTCCAGCAAGGGTTCCAGCTCGCGCATCGATTGCGGCGCATCCAGCTTTTCGCCGCGGTTCTGCGCCAGCTCGTGCTGGAGCAGTTCGCCGGTTTCGCTCGCCGGCAGGAATGCCGCGAAGCACAGTCCGCTGGCGGTGTAAGTCATCGGCATCACGCTGCCGATCTGCAGGTTGACCGTGACCGGCCGCTTCGATTGCAGCAGCCGGATATAGGTCGGCCCGAAATTGCCCCATGTCGCCAACGCCACCGTTTCCCCGGTGGCTTCGCGCAGACCCGCCAGGGTCTCGTCCGCGAGCTTGACGGCATCCAGCCGCCCCAGCGACACCAATCCCAGTTCCAGCGCCAGTCCTCCCAGGTCGTACAAGCCGTTCGCGGCATCCTGTTCCACCAGTCCCACGCGGATCAGGCTGACCAGATAGCGGTGGGCCTTGGCCGCCGGCATGCCGGCGCTCCGGGCGAGGGCGGAAAGCGTCTGCGGCCCCGAGGCGCGGGCCAGCGCGACCAGCAGCGGGCCGGCCACTTCCACGGACTGGATACCTTGACGCGAGTCATTCGGCGGGCTGTCGGCAGTTGATTTCATTCCGGCTTGGGATTACGATATGGTGAATTGATTTAATAATACGTAATTTCCGGCAATCGCAAAAGCCCTTTTCTTCACCACAAGGACCCCCGGATGAAACTCGCCACCCTCAAGGATGGAACCCGTGACGGCCAGCTGGCCGTCGTATCGCGCGACCTGAAGACCGCCCACATCGCCGACGGCATCGCGCCGACCATGCAGCGCGCACTCGACGACTGGAGCTTCATCGCGCCGCAACTGCAGGCGCTGTACGAACAGCTCAACGCTGGCAAGGCGCAGCGCAGCTTCGATTTCAACCCGGAGCGCTGCATGTCGCCGCTGCCCCGCGCTTACCAGTGGGCGGACGGCTCGGCTTACGTGAACCACGTCGAGCTGGTGCGCAAGGCGCGCAATGCCGAGATGCCGGAATCCTTCTGGCACGATCCGCTGATGTACCAGGGCGGTTCCGACGAATTCATCGGTCCGACCGACGACATCCTGCTGGCTTCGGAAGAATGGGGCATCGACTTCGAGGGCGAGGTGGCGGTGATCACCGACGATGTGCCGATGGGCACGACCGCCGAACAGGCGGGCTCGCACATCAAGCTGCTGATGCTGGTCAACGACGTCTCCCTGCGCAACCTGATCCCGGCCGAACTGGCCAAGGGCTTCGGCTTCTTCCAGTCCAAGCCGGCATCCAGTTTTTCCCCCGTCGCCGTGACGCCCGACGAGCTCGATACCGCATGGCAGGACGGCAAGGTGCACCTGCCGCTGCGCGCCACATGGAACGGCGCGCTGGTCGGACAGCCGAATGCCGGGGCGGACATGGTGTTCAGCTTTCCGAAGTTGATCGCGCACCTGGCGAAGACGCGCGGTGCGCGCGCCGGATCGATCATCGGCTCGGGCACGGTGTCCAACAAGGATTCCGCCAAGGGCTATACCTGCATCGCCGAAAAACGCGCGCTGGAAATGATCGCGCACGGCGAAGCGAAAACGCCGTTCATGAAGTTCGGCGACACGATCAAGATCGAGATGCTGGACGCCAACGGCAAATCGATTTTCGGTGCGATCAACCAGAAGGTCGCGCAATACACGCCGCCAAAAGCGCGCTGATCACTACACGAGGAGCTGCCATGAGCACACTTGCCGCTACCGCCGTCGGACAGGCTGCCGGCATTCCCGCAGCCGTGCCTATCCACGGCCTGCACCATTTCGCCTACCGATGCCGCGACGCCGAAGAGACCCGGCATTTCTACGAGGACATCCTCGGCCTGCCGCTGTTCCACTACATCCGCAAGGACATCGTGCCCTCGACCGGCGAATACTGCCCCTACGTGCACATCTTCTTCCGCATGACGGACGGTTCCTGCATGGCCTTCTTCGACCTCGGCGACAATGTCGCGCCCGATGCATCGCCCAACACGCCGGCCTGGGTCAACCACATCGCGCTGCGCGTGGACACGATCGAGCAACTCGAAGCGATGAAGGCGCGCCTGGAAGCGAACGGTATCGAGGTGCTGGGCGTGACTGACCACCGCGTCTTCCACTCCATCTATTTCTTCGACCCCAACGGCATCCGGCTCGAACTCTGTGCGCAACTTGCTTCCGAAACGCAGATGGCGGCGGAGCAGGCCGGCATTCGCGAAAAGCTGGATGAATGGACGAGGGAAAAAAACGAACGCCTGGCGAAGAAGTGACCAGGACTTCGAAGCAATAAACAGGGGAAAGAAATGCATCCCGGACGGGAAACCGTCCGGGATTTTTTTCAGGCGGCGAGACGCGAGGCGGTCGTCGTCTTGCAGCCGTCCAGCAGGAAGGCAAGGCTGATCACCAGCACCAGCTCGCCCTCGGCGGAGCGCGCGGTGCCGTTGACGCCGGGGACGGAAAGGGCGGTCAGCGGCTTGATCACGAGGTCGGCGGTACCGTCAACGGCTTCCACCGCAACGATGTACGGCTGTGCAGCCGCAATCACGATGCCGACCTTTTCCCGCGTCGGCTCGTAGCCGAGGATGCCGCCCAACGAAAGCACCGCGAGCGGACGGCCCTGGTCGCGCAGCACCGGCGAGCCGCCGACGGATTCAAACTCTTCCGGCAATTCCACCACGCGTTCCACCACTGCCATCGGCAGTGCCAGCGCCGCGCCGGCGGTGCGCACCAGCATCGTCGGCACGATCGACAGCTCGATCGGCAGGCGGATGGTGAAGACGGTGCCCTTGCCCATGTCGGACTCGATGCGAATCGCGCCGCGATGCTTTTCGACGGCGGTCTTCACCACGTCCATCCCGACACCGCGGCCGGATACGCTGGACGCCACTTCCTTGGTCGAGAAGCCGGGCAGGAAAATCAGTTGCAGCGCTTCTTCCTTGCTCTGCGCGGCGTTTTCATTGATCAGTCCCTTGGCGATGGCCTTGGTGCGCAGCTTGTTCGGGTCCATGCCCTTGCCGTCGTCGGAAACCTGGATCATGACGCTGCTGCCTTCCTGCCATGCCTTGAGCAGGATGGTGGACTTGGCCGGCTTGTCGGTGGTCGCGCGCTCCTCGGGCGTTTCGATGCCGTGGTCCAGGGAATTGCGCAGCATGTGCACCAGCGGGTCGTACAGGCTGTCCACCACCACGCGGTCCACTTCGGTTTCCGCGCCTTCGATGACGAGGTCGACATCCTTGCCGAGGTCGCGCGCCAGTTCGCGCACCAGGCGCGGGAACTTCTGGAACAGGCGGCCTACCGGTTGCATGCGGGTCGAGAGCGTCGCGCGTTGCAGCTCGGTGGAATAGCGCGAGGCGCGGCTCAGGGTTTCCTGCAGGGTCGACATCAGGGCAGCGGCCTGTCCTTCGAACTTGAACTGCGAGAGCTTCTCGAGGAGCACGGCGGCCTGGTTGGCGGCCTGGACGGATTCGCCGGCCACTTCCAGCAGCGCATCGAGCTTGACCGCGTCGATGCGGATGGTGTCTTCCTTGACTTGCGCGACGACCGGGCGTGCCGCCTCGTCGGCTGCCGGCTTGACGATCGGCGTGACGTTGGCGGGGGCTGCAACAGGCGCTGCGGCAGCAGGTGCGGCAGCGGGGGCAGCGGGCAGGGTGCCGGCCGGCACGACGGCGCGGTAAAGCGCCTCCCAGTCCAATCCGCCGGCACCCACGGTGCTCACAGCGACGGCGGGCTCGGCTGCCGCGGCGGCCTCCACCGTGGCGGGCGCAGCGGGGGCGGGAGCAGTGCCGCCTTCGATTGCTTGCGCCACCAGCGCTTCGAGCGAGGGCGGCATGGCCGGCAGGCTGTCGGGCGAGGCGCCGTTGGCCAGCTGTTTGAGCTGGTCGCCGACGAAGCCGCTGGCCTGCAGGCCGGCTTCGATCGCGGCCGGGGTAACGGGCACCTTGCCCGTGCGCAGCGCGTCGAAGAGGTTTTCGGTCAGGTGGCAGGCAGAGACGATGGCCGGCAGGTTCATGAAGCCGGCGCCACCCTTGATCGTATGGAAGGAGCGGAACAGCGCGTTCAGGCTGTCGCTGTCGTCCGGCCGCCGCTCGAGCGAGAGCAGGTGCTCTTCCACGTTCGTCGCCAGGTCCAGCGCCTCGACGACGAATTCCTTGAGCATGTCATCCATCAGAACCCCAGATCGGCAAGCAAGCTGTCCACGTCGTCCTGCGCCATGGCGGTGCCCGGTTCGGACGGTCCCTGCATCAAATCGACCGGCTTGTGTTCGGCGATGGCTGCCTTGACTTCCGGCGGCGCGTTATCGCGCAGCAGTTGCGCCAGTTCGTTCTCGACGCGATTGGTGATGTTGACGATCTTCTTGATCAGCTGGCCGGTGATGTCCTGGAAGTCCTGGGCCATCATGATCTCCAGCAGGCGCGCCTTTTCGGCTTCGGTCGCTTCCATCACGACGGCGGCGAACTGTTTCGAATCGCCCGCCAGCGCCTTGAATTCGTCGATGCTGAGCTTGCCGTCGAACAGCTGGGCCCAGCGGTTTTCCATGTCCTGCGCCTTCTTGCCGAGGGTTTCCTGTTCCGGCATGCAGGTATCGACCGCGTTGAGCACCTTGTTGGCAGCCTGTTCCGTGAGCGAGGCCACGTGATTCAGGCGGCCCTGGGCGTCGCTGATCTGGCTTGCCACGTCCGAGAGCGAGCGGTCGTAACCGAGCTCGCGCAGGGAATCGTGCAGCATGCGGACGATGCCGCCCAGCCGTTCATACATGGGCTTGGCCGACTGGTCCTCGGCTTCGGCGGCTGCTTCACCATCCACCGGTTCTGCAGCGGCTTCGGCTTCCGCAGAAGCTGCAGGGGCGGCGACCGTTTCGACGCGTTGGGCGGCCACTTCTTCAAACAGTGCTTCGAGATCGTCGTCTGCTGCGTCGGTCATGGTGATGCTTTCCTATGTGTGGTGTCGGCTTTTGTCTTACAGGTCGCGCAAATCGGCTGTGTGCGGCTATCGGCTCGATTATCAGTCACGATTTTCTTGCGCGCAACTTTGAACATCATAATGCCATGGGCTGCCTCGGCAAAGTGCGGCTTGCCATGGTGTTGCTAAGGAGTTGCTGTCACTTCCTGGATCAGCTTGACGGCGGCAGCGTGCAGCGGGTGGCCGATCGTGCCGAACGCATCGCAGATGGTCAGGTGATTGGCCTCAGGCAGTGCAATATCGGCAACATGGCTCGCCTTCCAGGCGTCGACCATCAGCCCGGTCTGGCGGCGGAACTCCTCGGACTCAAGGCCGCCGAAGGCTGTCACGAATGGCGCCGGGTGCGACTGCGGCATACGGCAGGGCGACAAGACGGCGATGTCTTCTTCCCGCAGCTTGAGGTCGATGTTGACGAAGTCGGCATGGCGTACCGGCTCCAGGTCGTAGACGCCCGACAGGAGAATTCCGCCTTTGACCAGGTCGGCGGGAAGGTCTGCGCCGAACGCCGGCCATACCGCGGCCATCGTCATCGCCGCGAGGTGGGCGCCGGCGGAATGGCCGGCGACGACGATGCGGCCGGGATCGAAGTCGTACTTCTCGGCATTGCGGTACAGCCAGGCGAGGGCGCGCAGCTGCTGCAGGACGATTTCGGCGATCGAGGCTTCGGGCGCCAGCGTGTAGTTGGTCAGCGCGACATTGAAACCGGCACGCGTGTAGGCGGGCGCGATGAAGGAAAAGTCCGACTTGTCCAGAGAGCGCCACCAGCCGCCGTGGATGAAGACCAGCAGCGGCGCGTCGCTGCGGTGGGTAGGGAAGAAATCCAGGCGCTCGCCGCTGGCCTCGCCATAGGCCAGGTCGAACAGGGCCGCCTGCGTGCGCCGCGCCTGGGCGGAATCCTTGAGCCAGCGGGTAAAGATATAGGGATGGTCGGGGATCATCGCGCGGGCGTTGTATTGCTGGCTGTAGTATTCGGCCTTGTTTTTCATGGCGGGAAGCATGTGCTGAGGAAAAGAAGGCGCACAGTTTACTTGCAGGCGGCGATTGAGGGAACAGCGAGGGAACAGCAATGGCGAATTGACGCCGCCGCTGCGGCGGGCATACACTTCCCGCGTTCTGGTGCTCGCGCGCATGTCCATGCGCGCGGTTAAACGGGAAACACGGGGCCTGCCATGCAGGCTAACGTGTGCTGCCCCCGCAACGGTAAGCAAGCGTCGCCGCCGGCGACGGCCGATTGTTCTACGCCACTGTGCGCACGCATGGGAAGGCACATCGGTCCGCCTTGTGAGCCCGGATACCGGCCGGAATGGTCCTCGCCTGCTTGCAGGCGGAGGACGGCGTCACCGCGGACGGGGTTTGCCGCGGCCCCGGTCAATCCTTATCTCCACGCCGCGCGTGGCACACACATGCATATTCCTCATATCCGGAACACGGCCGACGCTGCGCTTTCTGCCGCCCTCGATGCCGCCATCAACAACAAGACCAAGCCCCTGGGCAGCCTCGGCATGCTGGAAACACTGGCCATGCAGATCGGCCTGATCCAGAAAAGCACCGAGCCGCGCATCGACCGTCCGGCCATCCTGGTTTTCGCCGGCGACCATGGCGTGACCGCCGAAAACGTGTCGCCCTTCCCGCAGAGCGTGACCTGGCAGATGGTCGAAAACTTCATGGCGCAGGGCGCGGCGATCAATGTCTTCGCGCGCCAGAACGGCTGCGCCTTGCATGTGATCGATGCGGGGGTGAACCACGACTTCGGCTTCCGCGACGGCCTGATCGACCGCAAGGTGGGATACGGCACGCGCAACTTCGCCGTCGAGCCCGCGATGAGCGAGGATGAGTGCATGGCGGCACTGCGCCATGGCCTCGCACTCGCAGCGACGCTGCAGGGCAATGTGGTCGGTTTCGGCGAAATGGGCATCGGCAATACCAGCGCCGCCGCGGCGCTGATGCACAAGCTGACCGGTATTCCCGTTTCCGAGTGTGTCGGTGCAGGCGCGGGGCTTTCCGGCGAGGGCATCGCCCACAAGCGCCAGGTGATCGAGCAGGCGGTGGCGCGGCACAAGGAGGTCACATCGCCGCTGGACGTGCTCGCCACCTTCGGCGGATTCGAGATCGCAATGATGGCCGGCGCGATGCTCGGCGCGGCCGAACGGCGCATGGTGCTGCTGATCGACGGCTTCATCGTCACCAGCGCCTTGCTCGTCGCCGCCCGCCTGCAGCCGGCGATCCTCGACTACTGCGTGTTCTCGCATTGCTCCAACGAACGCGGCCACCGGCATATGCTGGAACACCTGGGCGGGCGGCCTGTGCTGCAGCTCGGACTGCGGCTCGGCGAAGGCAGCGGGTGCGCGCTTGCACTGCCGCTGTTGCATGCGTCGGTCAACTTCCTGCGCGAGATGGCGACGTTTGCCTCCGCGCAGGTCAGCACCGCGGACAAGTAAGGACATGCAGCCACGCGCCATCCACCAGCTGCGCCTGTTCTTCATCGCGCTGCAATTCTTCACGCGGCTGCCCATTCCGCGCTGGGTCGGCTTCGACGCGGCATGGCTGCACCAGTCTGCGCGCTACTTTCCCGCCGTGGGCATCGTGGTGGGCGCGGTCGCGTCTGCGGCATACGCTGCGGCGCAGATGGTGTGGCCCGGTGCCGTTGCAGTCTTGTTGTCGACTGCCGCCGGCATCTACCTGACGGGCGCATTCCACGAGGATGGTTTTGCCGACACCTGCGACGGGCTCGGCGGCGGCGTCGACAAACAACGCGTGCTGGAGATCATGACCGATTCGCGCATCGGTGCGTATGGGGCCATCGGTATCGGCCTGCTGCTTGCCGTGAAATGTGCGGCCTTGTCCGGCCTGCCCGCACCGGCGGCGATTGCATCGCTGCTGCTTGCGCATCCCTTGTCGCGCCTGGCGGCGACGGCGCTGATCTGGAAACTCGATTATGTGAAGCAGGAGGGGAAATCCAAACCGCTGGCGCAGCGGATGTCGGCGGCGGAGTTTGCGATCGCCGCGGCATCGGTGCTGGCTGTGCTTGCCGCAGTCGCCGTGTCGGGCGCAGTGAGCGCCGTCGCGCTCGCTGCCGGCATCGTCGCTGCCGTCATCGCAGCAGGCTGGCTGGCCCGCAAATGCGTGCGGCGCATCGGCGGCTACACCGGCGACTGCCTGGGCGCGGTGCAGCAACTGAGCGAAGCAGCCTTCTATCTCGGCGTACTCGCCTTCGCGGTGCGCTGATGCGCTTGTACCTCGTCAGGCACGCACGGCCCGTCGTCGCGCAGGGGACATGTTATGGCAGTACCGACCTTGCCGCGGACGAAGACCATCAGCGAGAAGTGCTGCCGCAACTGCTGCAGGCACTGCCTGCGGGCGCAAGGATTTTTTCCAGTCCGATGAAGCGATGCCGTTCGCTTGCCGTTGAACTGGCCGAAGGACTCCGGTGCGGCGATGTCGTGTTCGATCCACGCCTCATGGAAATGGATTTCGGCGCCTGGGAAATGCAGGCCTGGGAAACCATTCCGCGCGCCGAGGTCGATGCCTGGGCCGGGGCGCTGTCGAACTACCGCCCAGGCGGAGGCGAGTGCCTGCTGGACGTGGCGCGGCGCGTCCTGTCCTTCCACGAGGAACTGACGGCGGAGAAAACGGAGGATGTCGTGGTGGTCGCCCATGCCGGAACCATTCGCCTGCTGCTCGCCGCCGTGCAGCGCATGACGCCGGAAGAAATGGTCGCCGCTGCCGCGCGCACGCCCAATCCGATCGCCTATGGCGCAGCAATCGCGGTCGATTGCTAAACGGATAACAAAGCCGTTTTTTGTTGTCGGCCTGTATTGCAAGCCTTAAAATAGGCGGGTTCTGGTGCCCGCGCGCATGTTCATGCGCGCAGTTAAACGGGAAACACGGTGCTTGTCCTCAAGCTAACGTGTGCTGCCCCCGCAACGGTAAGCAAGCGTCATCCGGAATGCACGAACAGCGCATTCCCCATTGACAAGCGGTCCTTCAAAGCCACTGTGCGTTCTGCATGGGAAGGTCGGCCGCCTCGCCTTGTCAGCCCGGATACCGGCCAGAGCAGGTGGAAGTATGCGGACGGGGACCTTCGCAACGAAAATGGGGCACGCGCCCCGTTTCCCGAGCGTCATCGACTTGTCCGGTACTTCTTTTCATCCAGCCTGCGGGGAAGCGGGCTGGTTGTCTTTCTCTGGATATTCGTCATGACATCACCCGTTTTACTGCGCGTGCAAGCAGCAGCCAAGCCGCTTGCGATCGCTGTCGCCGCTTCCACTGCGTCTGCAGCGTTTTCTGCATCTGCCTACGCGCAGGACAAGAAACTCGATTCCGTCGTCGTTACCGCGACGCGCTCGCCCCAGATCGCCAAGGAAGTGCTGGCCGATAACGTCGTCATCACTGCCGAGGACATCGCCCGCTCCGGCGGCACCTCGCTCGCCGACGTGCTGCAGCGCCAGCGCGGCATCGAGATCGCGCGCAACGGCGGCCCCGGCACGCAGTCTTCCGTCTACATCCGCGGCACCGACAACAAGCAGAACATCGTGCTGGTCGACGGCGTGCGCGTCGGCTCTTCCACTAGCGGCGGCGCAAGCTGGAACGCGATTCCGCTGTCGCAGATCGACCGCGTGGAAATCGTCTACGGCCCGCTCAGCACCATGTACGGCGCGGACGCGATGGGTGGCGTGATCCAGATCTTCACCAAGCAGGGCGATGGCGCACCCGCATTGACGGCCTCCGCCGGCGCGGGCACCTATGGCACGCGCAACGCCGAGGCCGGCGTGTCCGGCTCCAGCGAGGGCCTTCGCTACGCATTCCGCGCAGGGCATGAGCGTTCCGACGGCTTCTCCGCCACCAAGCCCGGCAATTTCTCCTTCAATGCGGATGACGACGGTTACCGCAACTCCAGCGCCAGCGGCCAGCTCGCATACCAGCTTGCCAAGGGCCACGAGCTCGGCGCGACATTCCTGCACAGCGAGCTGAAGAGCCAGTTCGATTCCGGTCCGACCATGGACGACCGGACGCGCACCCGCGTCGCCGCTTACAGCCTCTATGCGAAGAACCGCATCCTTCCGAACTGGAACAGTCATGTCCAGCTCTCGCAGTCGACGGACCACAGCAGGAACAATGCATCCTTCGGCCGCTCGGAGTTCGACACCGACCAGACCACCATCAGCTGGCAAAACAACTTCACGCTGGGTACGGACGTTCTGCAGGCGATCCTCGAGCACAGGAAGGAAGATGTCGATTCGACCGAGCCTGCGCTGGTGCGCGACCGCACGACCAAGTCCGTCGCACTCGCCTACCAGATGCGGCGCGGCGCGCATCTCGGCGCACTGAGCCTGCGTGGCGACGACAACTCGCAGTTCGGTTCGCGCACTACGGGCAGCGTTTCCTATGGTTACCGCCTGACCAGCGCATTGCGCGTGAACGCGAGCGCAGGCACGAGCTTCCGTGCGCCCACGTTCAACGAGCTGTACTTCCCGAACTTCGGCATTCCCACGCTGCGCCCGGAAAAAGGCAGGAACGCGGAAATCGGCGTGTACTACGAAGACGGGACAAGCCAGTACAGTGCCGTGTACTACCGCAATCGCCTGACCGACCTGCTGGTGACGACGCCGGTGTGCCCCGTCACGCCCGCCGCGTTTCCCTTCGGCTGCACCTACAACGTGAATGAAGCACTGCTGACCGGCCTCTCGTTGGGCGCCAGCACCACCTTCGGCCAGTTCACCTTGCGCGGCTCGCTCGACCTGCAGGACCCGCAGGATGAAACCACCGGACGCCAGCTTGCACGGCGCGCGAAGAAACACGGCACGCTTGCCCTCGACTACAAGGCCGGCGACCTGACGACGGGCGGCGAGCTCGTTTTCTCCAGCGCACGCTTCGACGACGCCAACAACCGCAACCGTCTCGGCGGCTACGGCCTCCTGAACCTGCACGCCAGCTACGACCTGTCGAAGGACTGGTCGCTGTTTGGCCGCTGGAACAACGTGCTGGACAAGGAGTACGAGCTGGCCCGCCTCTATAACACGGCGGGTTCCAACGTCTTCGTCGGCGTGCGCTATGCGATGAAGTAAGCGATGAAGTAAGAAAGGAAGGGACACCGTGCACAGCGAGGCCATCATGCTGCCAGCTTTCCATGAGCGCCGCCGCGCCGTCAGCATCCTGACGGTGCTGGTCGCGGCCGCCTTTTGCAGCATCCTGTTTGCCTGCGGCATCGGCTCGGTGTCCCTGTCCATCCCGGAATTGTTTGCAGCGCTGGGCGAGCAGCTACGGGGTGACTCGTCCTCGCTGGCCGCAACGCTGCTGGAGCTGCGCCTCGGGCGCGCGCTGTCGGCCTTCGTGACCGGCGCCACCCTTGCGCTGGCCGGCGTGATGATGCAAGCCTTGCTGCGCAATCCGCTGGCCGATCCCTATGTGCTGGGCGTGTCCGGCGGCGCCGCCGTGGGCGCGCTGTCGGCGATGCTCTTTTTCTCTGCGGCGTGGCTGGTGGACATCGCCGCGTTCGGCGGCGCCATGGCCGTCTCTTTCCTGCTTTTCCTTCTCGCCTGGCGCGACCTGCGGGGCAGCGCGGGCGACAGCAACGCACCGATGCTGCTGCTCACCGGCGTCATCATCGCCTCCGGCTGCGGCGCGCTGGTCACCCTGATGCTCTCGATCGCGCCGGACAACCGCCTGCGCGGCATGGTGTTCTGGCTGATCGGCGACCTGTCGGCAACGCAGGCGCGCTGGCTGCCGTGGACGGTCTGGCTCATTGCGCTGGTGTTCGCGGTGCGCGTGGCGCGCGCGATCAATGTGATGGCCCTGCATGCGGAAGCCGCCGCCACGCTCGGCATCCGCGTCAACCGCCTGCGCCAGGGTCTGTTCCTGTTTTCCGCGCTGCTGACCGCGAGCGCGGTGAGCACGGCTGGCAGCATCGGTTTCGTCGGCCTGATCGTGCCGCATGCCTGCCGCTTTGCATGGGGGCCCGACCACCGCCTGCTGCTGCCCGCCGCCACACTGGCCGGCGGCACCTTCCTGGTGCTTGCCGATACGCTGGCGCGCACCGTGATCGCGCCCCAGCAATTGCCGGTCGGTGTCATCACGGCGCTGATCGGGGTGCCGGTATTCCTTCTCCAGTTGCACCAGATCCACAGGAAATAAGCCATGCAGACGCTCAAGCTGGGATTGCGCATCGGCGGCAGGGAACTCGTTGCCGGACTGGACTGGACGGTGGAAGCCGGCCAGTGCTGGTGCGTGATCGGCCGCAACGGCGCGGGCAAGAGCACCTTGCTGCGCACGATTGCCGGCCTGCGCGCGCCGGACAGCGGCAGCGTGCTGCTGGGCGGACGCGTGTTGTCCGAGTGGCAGCTGCTGGCGCTGGCGAGGGAGCGCGCCTATCTGCCGCAGGGAAGGAACGATGCCTTCGGCTACCGCGCCATCGACACCGTGCTGGCCGCGCGCCATCCCTACCAGGATGACCGTTACTGGGATGCCGAAACGGATTACCGGATTGCGCATGCCGCCATGCGCGCGCTGGATGCCGGCCACCTCGCCGAACGCGACGTACGCACGCTCTCCGGGGGCGAACGCCAGCGCGTCGCGATTGCCGCCGTGCTGTCGCAGGAGACGCCATTGCTCCTGCTCGACGAACCCGCCAGCGCGCTCGACCTGGCGCACCAGGTCGGCGTGATGGAACTGCTGGCGCGCCTGTGCCGCGCGGAAGGCAAGGCCGTCGTACTCGTCAGCCACGACCTCAATCTTTCCCACAGCGTTGCCTCGCACGCGCTGCTGCTGATGGGGGACGGCGAGTGGCTGGCCGGCCCGTCAGCGGAAGTCATGACGGCGCCGCTGCTCAGCCGTTGCCTCGGCTATCCGATCGAAGCCGTGCAACATGGCAGGCGCACCATATTCATCCCAGCGGAAGAGGGAGAGGAGAAAAGCAATGACTGAAGACATCAACGAGCGCCACCGCGCGCGCATGCAGCGCAAGAAGGAAGTGGTCGACCGCAAGATCGAGGCGGCGAAGCGCAACACCGGCGTCCTGCTGGTCAACACGGGCAACGGCAAGGGCAAGAGTTCCAGCGCCTTCGGCATGGCCATTCGCGCGCTGGGGCATGGGATGAAAGTCGGCGTGGTCCAGTTCATCAAGGGCGCGCAATCCACCGGCGAGGAATTGTTTCTGCAACGCTTCCCTGGCGAGGTGAGCTTCCACGCGATGGGTGAGGGCTATACCTGGGAGACGCAGGACCGCGAGCGCGACATCGCCTGTGCCGAACGCGCGTGGGCGCGGGCGAAGGAATTCCTGAGCGACCCGAGCGTCGGTTTTGTCGTGCTCGATGAACTGAATATCGCGCTCAAATACCGCTATCTCGAGGTCAATCGCGTGATCGAAGACCTGCGCTCGCGGCCGCCGATGCAGCATGTGGTGGTCACCGGCCGCGCGGCGCCGCCGGAACTCATCGCCGCGGCCGATACCGTGACGGAGATGCAGCCGCTCAAGCATGCCTTTGCCGCGGGCATTGCCGCCCAGCCGGGCGTCGAGTGGTGATTCCATGACACGCAGCTTCGTATTCGGCGGCGCGCGTTCCGGCAAGAGCCGCTATGCGGAAAACCTGGCTGCGCAGAGCGGCAAGCCGGTGGTCTACCTTGCCACCGCGCAGGCCGGCGATACAGAAATGCAGGCGCGCATTGCGCATCACCGCGTACGGCGGGATGCGGCGTGGACTACGGCCGAAGAGCCGCTCGCCCTCGGCGCTGCGCTGCGCACTTGGTCGGCGCCGGGTAATGTCGTGCTTGTCGACTGCCTCACCGTCTGGCTGTCGAACCTGTTGTTCAGCGAGAACAGGGAATATCCCGAGGTCGGTACTATCGTTCCGCCCGTGCGTTTCACAGAGGAACGCGAAGCATTTCTTGCCGCGCTCGATACGGTGCGTGGCGACATCGTCATCGTGTCCAATGAAGTCGGCATGGGCATCGTGCCGCAGGGAGCAGTGTCGCGCTGGTTCGTCGATGAAGCAGGCCGGCTGAACCAGGACATGGCCGCGCGCTGCGAGCGTGCGGTCTGGGTGGCCGCCGGCCTGCCGCTCGTGCTCAAGGAAAAGGCATGCTGAGCGGACTCGCGCTTGCGCTGCTGATGGCTGCCGGCGTTGCGCTTGACTGGATGCTGGGCGAGCCGCGCAAGTGGCATCCGCTGGTCGGTTTCGGCAGGATGGCAAATGCCATCGAACGGCGCTTGAACCGGGGCAGGGCGCGCAGGCTGGCAGGAGTGTTGGCCTGGATGCTTGCCGTGCTTCCTCTCGTGGGCTTCTCCGCGTGGATGATTGCGCTGGCCTCCGCATGGCACCCGTTCGCCGGCCTCGCGATCCACACCGTGCTGCTGTATTTCTGCATCGGCCTGCGCAGCCTGCGCGACCACATGCTGCCGATCGCGCGGGCGTTGCGGAGCGGGAATGTGGAGCAGGCGCGCGCGCTCACTTCCCGCATCGTCACGCGCGACACCCGCCATTCGGGCGAGCCGGAACTGGCCAAGGCGGCGGTCGAATCGCTTCTCGAGAATGGTAACGACGCCATCTTCGGCACGCTGTTCTGGTTTGCCGTCGCCGGCGGGCCGGGCGCGCTGCTGTTCCGCCTCGCCAATACGTTGGATGCAATGTGGGGTTACCGCAATGCGCGTTTCCACGCCTTCGGCTGGATGGCCGCGCGCAGTGACGATGTCCTGAACTGGATTCCGGCGCGTCTCACCGCGCTGTCTTACGCGCTGCTCGGCGATACGCGCAGCGCGATGCGATGCTGGCGAACGCAGGCGGCGGCGTGGAGCAGTCCCAATGCCGGCCCGGTCATGTCGGCCGGCGCCGGTGCGCTGCGCCTGGCCCTCGGGGGTGCCGCCGAATACGATGGCGTGCACGAACAGCGCCCGCCGCTGGGCGCGGGCAGCCAGGCGGGCGCGGCGGATATCGACCGCGCCTGGGCACTGGTGGCGCGCACCTGCGTCGGGTGGCTGGCCGTCGTGTCCGTCTGCGCAATCTTCATAGAAAGGATGGCCCATGCTTGAGCACGGCGGCAACCTGCGCGAAGCGGCCGCGCGTTACGGCCGTCCGGTGGCCGAATGGCTGGACTTGTCGACCGGCCTCAACCCTAAGCCTTATCCGGCCCCGGCGCTGCAGGCGCAGATCTGGCACCGCCTTCCGGAAGAGGACCCGACGCTGACGGCGGCGGCGGAGGCGTATTACGGCGCGCCGCACATGCTCGCCGTGGCGGGCACGCAGGCGGCTATCCAGGCGCTGCCGCGCGTGCGCCCGCGTTCGCGTGTCGTGGTGTCGGCGCCTTCGTATGCCGAACACGCGCATTGCTGGCGGCAGGGCGGCCATGCAGTGAGGGAGCTGCCGTATGCCTCGCTCGGGAACAGCGTCGACGAGGCCGATGTCATGGTGATCTGCAATCCCAACAATCCCACCGGCGCAAGCGTGGCGCCGGAGCTCTTGCTCACCTGGGCCGAGCGCCTCGCATCGCGCGGGGGATGGCTGGTGGTGGACGAAGCCTTCGGCGATGTCGTGTCCAGCCTCAGCGTCGCGCATTGCGCAGGCCGCCCCGGATTGATCGTGCTGCGTTCGATCGGCAAGTTTTTCGGGCTCGCCGGTGTGCGCCTGGGTTTTGTCGCGGCGGAACAGCCGACGCTGTCTCGCATCGCGGACTGGCTCGGGCCGTGGTCAGTGAGCGCTGCCGCGCAGCTTATCGGGCACGCTGCCCTGACTGACCACGCATGGCAGGAGGCGGCGAGGCGGCAGTTGCAGGAGGACGGCGCGCGGCTGCAAAGCCTGTTGGCCGATGCCGGCATCCATGCCTCGGGCACCGCGCTCTACCGCTGGTGGCCCGAGCAACGTGCGGAAGCCTTCCACGCGCATATGGCAGCGCACGGCATCTGGGTGCGCCTGTTTGCGGACAAGGGACGCGGCATCCGCGTCGGCCTTCCCGCGGACGAACCGGGCTGGCTGCGCCTGCAGGAAGCGCTCGATGCGTGGCGGCCAGTGGAAAGGGCGGTGCGATGAAACGCGTCTTCCTTGCCATGTGCTGCGCGGCCATCCTGCCTGCACGGGCCGCCATCAGCGTGACCGACGACGACGGTGCCACCGTCACCCTGCAGCAACCGGCACGCCGCGTCGTTTCGCTTGCGCCGCATGTCACCGAAATGCTGTTCGCCGCCGGCGGCGGGGACCGCGTTGTCGGCGCCGTCAATTTCAGCGACTACCCGCCCGCCGCGCGCAGCATCCCGCGCGTCGGCGACAACCGCCTTGTCGACATCGAGCGACTGCTCGCGCTCAAGCCCGACCTGCTCGTGGCATGGCGGCACAACGCCTCCTCGCGCCAGATGGCGCAGCTGCGCCGGCTCGGCATTCCGCTCTACTACAGCGAGCCGCACAAGCTGGAAGACATACCCGAGGCCATCGTCAAGCTGGGGCAACTGATGGGAACGACGCAGGCCGCGCAACAGACGGCGGGCCGGCTTCGTACGCAGCTTGAGGAACTCGTCGTCCGCTACAGGCAGCGCCCGCCCGTGCGGGTGTTCTACCAGGTGTGGGACAAGCCGCTGTACACCCTGAACGAGCGCCACATCATCAGCGACGCGATCCGCGTGTGCGGCGGCGAGAATATCTTCGCGAAACTGCCGCTCGTGGCGCCCAGCCTGAGCCCTGAAGCGGTGCTGCAGGAAAACCCGGAGGCGATCGTGAGCGGCGACCGGCGCGACCAGGCGGTGAGCGGCGTCGAGATCTGGAAGCAGTATCCTTCCATGCTCGCCGTCCGCCGCGGCAACCTGTTCGCGCTCGATGCCGACCTGGTCAACCGCTCCGGCCCGCGCATTCTTGCCGGGGCGACGCAATTGTGCGAAAAACTCGAGGAAGCAAGAAGCCGCAGGGGAGATCGCCAGTGACTTACCGCCGCATCGCCTGCCTCAGCACCGAGGCCGTGGAAACGCTGTATGCCCTTGGGGCAGAAGACTTGATCGCCGGTATCTCCGGCTTCACCACCCGGCCGGCGCGCGCACGCGCCGAAAAGCCGAAGGTCAGCGGATTTTCGTCGTCGCGCATCGAACGCATCCTCGCCGTGCAGCCCGACCTCGTGATCGGCTTCTCCGATATGCAGGCGGGCATTTGCAGCGAGCTTGCGGCCGCGGGCGTGGAAGTGCATCTGTTCAACCAGCGCGACATCGCGGGCATCTTCCGCATGATCGAGGTGCTTGCCGCGCTGACCGGCAAGCAGGAGGCGGGCCGCGCGCTGGCCGGCACACTGCAAGCGCAGATCGACGCGGTGCGGGCGGAGGCCGCGCAGTGGCATGTCTGCCCGAAAATCTACTTCGAGGAATGGAACGATCCGCTGATCAGCGGCATCGGCTGGGTGTCGGAGCTCATCGCCATCGCGGGCGGCGAGGATATCTTCCCCGAGCTTGCCGCGCAAGCGGGCGCCAGCGCACGCATCATCGCCGACCCGCAGGAAGTCGTGCGCCGCGCGCCGGAAATCATCATCGGCTCCTGGTGTGGCAAGAAATTCCGCCCCGAATCCCTGGCCGCGCGCGCCGGCTGGGATGCCATTCCCGCACTGAGGGACGGCCTGGTCGCGGAAGTCAAATCGGCCGACATCCTGTCGCCGGGGCCGAGTGCGATCACGGAGGGGTTGCCGCAGATCGCCGCGCTCGTGCGCCAATGGCAGGAGCGCCGCGCATGAACTTTCCCTACGCAACGCTCATGGTGCAAGGCACGACCTCGGACGCCGGCAAGAGCACCGTCGTCGCCGCGCTGTGCCGGCTGCTGGCGCGCGAAGGCATCAAGGTCGTACCCTTCAAGCCGCAGAACATGGCGCTCAACAGTGCGGTGACCAGCGACGGCGGCGAGATCGGCCGCGCGCAGGCATTGCAGGCCGCGGCGGCCGGTCTGGCGCCGCATACCGACATGAACCCGGTGTTGCTTAAACCCTCCAGCGACACCGGCGCCCAGGTCATCATCCACGGCAAGGTGCGGGCCGACATGAACGCGCGCGACTACCACCAGTACAAGACGGTGGCGATGCAGGCGGTGCTGGAATCCTACCGCCGGCTGGCCGGGCGCTTCGATACGGTGCTCGTGGAAGGCGCCGGCAGCCCCGCCGAGATCAACCTGCGCGAACGCGACATCGCCAACATGGGCTTTGCCGAAGCGGTGGATTGCCCGGTGATCCTGGTGGCCGACATCGATCGCGGCGGCGTCTTTGCCCACATCGTCGGCACGCTCGCCTGCCTGTCCGAGAGCGAGCGGGCACGCATCGCCGGCTTCGTCATCAACCGCTTCCGCGGCGACATCAGCCTGCTGCAGCCGGGCCTGGAGTGGCTGGAGCAGCAGACTGGCAAGCCGGTGCTGGCCGTGCTTCCTTACCTGCACGGCCTGTTCCTCGATGCCGAGGATGCGATCCAGCCGGCGCAGGTGGAGAAGGGCGCTTTCCGCATCGTGGTGCCGGTCCTGCCGCGCATCAGCAATCACACCGATTTCGACGCCTTGCGGGCGCAGCCGGGCGTGGACTTGCGTTTCATCGGCCCGGGGCAGGCCATTCCACCGGCCGACCTCATCATCCTCCCGGGCAGCAAGAATACCCGCGCCGACCTCGCCTTTCTGCGCGAGAACGGCTGGCCGCAGGCCCTGCAAAAGCACTTGCGCTACGGCGGCAAGCTGATCGGGATATGCGGCGGCTACCAGATGCTCGGGCGGTCGGTGTCCGATCCCTGCGGGGTCGAGGGCGCACCGGGAAGCTCCGAAGCGCTTGGTCTGCTGGACATCGACACCGAACTGGCAAGGGAGAAAACCCTCGCGCAGGTCGAAGGACGCTGCGCCTTCGCCGAGGGCGAGGTCAGGGGCTACGAAATCCACATGGGGCTATCGCGCGGCCCGGCAACCGAACTGCCTGCGTTTTACGTCGGAGGACGCGCCGAGGGCGCGCGTTCCGCCGACGGCCAGGTGCTGGGGACCTACCTGCACGGCGTGTTCGACGCGCCGGGTGCGCTGGCGGCGCTGCTGCAATGGGCGGGCATGGACGAGGTGGAAGCGGTCGACCTCGCCCGCCTGCGGGAGCAAAGCCTGGACCGGATCGCCGACGC
>NZ_DASRXF010000214.1:0-10299 GCF_035654295.1 Noviherbaspirillum sp. | reverse complement strand
CGGCCTGGAAAAACTGGATGCCGGGCCCTGGGCGAAGTCGGTCGCCGCGCAGCTCCAGCGGCGCAAGGCGGTGGCCGAGCAGTACGGCGCCTTGCAAAAGGCGCGCGGCAGCCGAGACTATGACGAACGCCTGCTGGCGTTTTACGGCGCGCTGGATCCGGACGACGACGTGTACTTCATCCGAGCGATGGAACCGGACGTCAACCGCAACCGCGACAAGGCGCTGGCCCGTGCGCAGGACTTGATGAACCGGGCCGCCACCCGCTGGAAGCAGTACCAGGACAACGGTCCGATCGAAGGCGCGCAGCGCCTGGAATCGAACATCTCGAACCAGTTCCGGAACCAGGCCAAACTGCTGGTCGAAGCCCGGCAGAGCGCGCAGCAGGGATTGCTGATCGCGCGCCAGCTTCGGGCCGAGTATCCGCCGCAGTGGAACAAGCTGCGCGACGAGATCGCCGCCGAAGCCGAACAGCAGCGCAAGGCCGTGCAAGACTTGCGCATGGTGCTGGATGCGGCCTTGCTGAAGGAAAAACTCGCTCTGCTAGGAGGACCAGGCAATGAGCAGTGAAGCACGCTTGCGCCCGCTGACCGAGGCGCTGGAAGACCACAGTGCGGAAGGGATCGCCATCCTCACCGCGGAACCATGGCGTTTCACCCAGGCGCTGGTGGTGACCGTCTTTGCATTGATCGTGGCCGCCTTGATGTGGTCCTTCATTGGTACTGCGGATGTGATCGTCACCGCCCAGGGCTCCTTGCAGCCGGAGTCCGAGGTCAGGCGCTTCTATGCGCCGATCGACGGCGAGCTGGCGAATGTGTACATCGCGGAAGGGCAGCCGGTGTCCAAGGGCGACACGCTGGCCCGGCTGAATGCGCGCGGTGCGATCGAGGCGGCCAAGAATGCGCTGGAAGCGCAGCTCAAGCTGGAAGATGCGGAGCGCGAATGGCGGCAATTCCCCGAGCGCAAGCTGCTGATGGAACGCAAGGTCGCCGCGCTGAAGCAGGCGATGGAACTGGAAGAGCACCAGCACTCCAAGCGCGCCGCTGAAGGCACCAACAGGCTGGCCGAGAGCCAGCGCGCGCAGTTGGCCGAAGCGCGCACCAATGTCGAGGAAGCCCGCCGCGCGCGCGACGCCGCACGGCTGGAAGCGGAAAAATATGCGCGCCTGTTCTCCATGACGGGCGGCGGCGGCGTCTCGCAACTGCAGGTGGAAAGCAAGCGCAACGCGCTGCAGGCGGCCGAGAACCAGCTGCGCGTCGCGCAGGCGCGGGTGAGCGAACTGACGGCAAGGCAAAGCCAGGAATTCACGCAGGCCCGCCAACAGCTCGAAACCAGCGGCCAGGAATTCATGAAACTGCAGCTCCAGTACGAGGCAGCAACCAAGGAAATCGCCAATGCGGAAGAAAAGCTGCGCCTGCAAGTCCAGACCGCGCGGTTGGTGGCCGATGCCGCGGCACGCATCCGCTTCGAAAACATCGACAAGGACAATTTCCTGCTCATCATGGCGCCGGTCGATGGCGTGATCACGGACGTGACGACGACGCAGCCCGGCGACAAGGTGCAGGCCAACTCGCCCATCGGCGGCATCGCTCCCAAGGATGCCCGGCCCATCCTGCGCATCGAGATCGACGAGCGCGACCGCGCCTTCCTGAAGGAGGGGCTGGCGGTGAAGCTGAAGTTCAATGCCTTTCCTTACCAGCGCTACGGTGTCGTCCAGGGCACGCTTGACCATATCTCGCCGGCCACGCGCATGTCGCAGCAGAGCAAGCAGCCGGTGTACGAAGGCCGGGTGGCGCTGGAGAAGGACCATTACGTCGTGGGTGAAACGAAGTACCCGTTGCGCTACGGCATGACTGCCACGGCGGAGGTGGTGGTGCGGGAACGGCGCATCATCGATATGGCGCTCGACCCGTTCCGGCAGATTGGAGGATGAGGGCGGGAACGCGCGGGAACTCCTGTACACTGCCGCGGACAAAGGGCTTTGTCTGTCGGAAGGAGTTGCCAGTGGCAAAGGTCATCAACCATCGCGGAATCCGCATCATCACGCTGGAAGCGGACGAACGCGTCGCCGACCATTGCGAGGAAGGCGATATCGTGCTGGTGGAGGAAGCGGACGGCTGGTGGACCCACTTCGTCGGCCGTGACGGCGAGACGGACAGCTATGACGCAGCCTTCGAGAGCTATAACAAGGCCTTGTGGACGGCCAAGGCGGCCGCGGAGTTCGCCGCCGAGTAAGGCTTGTTCAGTCGGCCACGTCGCGAACGGCGACGGCGCGCAGGCAAAAGGCCTGGATGGCGCGGATGAGGATTGTCTTTTCGATCGCGGGTTCGGCGCCGGCCGCCCAGGTCAGCGGCCCGACCAGCGCTTCCGAGATCACGCCCACCAGGGCCGCGGCCGACACCGAGGCTTCCTGAGCCGGAAAGTCGCCGCAGCGGATGCCATCCTCGACCAGCTTCTGGAAAATTTCCGCATAGGCATGGCGGTAGCGCAGGCGCTCCTCATCGACCAGCGCATCCACCGGCTCGGCAATCAGTGCATAGGCAAGGCGCCGTCCGCGGATCGCGCGGGCCGCGAAGGCCTCGATCGTGGTGAGCAGGCGGGTGGCCGGTGCACCTTCGCCCAGCGCATTTTCCCGCACCACCTCCAATTCCTTTTCCGTGGCGCGCCGGAACACCTCGGCGAACAATTGCGCCTTGGAGTCGAAGTGCTTGTACACCGCGCCGGTGGCGATGCCCGCCTCGCGCGCCACTGCATTCACCGTCACGGCGCCGAAGCCGCCCTCGGACACCAGCAGCAGCGAAGCATCGAGGATGCGCTGTCGCATCTCCGCCTTGCGTGCTTCTGTCTTTTCAGTCGGCCGGTAAACCATTGCTTGTTCCTTCGTCAATCCTGCAGGCCAGTGTACCCGAGTGCGGCGTTTGCCGACAAGCAAGCGCTTGACAGGCCTGGCGGCGCATGGTGAACTTGCATCAATACGTGAACATGAATTCACACTTTGGGAAAAAACGGAGAGAGACATGGCCGAAACCAGCACCAACCTGTACTACGCGGAGACCCATAGCGTCGAAAACCAGCCGCGTCCGCTGGAAGACTTCAACCTGTACGCGGCCGACAGGGCGCTGTCGGAAGCCGTGGCCAGGGAAGGCGGCTCGTGGGCGCAGGACGAGCTGCATGCCTTCGGTGCGCTCACCGGCTCGCGCGAACTGATCGAGCTGGGCTTCCAGGCGAACGAGAACAAGCCGGTGCTGTACACGCACGACCGCTACGGGCGGCGCGTGGACGAGGTGCGCTTCCATCCGGCCTATCACCGCCTGATGCAGATTTCGATCGAACACGGCCTGCACAGTTCGCACTGGACCGACCCGCGGCCGGGCGCACATGTCGCGCGTGCCGCCAAGTTCTACATGCAAAGCCAGGTCGAGGCGGCGCACTGCTGCCCGATCACCATGACCTCGGCCGCGATCCCCGCCTTGCGCCTGCAGCCCGACGTCGCCGCGCAATGGGAGGGCAAGATCCTCGCCCGCCACTACGACCGGCGCAATGTGCCCGACGGCCAGAAGGAGGCGGTCACGATCGGCATGGCGATGACCGAGAAGCAGGGCGGTTCCGATGTGCGCGCCAACACCACGCGCGCCATTCCCCTCGGTAGCGGTGGCCCTGGCCAGGCCTACGAGCTGGTCGGGCACAAGTATTTCGTTTCGGCGCCGATGTGCGACGCCTTCCTGGTGCTGGCCCAGGCGCCGGGCGGCCTGTCCTGCTTCCTGCTGCCGCGCTGGCGGCCGGACGGCAGCAAGAATCCGCTGCAGATCCAGCGCCTGAAGAACAAGATGGGCAATGTCGCCAACGCGTCCTCCGAGACCGAGCTGCGCGGCGCCTATGCCGTGATGGTGGGCGGGGAAGGGCGCGGCGTGGCGACCATCCTGAAGATGGTGTCGATGACCCGTTTCGACTGCATGATCGGTTCGGCCGCGGGCATGCGCCAGGCGGCAATGCAGGCGCTGCACCACTGCGCGCAGCGCGTCGCCTTCGGCAAGCTGCTGTCGGAACAGCCGCTGATGCAGAACGTGCTGGGGGACCTCGCCATCGAGAGCGAGGCCGCGCTGGCCATGACCATGCGCATCGCCCGCGCACTCGACGCCGGCGAGCAGAATGAATCCGAAAAGCTGCTGGTGCGCATGGGTACCGCCGTAGGCAAGTACTGGATCTGCAAGCGCACGCCGGGGCATGCCTATGAAGCGATGGAATGCATCGGCGGCAGCGGCGTGATGGAAGACAGCATCATGCCCCGCCTGTTCCGCGAATCGCCGGTGAACTCGATCTGGGAAGGCAGCGGCAATGTGCAGTGCCTGGACATGTTGCGCGCGATGCAGCGCGAACCCGGTTCGCTGGAAGTGTTCATGACCGAGCTGCGGCAGGCGGCGGGAGCCAACCGTTACCTGGACGAGTACGTCGCGCACCTGGGGCGGGAATTCACAGACCTCGCCGATATCGAGTACCGCGCGCGCGGCATCGTCGAGAAAATGGCGCTCGCCCTGCAAGGCGCGCTGCTGGTCCGCCAGGGCAATGCGGCGGTCGCCGACGCCTTCTGCGCGTCGCGCCTGGCCGGGCAGAGCAGCGGCCTCGTGTATGGCAACCTGCCGCGCGGTGTCGACTGCGCGGCCATCATCCGGCGCGCAACCGTGTCTGGCTGATGCAATCCATGCTTTGTTGACTGTGATCAAGGAAACGCATCGGCCTGCTGCATAACCTGTCCCTACGCATGTTGCTCATTGGAATCCCTGGATTCCGGGCGCCGTGCGCCGAGGCCGGCTGGCAGCGGACCGATCAATCTTTTTACAGAAGCAGACATGGTCAACTCCCTGAACATCAAGTTCCACAATATTCCTCCCTCCGAAGCCGTCGAGGCCGACATCCGCAAGCGTGCGGAAAAGCTGGCGCAGATCTCCGACCGCATCAACCGCTGCGATGTGACCGTGGAGGCCAGCGGCATGCACAAGCACCAGGGCCATCTGTACGAAGTGCGGATCGACCTGACTGTTCCCGGTGCGGAAATCGCCCTGAACCGCATCCATCCCAACGAAGACGTCTATGTCGCCGTACGCGACGCATTCGACGCCGCCACGCGCAAGCTGAAGGAACATATCCACGTGCAGCGCGGAGAGGTCAAGGCGCACGAGGAGTGACGGGTGTGTTGTGATTGATCTATTTGTCGCGGCAGCCGGCCCCCGCCTGTGCCGCGACGAACATGAATTTTTGCATCTCCCACGCACTCTCCGGGCAGCGTTCCGCGCACAGGCCGCAGTGCAGGCAGCGGTCTTCGTCCCTCACCATCACCCTGCCGGTCTTCAAGACCTCCGACACTTGCAGCGGCCGCCCGTGCTGCATCGGCGGCGCTTTCATGCGTCCGCGCAGCGCATCTTCATCGCCATTTTCGGCGAGTGTGAGGGCGTCCGCCGGGCAGATGTCGATGCAGGCATCGCACTCGATGCAGCGGCTTGCGATGAAAACGGGCTGCATGTCGCAATTGAGGCAGCGCTGCGCTTCGGTTGCCGCTGCCTGCGGCGTGAGGCCGCGTTCGGCTTCGGTCCGGATCCGTTTGCCCGTCACGCGAAATGCGCGGGCAGGCACCTTGTGGCGCTGCGCGATCGACACCACGTTGTCGAAGCTGCTCGCGCGCTTGTTCTGTTTCACGAGCGTGGCAGAAGGCGGCGGGCGCACGGCCGCGTCCTCGCCGTTCAGGAAGCGGTCGATCGATACCGCCGCTTCATGGCCATCCGCCACTGCGCTGATGATGTTTTTCGGGCCGAAGGCCGCGTCGCCGCCAAAGAACACGTTCGGCAGGGTGGATTGCATGGTGCTGCGATCGATGACCGGCATGCCGTGCTCGTCGAAGCGCAGGCCGATGTCGCGCTCGATCCAGGTGAAGTGCGCTTCGGCTCCTTCGGACGGCGCGCCGCAGCCGATGAACACGGCATCGTAGCCCTCGGCAAGCAGGGCCTTCAGGCTCCCGATGCGTTCGCCGGAACGGAACGCGATGCCCATGTCGAGGATGTACCCGATTTCCTCGTCGAGGATTTCGTCCGGCAGGCGGCTCTTCGGGATCTGGCTGCGCATGAGACCGCCGGGTGCCTTCTCGCCGTCGAAGATGGTGAGATTGTGGCCCTGCAGCGCGAGGTCGCGCGCGACGGTGAGCGATGCCGGGCCCGCGCCGACGCAGGCAACGCGCTTGCCGGAGTACGGCGCAGGCCTAGGCAGGCGCAGGCGCACATCGGCCTTGTAGTCGGCGGCCGTGCGCTTGAGCCGGCAGATGGCGACCGGAGCCTTGTCCCCGCCTTCCATGCGCGAACGGCGGCAGGCCGTTTCGCAGGGCCGGTCGCATACGCGTCCCAGCACACCGGGGAAGACGTTGGCGCGCCAGTTGATCATGTAGGCTTCTGTGTAGTGGCCTGCTGCCACCTGCCGCAGGTATTCCGGCACCGCGGTATGCGCCGGACAGGACCACTGGCAGTCCACCGCGCGGTGGAAGAAATCCGGATTGCTGGTGTCGGCCGGCTTCAATGCGTTCTCCTCGTCGGGGCACGCTGCGCTTGCAACATGCGCTTATGTTGCCGAGAAAATACAGTGACGCCGCCGTTCGAAGCCGTATGCGGAGCGGGAAATTTGAATTGCTTGATTCAGGTCAAGAGGCGGGGAAACGGCTTCGCCATTCCGCGAGCGCGCCGGGGATGTGTTCAAGTTCCAGGTGCCATACGGGAGCGGCAGGGCGGGTGAGGGCGGCGCAGCGTCCGCCGGTCCAGATCTCGACCTGCGCGGGCAGGCCGGCGCGCAGGTCGACGAGCGCTTGCGTGACTGTCGCGGCACGTGCCGAGGCGGAGAAGGACAGGGCAAGGATGTCGGCGTCGTGCGCCGCGCAGGCACGCACGATTTCGGAGACGGGCATCTGCGCACCGAGCGGCACGCACCGCGCGCCTTCGAGCGCAAAGAGGGCTTCGGCCATCACGAGCCCGAGCGTGTGCAGCTCGCCGGGGATCGTGGTGAGAACGATGCAGGGACGGGCAGGCGCATCCTCCGCCCCGGACTGTGGAATGGACCCGATCGCGCGCCGCATCACGCTCTGCACCGACTCGGTATAGAGATGCTCTTCGAATACCGCCAGCCGTCCGCTTGCCCACTCGCTGCCGACGAGGGTGTTGAGCGGCGCCAGCACCTCCGTCACAAATCGATGCATCCCGACACGCAGCACGGACTGCGACAATTCCCGGCGCAGTTCCTCGCCGCGGTGCGCCTTGCACAAGTCAATGAAACGGGACAGTCCGGCGCTTGCCTCGCTTTCGGTCGAGGCTGCTGCGGCCCGCCTGCGCAGTGTCTGCGCATCCTCGCGCACGAGCTTTCCCGGGCGCTGGCCGCGGTCCATGAGGTTTTTGATCAGCTGCAGTTTCTCCACCTGCTCGGCCGGGTACAAGCGCTCTCCGGCCGCGTCGCGCAGGGGCTGGGGAAATTGATAGCGGCGCTCCCACACGCGCAGCGTGTCTTTGGACAGCCCTGTCTCGCGTTCGACGGAACTGATGTTCAGGAAGCCGGGGGCAGGATTGGTCATGGGCGCGCTTGCGTGTTGACTTGATTGAATGACATTGTAGCTCGCATTTTGTCCAACCAAAAGACAGATTTTTGTCGAACCATCCACAGCCGTTCCTGTCCATGTTCCTGTCTGGCGGTGCGGTGCCGCCGGCCGATTTCAAGGAGATGAATCATGGCAACAACGATGGATGGTCATATGCATGAGCGGCGCCATTTGCCGGAACGGCGCGCCGGTTCGAAGGCAAGCGGAGCGAAGCGCCTCGGCGCGGTAGACTGGCTGGCGATGGCGCTTTTGGTCATCGGCGGCCTGAATTGGGGCCTGGTTGGCCTGTTCGGCATCGATCTTGTCGCAATGCTGTTCGGCGAAATGAGTGCGCTGTCGCGCATCGTGTACGCCCTTGTCGGCTTGTCGGCGCTCTATACGCTCTTTACGACCAGAAAACTTGCGCGCTCCTGAACGCGCGATATTCCATGCATGTCCGGCATTTCTGCCGGACTTTTTTTCGCCTGTCACACGTGAAATACCGGTTGGAAATGTTCGATTTGTCCTGGACAAAAAGCGGCGAGGTTTGAGAATGCTCAAGCCCGTCCGGAGGTGCCGTCCTATGCTTTCCTGGCGAGGCGCCGGTTTTAGCGAAGGTCCGGCGCCATTCACCGATGCTTCCCAGGAGACCGACATGAGACTCAGCACGCCTTCCATCGCCTTGCTTTCCGCCGTATTGATCGCCGGTTGCGGCGGCAGCGACGATCCCGCACCCATCGCCCAGGCCGAGGCCGAGGCACCGACGGCAAGCGGCGCGCCGGCCCCGGCCGCAACTGCCCCGCAAACCATCGACAAGCTCGCCGGCGCGAGCGGCTTCAATGCCTTGCTCGCCGCCGCAAACAAGGCCGACCTCGCGGGGGTGCTGGCCGATTCGAATGTCAGCCTGACGGTGTTCGCGCCCACCGACGAAGCGTTCACCCGCCTCGCCACTGCGCTCGGGTTTGACAGTGCGGCCGCGATGGTGGAAGCGCTGCCCGCCGCCGCGCTGCGCAGCATCCTGTCCTACCACGTGGTGTCCGGTACTCGCCGCGCGGCCGACTTCAGCACGGCCCCGCAGTCCACCGCATCCACCCTGTACACCTTCGATGGGCAGCCGGCCTCGCTGGCGGTGAGCAGCGGGCAGTCGGGGGTGACCCTGCGCGATGCCGGGCTCACCTCGGCCCGCGTCACCTCGGCAGACCTTGCCGCGAGCAATGGCGTGGTGCACGCGATCGACAAGGTGCTTGTGCCGCCGGGCGTGCTGACCATCGTGCAGATGGCAAGGCTCAATCCCGAACTGTCGTCGCTGGTCTCCGCAGTGGCGAGCGCCAATCTGCAGACGGCGCTTTCCGGCGCCGGGCCGTTCACCGTCTTCGCGCCGACCAATGCCGCCTTCGCACAGGCGCCGTCCGGCCTGACGCCGGCACAGCTTGGCACCGTGCTGCGTTATCACGTACTCGGCACCCAGGTGCTGGCCTCGCAGATTCCGTTCGGTACGCCGGTCAGCACGTTGTCGACACAGGCGCTGCGCATCAACGCCGGCACCCCGCCCACCATCACCGATACAACCGCCGCCCCGGCAAGGATCGTCGCAACGAATGTCCGGGCGAGCAATGGTGTGATCCACGTGATCGACAAGGTCCTCATTCCTGCCTTGTGATGCCGGGAAAGCAGGCTGCCGGAGCGGGGCGAACTTTTGGTCGCGGATCGCGCCTACTGCATTGAGGGGCAACCAATCCGCGAGGCAGCCATGTCCGAAGAAAATTGCGCGCAGAGCACGGCGCCGCAGTCGCAACTGCGGCGCCGTGTCTTGTCAGCAGGTATGGCCGCGCTTGGCGGCAGCCTGTTTCCCATCCCTTCGAAAGGGCAGTCCCTGCCGCCGTGGCGGCTCGACGTGCCTTACGATCCTTCACCGCCGGACGTGGTCGATGCCATGCTCGTACTGGGCGGCGTCAACCGGAGCGACCTGCTGTACGACCTCGGCAGCGGCGATGGCCGCATCGTCATTGCCGCCGCAAGGGATTACGGAGCGCGCGCCATCGGCATCGACATCGATCCGCAACGGGTGGAGCAGGCAAAGGCCAACGCGAAACAGGCCGGCATGGAGGAGCGCACCACTTTCCTGGTCGGCGACCTCTACACCGCCGACTTCTCCGACGCCACCGTCGTCACGCTCTTCCTGTGGCCCCACGTCAACCGCAAACTGCGGCCCATCCTCTGGCGCCAGCTGAAGCCCGGCACGCGGGTCGTGTCCCATATCTGGGACATGGGGGTGGAATGGCCGCCGGAGCGCACAGTCACGGTGCGCGACCGCAAGATCCACCTCTGGACCATCACGGACGCGCAAAAGAAACAGGCCTAGCTCAAGGCCGTCAAAAATCAAGAATCGTAGGGCGGGCAGGGCGAAGCGAAGCCCGTCGGCGCTCCCCTGTCACGTGAGGCACTTGGTGGGTTTCGCTGCGCTCTACCCACCCTACAGTTCGCTATCCTAGTGTCCTCCGCGCTCGACGCCGGTGGGCGGACGTGCAGACATGAATGTCCTCGAAGGCGCGTCAAGAATCGTAGATCCTATGAAGAGGTGAGCCAGTTGCAAAAGCTATCCTTAGAATTTGAAGTGCGACCAACAAATCGAGGAGAACGACATGCAACCGACTCACGAGAACGATTTTACGCTGAATGGGATGTTGACGGTGGCGCTGGA
>NZ_DASRXF010000213.1:0-16284 GCF_035654295.1 Noviherbaspirillum sp. | reverse complement strand
TGTTCATCGACCTCGACCGCTTCAAGCAGGTCAACGACCTCCTCGGCCACGACGCAGGCGATGTCTTGCTGAAGGAAGCGGCACAGCGCATCGCCGAATGCGTGCGTGCCTCCGATACGGTGGCGCGGCTGGGCGGCGACGAATTCACCGTCATTCTCACCACGCTCGGACAGCTGGACCACGTGGAGCACCTCGCCCAGAAACTGCTCGATGCGCTGAACCGCCCGTTCCGGCTTAACAAGGAGTCGGCCTACGTTTCGGGCAGCATCGGCGTAGCGCTCTTCCCGGACGACGGCGCGAGCTCCGAGGAGCTGATCCGCAAGGCGGACCAGGCCATGTACGCCGCAAAGCACGCCGGCAAGAACCAGTTCAGCTACTTCACCCGATCGATGGACGAATCGGCGCACCTGCGCCTGCGGCTGGCCCACGAGCTGCGCGGTGCGCTGTCCTCCAACCAGCTGGAAGTGCACTACCAGCCGGTCATCGATTTCAGGAGCGGCCATATCGCCAAGGCCGAAGCCTTGTTGCGCTGGCGGCACCCGAGCATGGGCGCCATCGAACCATCGCGCTTCATTCCGCTGGCCGAAGAATCGGGAATGATCACCGACATCGGCAACTGGGTGTTCAGGGAGGCCGCCCGCTGTTCGCGGCGCTGGAGCGTGCGCCTGGACGCGCCGTTCCAGATCGCCGTGAACAAATCGCCCTTGCAGTTCCTCTCGGACTCGGGCAAGAGCTGGCTGGATTACCTGGAACGCCTGAAGCTGCCGGGCACGGCGATTTCCGTCGAGATCACCGAGGGACTGCTGCTGCACGCGGCGGACAACGTCGCCGATACCTTGCTGCGCTACCGTGACGCCGGCATCCAGGTCGCCATCGATGACTTCGGCACCGGGTATTCGTCGATGAGTTACCTGAAGAAATTCGACATCGATTATTTGAAGATCGACCAGTCCTTCGTCCGCGACATCACCAGCGATGCCACCAACCAGACCATCGCCGAATCGATCATCGTCATGGCCCACAAGCTGGGCCTGAAGGTCATTGCCGAAGGGATCGAAACGCCGGAGCAGCGCGATCTGCTGGCGGCCGCCGGATGCGACTACGGCCAAGGCTACCTGTTCTCGCGAGCGGTGCCGGCCGACGAGTTCGAAGCAATGCTGCACCGCGCCCGCCCGCTGTCAACGGCGTTGGCGCAACAGCGGATGCGTCACCACTAGTGTTGCACGCTGCCAAGTGCGCGTACGCCGCACGATGTTATCCGGCAATTCAGGCTTCCACTGCTGAAAAACTGCGAACCTGTCAACAATTTCCAGTCTAATCCCTTACCTTCCAAGGTCTTTCGTATCCAACCATTCAAGGAGCGAGCATGAAGAAATTACCTATTGCCATCTTTCTGTCGTTGATCGGGACCGCGACGATGACGTATGGACAATCGACAACGACAACGACAACGACCGACCCCTCGAAATCAAGTTCTGCTTCAGGCGCAAGCCCGTCTTCCGGTAGCGTGACGACCACGACGACGGTCGAGCCGCCGAGCAGCAGCGGTTCTTCTTCCGGTAGTTCTGGCAGTTCGACCGGATCGTCCGGTTCGTCCGGATCAGGCAGTGGCATGTCCGGCACCAGCAGCAGCACGTCGCCGTCCAGCGGGACAAGTGGAACTTCGAGCGGAACTTCCTCGTCCGACACCAGTTCCAGCGGCACCCTGACCACCCCGCCGTCCACGACCTCCGGCAGCACCTCCGGATCGTCCAGCACGGACATGTCTACCTCGGGATCGGGTTCCTCGGGTACATCGGGCACGTCGGGCACCTCTGGCACCTCTGGCACGTCGGGTACTTCCGGCACGTCGGGTAGTTCGGGCACCGGCAGCTCGACCTCCGGTACGGGAACGGACACCACTAGCCCGAGCACGTCGGGTAGCGGCACCTCAGGCATGGGCACGTCCGGCAGCGGCACGTCCGGTAGCGGCACTTCGGGCATGGGCACTTCCGGCAGCAGCACTTCCGGCAGCGACACCTCCGGCTCCAGCACTTCCGGCAGCGGTACGTCCGGCAGTGGTACGTCCGGCATGGGCTCCTCGGGCTCGACGGGCACAGGCTCGACCAGCGGATCGACCGACACCAGCGGCACATCGGGAACGGGCACATCGGGAACCGGCACGTCCGGCAGCAGCGGCACCTCGTCCGGCGGCACAAGCGGCAGCGGATCGACAATGCCCTCGCCGTCGGGCTCGACCACCCGCTGATCTCATCCACCGCATCGCTACGGCGGCCGCCTCCGCGGCGACCGCCGCAGCCGCCCGCGTCCCGCCAGGAACGGGCGCTTCATCTTGTTTGCACTTACCCGCCGGCATTCCTCCTCACCGGTTTTGTCCCTGTCAGGGAACCATCGGCAACCCGCACGTATCTATATTGCCAAAATGCCTATTGCAGGGATGGCACGCGACACGGCTGCCTGCTCTGCCACCAAGGAGATCCATGCACGATGGACGATAGACAGCAGCCGGTGACCAAAGCGCAGGAACTGCGCGCCTTCCTCTTCCTGACGATCGTTACCGCGCCTGTCCTCGCGGTCGCCGTCGTCGGCGGATACGGATTCTTCATCTGGATGTACCAGCTCGTCACCGGCTCCCTGCCAAGCGGCTAGGCCACACGCATCCTCCTCAAACACACAGCCCATGAGCCAGGAACTCCACATCGCCGGCATCGTCGTCTTCGCCGATCCCCAACAGCTTGACACCATCACTGCCTGCATCCGTACGGTACCGTCAGCGACAATCCACGCCGCTTCACCCGACGGAAAACTCGTCGTGACGCTGGAAACCGACAGCGCCAGGCGCACGCTCGACTACATGGACGCCATGCGCGCGCTGCCGGGCGTGGCCGATGTCGCCCTCGTCTACCAGCACGCCGAGCCGCTCGACGCTCTCGAACAGGAGATAGAAACATGAAACTCACGCGACGCACCTTCATCAAGCAGACGGCGGCCATGACCGCCGCGACGACCGTCGGCATCCCGCTCGAATCGCTCGGCTCCAACGTCGTCACCGATGCCTCCAAGACCCAGCTCACCTGGAACAAGGCGCCCTGCCGATTCTGCGGGGTGGGATGCGGCGTGAACGTGGGCGTGAAGGATGGCCGGGTGGTGGCAACCCATGGCGACATCAATGCCGAGGTCAACCGCGGCATCAATTGCGTGAAGGGTTATTTCCTGTCCAAGATCATGTACGGCGAAGACCGGCTGACGCGCCCGCTGCTGCGCATGAGCGGCGGGAAGTACGACAAGAACGGCGAGTTCACCCCGGTCTCGTGGGACGTTGCCTTCGACGTGATGGCGCAGCAGTTCAAGAAGGCTCTGCGCGAAAAGGGGCCGACCGGCATCGGCATGTTCGGCTCCGGCCAGTGGACGGTATGGGAGGGGTATGCCGCGGCCAAGATGTTCAAGGCGGGCTTCCGCTCCAACAATATCGACCCCAATGCACGGCATTGCATGGCGTCGGCCGTGGCAGGTTTCATGCGCACCTTCGGCATGGACGAGCCGATGGGCTGCTATGAAGACATCGAAAACGCCGACGCCTTCGTGCTGTGGGGCTCGAACATGTCGGAGATGCACCCGATCCTGTGGACGCGGGTGTCCGACCGGCGCCTGTCCGCGCCGCATGTGAAGGTCGCGGTGCTGTCGACCTACGAGCACCGCAGCTTCGAGCTGTCCGACCTGTCGATGATCTTCCGCCCGCAGACCGACCTTGCGATCCTGAACTACATCGCCAACCACATTATCCGCACCAACCGCGTCAACCGCGACTTCGTCAACAAGCACACCCGCTTCGTGCTGGGCAACACCGACATCGGCTACGGGCTGCGGCCCGACCATCCGCTGCAGAAAGCGGCGAAGAACGTGGCCGAGGCCGGCGGCGGCAAGCCAATCACTTTCGAGGAATTCGCGAAGTTCGTCAGCACCTACGACATCGACTCCGTCTCCAAGCTCTCGGGCGTGCCGAAAGACCGCCTGCAGCAGCTGGCCGAAATGTATGCCGACCCCAAGGTGAAGGTGATGTCCTTCTTCACCATGGGCTTCAACCAGCATACGCGCGGGACGTGGTGCAGCAACCTGCTCTACAACCTGCACCTCCTGACCGGCAAGATTTCCACGCCGGGCAACAGCCCGTTCTCGCTGACCGGCCAACCTTCCGCCTGCGGCACCGCGCGCGAGGTCGGCACCTTCTCGCATCGCCTGCCGGCCGACATGCTGGTGGTCAATCCCAAGCACCGCGAGATCGCGGAAAAGATCTGGCAGCTGCCGCCGGGGACGATCCCCGACAAGCCGGGTTACCACGCTGTCGTGCAGAGCCGCATGCTCAAGGACGGCAAGCTGGGCGCCTACTGGACCATGGTCACCAACAATGTGCAGGCCGGCCCGAATGTGATGGGCGAAATCCTGCCGGGCTTCCGCAATCCGAACGCCTTTGTGGTGGTCTCGGATGTCTACCCCACTGCAAGCACTGTCGCAGCCGACCTGATCCTGCCGGCGGCAATGTGGGTGGAAAAGGAAGGCGCCTACGGCAACGCCGAGCGGCGCACGCAGTTCTGGCACCAGCTGGTCAATGCCCCCGGCGAGGCGCGTTCCGACCTGTGGCAGCTCGCCGAATTCTCCAAGCGCTTCAAGATGGAGGAAGTGTGGCCGAAGGAATTGCTGGACAAGGCACCGCAATGGCGCGGCAAGACGATGTTCGACCTGATTTTCCGGAACGGCGAGGTGGACAAGTTCCCGGTCGCGCAGATCGAGGCCGGCTATGCGAATGATGAAGCGAAGGCCTTCGGTTTCTACATGCAGAAAGGCTTGTTCGAAGAGTATGCGCAGTTCGGCCGCGGGCACGGCCACGACCTTGCCCCCTTCGACGTCTACCACAAGGAGCGCGGCCTGCGCTGGCCGGTGGTGAACGGCAAGGAGACGAAGTGGCGGTACCGCGAGGGAACCGATCCCTACGTGAAGGCCGGCGAAGGCTTCAATTTCTACGGCATGCCCGACGGGAAGGCGGTGATCTTCGCCCTGCCCTATGAAAAGGCGGCCGAGGAACCGGACAAGGAATATCCGTACTGGCTGTCCACCGGCCGGGTGCTGGAGCACTGGCATACCGGCACCATGACACGGCGCGTGCCGGAGCTGTACCGCGCGGTGCCGAACGCGGTCTGCTATATCCACCCGGACGATGCCAAGGCGCTCGGGGCGCGCCGCGGCGACCTGATCGAGATCGCGTCGCGCCGGGGAGCCATCCAGACGCGCGTCGAGACACGCGGGCGCAACCGGCCCCCGCGCGGCCTGGTGTATGTCCCCTTCTTCGACGCCAGCCAGCTGATCAACAAGGTGACGCTGGACGCGACCGACCCGATTTCCTTCCAGACCGACTTCAAGAAGTGCGCGGTCAAGCTGCGCAAGGTATAGGAGGCCTAAATGAGAAAAATACTGATAATGCTTCTGCTGCTCCCCTGCCTTGCCTCGGCGGCCGACTTTTATGACCGCATGCGCGGCAACGTCCCGCTGGACCAGACCACGCAGCCGCCGACGATCGTGAACCCGGACAACAGCGACGTGCGGCGCTCGCGCAACTATGCGATGCAGCCGCCGGTCGTGCCGCACAAGATCGAAGGCTACCAGCTCGACAAGAACGCCAACCGCTGCATGATGTGCCACGCCCGCACGCGCACGCAGGAAAGCCAGGCGCCGATGATCAGCGTCACCCACTTCATGGACCGCGACGGCAATTTCCTGGCCGAGCTGTCGCCGCGGCGCTATTTCTGCCTGCAGTGCCACGTGCCCCAGGCGAACCTGAATCCCCTTGTGAACAACGAGTTCAAGGACGTCGATACGATGCTGAACCAGGCGCCTGCTCCGGCAGGGGCGCCGGCCAGGGCAAAGAAATAAGGGGGGACCATGAAACGCTTGCTCAAGCGCTACTGGGACATCCTGCGCCGTCCCAGCGTCCATCTCAGCTTCGGCTTCCTGACCATCGGCGCCTTCGTGATGGGCATTCTGTTCTGGGGCGGATTCAACACCATCATGGAAGCGACCAACACCGAAAAATTCTGCACCGGCTGCCACGAGATGCGGGACAACGTGTTCGTCGAGCTGCAGAACACCATCCACTACAGCAACCGCAGCGGCGTGCGCGCCGTCTGCTCGGACTGCCACGTGCCGCACAACTGGACCGACAAGATGGCACGCAAGATGGCGGCCTCGAAGGAAGTGTGGGGCAAGATCTTCGGCACCATCGATACGCGCGAGAAGTTCGAGGCGCACCGCCTGCAACTGGCCAACAACGAATGGAAAAGGCTGAAGGCGAACAACTCCCTGGAATGCCGCAACTGTCACCAGTTCGAGTCGATGGATTTCACCAAGCAGAGCAAGCGCGCGGTCGACGCGCATTCAACCCAGCTGGCGCGCGGCGAAAAGACTTGCATCGACTGCCACAAGGGCATCGCGCATACGCTGCCCGATATGGCGGGCGTGCGCTGACGCCCGCCGCCAGCATAGCGCTACTTGCTGCCTCCGGCGTCGGTCGAACCGCCGGAGGGTTGCTGCGCCGGTCCGCCCGACGCCGAACTCCCCTGCTGCATTCCACCCGAAGCCCCCGAAGTAGCCGGCGGGTCGTCGGTCGTCCCCGAACTGGTGCCCGTGCCCGTGGCGCCGCCGGTGCTGCCCACGCCGGTCCAGCGGCGTGAGGTGTCGTGGTCGGACGTCGAGGCGTTGCTCGAAGGGCCGCGCACGTTGGAATCGAGCGCCTTGTTGCCCTCGGTGGTCGGCACCGTACCGCTGGCCGCGCTGCCGGATGTGCCCGAGGTTCCGGAAGCTCCGCTCGATTGCTGCACTGTCCCCGATGCCGTGCTGTCGCCGCTGCTCGCCGGCGCAGCCGTTGACTGGGCAAACACGAAACCCGATGCCGCCAGCAAGGACGCCGGGATGATGATCGAAATCCTGCTCATGCTATCTCCTGGTCGGTTCAATATGCTGTTAGACCCGCAACCTGCCCCGGGTTCTTGATATCAGGTTTACACTGGCCCACCCTCCTGCTAGGATCATCGTTCATTTCAGAACTTGATTCTGCATAGCGGAATTCCGACCATGTCAGACCGCCATTTCGCCCACTGGCCCGCCGGCCATGCGCGCACCCTCACCGCGCCCCGGACCAACCTCTACTACAACGTCGAGGTGTCAGCCACGCGCTGGCCGGACAAACCGTACATCCAGTATTACGACACGCCGATCACCTTCGCGGAATTCCGCGACGAGACCGAGCGCATCGCTGGCTGGCTCGAGCAGGAATGCAAGGTCAGGAAGGGAGACCGGGTGCTGCTCTACATGCAGAACAGCCCGCAGTTCGTGCTGGCCTACTACGGCATCCTGCGCGCCAACGCGGTCGTCGTGCCGGTCAACCCGATGAACCTGACAGGCGAACTGCGTCATTACGTCAAGGACACCGCCGCGCGCGTGGCGATCCTCGCGCAAGACCTGTACCCCCAGATGGCGCCGCTGGCCGGCGACGGCCTGGAACACCTCCTGGTTGCCGCCTATTCCGACTATGTGCGTCGTCCGACCGCACTGCGCCTGCCCGACGTGGTTGCCGCCCCGCGCGAGCCGATCACCGGCCCCGGCGTCACGCTCTGGCACGAGATGCTGGAACGCGGACTGCGCCCCGGCCCGCTCACCGCCGGCCCGGACGACCTGTGCGTGATGCCCTACACCTCCGGCACCACCGGCAATCCGAAGGGCTGCATGCACACCCACCGCGGCGTGATGTTCTCCGTGGCCGCCAGCATGCAGTGGTTCAACACCAACCAGGACGGCGTCATCCTCGCCGTGCTGCCCTTCTTCCACGTCACCGGCATGGTGGGCAGCATGAGCGGCCCGCTGTACCACGGCGCCACAATCGTCCTGCTCACGCGCTGGGACCGCGAAGTGGTGGCCGAATGCGTGCAGCGCTACAAGGTGAAGACCATGCAACTCATCGCGACGATGGTGGTGGACTTGCTCGCCAACCCGCGCATCGCCGAATACGACTTCTCCAGCCTGCACGGCATCCGCGGGGGCGGCGCGGCCATGCCGGAAGCGGTTGCGCAGAAGATGAAAGACCTGCTCGGCGTGCCCTATGTCGAGGGCTACGGCATGTCCGAAACCATCGGCGCGACCCACATCAACCCGGTGCACCGGCCGATGAAACAATGCCTCGGCATCCCGCTCTACAACGTCGACGCGCGCGTGGTCGATCCCGCCGACTTGCGCGAACTGCCGCCCGGCGAAGTGGGCGAAATCCTCGTCCACGCGCCACACGTAATGCAGGGTTACTGGAACAATCCGAAAGCGACCGAAGAGAGCTTCGTCGAGATCGACGGCAAGCGATTCCTGCGCACCGGCGACCTGGCAAAGACTGACGAAGACGGTTACTTCTTCATGGTCGACCGGCTCAAGCGCATGATCAATGCCTCGGGCTTCAAGGTCTGGCCGGCGGAAGTCGAGTCCATGCTGTACCAGCACCCGGCGATCCAGGAAGCCTGCGTGATCGCCGCCCAGGACGCGAAGCGCGGCGAAACCGTGAAGGCGGTGGTCGTGTTGCGCGACGCATTTCGCGGCAAGGTCAGCGAGCAGGAGATCATCGACTGGGCGCATGCCAACATGGCCGCCTACAAGAGCCCCCGCATCGTCCAGTTCGTCGACGCGCTGCCGAAGTCCTCGACCGGGAAGCTGCAGTGGCGCGCATTGCAGGAACGGGAACAGGCCGCGCCTTGACATTGATCGATGTCGATGCACGACGGCATTTTTTCGAGAAATGCCAAATTTTCGGTGTAATATCCGTCCGCTGTACCAAAAAATCCGGTTCAGGATGACGAGTGAGACAGGAGCCCGCGACGCATATGCCTAGCGGGCTTTCTTTTGGCTTTCTTCTTTCCAATGTTGTTATTACGAATATGTATATCTCATATAACAACAATAAAGAAGACAACTATGCTGCGGCGCGATAAAGTAACACCTGTCTCCTCCAACTCTTCTTGAATTGGATTTACCCGCAAACCGAAAGGTCTGCGGGTTTTTTTTTGCCCGTGGCTCCGAACAGCCGTCATAGCAATGCCACCAAGAGTTGCATTCCCCGCTGAATATTCCTATATTAGGTACTATCGTACCTGAATCAGGAATATTTAATGCAACCACTCGATGCGCTTTTCTCACCTCCGGAGCAACGTTTGCTAGCGACCGTACTTACTCATCCCGAAAGGGATTTTGGGACTGTTGAACTGTTGAGCCGCATCGGTAGCAGCCGGAGCGCGGGCAGCAGCTTGCTCAAGCGCTGGCTGGAAGCGGGACTGCTGAAGGAACGGAGAATAGGCAACCAGCGCCGGCTGGCTGCGAATCCGGATTTCCTGCTCTACCCGGAACTGCGGCAAATGGCGATGAAGACCGTCGGACTCGCGCAGCCCCTGGCACGCGCCTTGGCCCCGCTCGGTGGCCAGCTCCGCGAAGCCTTCGTTTTCGGGTCTGTCGCCGTCGGCAGGGACACTAGTGACAGCGATATCGATCTGCTAATCGTGGGGGATGTCGACCTGTTCACCGTCTCACCGTTGCTGGACTCCGTAGAGCAAGAGCTCGGGCGGGCCGTCCACGTGAACATCTACAGCGAGGAGGAATGGTCGTCGAGCGATGACCAGGTACTTCGGTCGATCAAGAACGGTCCCCGTATCGATTTGATGGGAGAGCTGCGTGCCACGGCCGGCTGAGTACGAAAACCTGCTGAGAGTCGGGGCACTCAAAGAAGCCGCTTGCAGCGACGACTCGATCAACATGCTTTCTGCAGCAGACACTCTTCTCCACGGCCGCAAGGGAACGGCTTGACGGCGAGCGCGAAACATTTCGGGAACAAACTGTATAAAAACACAGTCCCTCGTTCATATCCGTCAACCTTCACATGGAGACAGGCATGGACAAGCGAACCCAGGACGACGCGCAGAACAGCAACATGGTGAAAGACCCGAAGGACTGGACCACGGGCGACGAGCCCATGACCGGCGCACAGAAGTCTTACCTCAAGACCCTGTCGGAGGAAGCCGGCGAGCCGATGGATGAAAACCTCACCAAGGCACAGGCATCCGAGCGCATCGACGAGTTGCAGCAACGCACCGGGCGCGGTGCAGAGAGCGGCACAAAGCACTGATCCGCCGCCCCGGTTGCCCACAATTGCTGTGGCCAATTCTGTGGACAACCGGGGATAAGCTTCCTCAAGTCCATGATTCGCAAGGAAAATCTTGCGTTGATGAAAATCAATGCAGCATGGACCGCAGTTCCGTCTTCAACACCTTCCCGTAATTGTTCTTCGGCAGTTGCTGCACGAGTACGTAGCGTTTCGGCCGTTTGAAGCGGGCGATGTGTTCCAGGCAGTGCCGGTCCAGCATGTCCACCGTGAGCGGGGAGCCTGCTTCCGGCACCACGAACGCGACCACGACCTCGCCCCATTCCGGGTCCGGGGCTCCGACCACCGCCGCCTCGCTCACGCCGCGACAGTTCAGCAGCACTTCCTCCACCTCGCGCGGATAAATGTTGGAACCGCCGCTGATGATGAGGTCCTTGCTGCGGTCCTTGAGCGTGAGGAAGCCGTCCTCATCGAGGCAGCCCACGTCGCCGGTGAACAGCCATCCGTCGCGGATCGCGCTTGCGGTGGCCGCCTCGTTGCGCCAGTAGCCGGCCATCACGGTATCGCCCTTGACCAGCACTTCGCCGATCTCGCCCAGCGGCAGCGCGCGCCCGTGTTCGTCGGCAATGCGGACCTGCACCGGCGTCTGCGCCACGCCCACAGAGGCAAGGCGGGCGAGATGGCGCGGGTGGCCGATGTCGGCAAGGTGGCGGCGCGACAGTGCGGTGGCGACCATCGGCGTCTCACCCTGCCCGTAGATCTGAACAAAGCGCGGACCCATGATGCGCAGGGCGCGCTGGATGTCGGCCACGTACATCGGCGCGCCGCCATAGACGATGGTCTTGAAAGAGAGAGCGCACTCCTCGGCGCCCAGCCCCGTCTCTTCCGCGTGATCGACCAGGCGCTTGACGATGGTCGGCGCCGCAAAGGCCGAGAGCGGCCCGAGCGCCCTGCCCAGCGCGAAGAGTTCGGCGGGATCGACACCGCCGGATGACGGAACCACATGCCGCGCGCCGGCCATGAGATACGGAACCGCGTACAGCCCGGCGCCGTGCGACATGGGCGCGCCGTAGACGATCGCCTCGTCCGGCGATACGGCATCGACATCGATGAAATACGTGAGCCCCATGGTCATGAGGTTGCGGTGCGTGATCATCACGCCTTTCGGCCTGCCGGTCGTCCCGCTGGTGTAGAACAGCCATGCGGTATCGTCCGGTGCACGCTCGGCCGGCGGCGTCTCCCCGGCGGCAGGTGCAAGCAGCGCATCGGCCTCCGGCGAATCGATATCGATCTGCCTCTCCAGCCCGGCCAACGGCTCGGGTGCGACGTCGCTCGACACGAATGCCCAGCGCGCCTGCGCATTGTCGATGATCCATTCCACTTCCCGGGTGTGAAGCTTGGCGTTCACCGGCACCACCACCAGCCCGGCCCACCACGCGCCCCACATCACTTCCAGGTAACGCGGATGGTTGCGCATGAACAGCACTACCCGGTCGCCGGGCGCGAGGCCGGCGTCGCGCAAGCGCTGCGCCAGCCCTTCGCTGCGCGCGGCCCACTGGCCGTAACTGGCGTGCATCTGCGTCCCGTCGAAAATGGCGGGCTGCTGCGGCGATTGCAGGGCATGGCGCACGAGAAGATGGGCGAGGCTCATGGAATGTCTCCGGTCGTGTCTGGCGGATTCAGTGTAGTCGTAGCGGCTGCGGATGCCACAGTCTAGCCTTGTTTCGCAGCAAGTGCCGGGCGCTGCGCATGACCTGCCTACATTGATCGAACTGAAATATTCGGACGGAATCAAATCGGCATGAGACGTGGACTGAAAATTGCCGGCATCTCGATCGGCGCCCTCCTTGCCGTCATTGCCTTGCTGCTGGTCATTGCCTCGGCATTCGACTGGAACCGCATCAAGCCGTGGGTCAACGACAAGGTCAGCGAAGCGACCGGCCGCGCCTTCGCCATCAACGGCGACCTGTCCTTCCGTTGGGAACGGCCGCCCGAACAGCAGGTCGGCTGGCGGCGCTTCCTGCCGTGGCCGCACATCCAGGCGCAAGACATCACACTGGGCAATCCCGAATGGGCACGCAGCGGCCCTTACATGGCACGCGTGAAGCAGATCGACACCACGATCAATCCGCTCGCGCTGCTGACCAAAACCATCAGCATCCGCACCCTGGTCATCGACGGCGGGAATGTCGCGCTGGAAAAGAGCAAGGACGACAAGAACAACTGGACCTTCAAGAAAGAGGAAAACGACCAGCCCTCGGCATGGACCTTCGCGCTGCACAGCCTCGCCATCAAGAACGGCAACCTGCGCTACGTCGATCCGGCGAAAAAGGCGGACGCCACGGCGAGCATCGATACGTCGGACGACGGCACGGTCAACTTCAAGCTGGGCGGCATCTTCAATGGAGAAAAGGTGGGCGGCGGCGGCAAGGCCGGCGGGCTGCTGACGCTGATGGAGCGCAACGTGCAATACCCGGTGGAGGCCACGCTCAAGGTCGGCGAGACGACCATCACCGCCGACGGCCGACTCACCGATCCGGCCCATCCGACCGCGCTCGACCTCAAGCTCAAGATTCTCGGCGCCAGCATGGCCGACCTCTTCCCCCTCAGCGGCCTCGTGCTGCCAGAGACACCCAAGTTCTCGACCGAGGGCCGGGTGATCGGCAGCTTCAAGCCGGACGATATCCGGGTGCGCTACGAAAAATTCCAGGGCCGTGTGGGCGAGAGCGACATCGCCGGCACGCTCGAATACCTGCACCGCAAGCCGCGGCCGATGCTGAGTGGCGAAGTGGTGTCCAACCAGTTGCGGCTGACCGACCTGCGCGCACTCGTCGGCACTGACGAGGAAGCGAACAAGGATGATAAAGAGGCGAAGATCCCGCCGGGCAAGGTCTTGCCCGTGTCGCCGTTCAAGACCGACCGCTGGGGCAAGATGGATGTGAAAGTGAAGTTCAGCGGCAAGAAGATCGTCCGCGACAAAGCACTGCCGATCGACAACCTGGAAACGCAGGTGACGATGGACAACGGCGTGCTCGCCCTGGCCCCGCTCAACTTCGGCATCGCCGGCGGGCGGCTGACCACCGAACTGAACATCAACGGTCGCGACAATCCGGCCAAGGCCAAGATGAAGGTCTCCGCGCGCGGCCTGCGGCTCAAGGAAATGTTCCCCAAAGCCGAGTCGATGCAGGCCAGCGTCGGCGAGGTGAACGGCGATGCCAGCCTGAGTGCCGCCGGCAATTCCTTCGCCGCCCTGCTCGGCTCCGCCAATGGCGAAGTGAAATCGCTCATCAGCCAGGGCAGCATCAGCAAATTCGTTCTGGAAGCCGCCGGCCTGAACATCGCCAGCGCCGTTGCTGCCAAGCTGTTCGGCGACCGGCAGGTGGAGCTCAACTGCATGGCCGCGGACTTCGACGTGAAGAGCGGCGTGATGCAGACGCGGCTGTTCGTCATCGATACCGCCGACGCCACCATCACCGCCGACGGCAACGTCAACTTCAAGGAAGAAACCCTGAACCTGACGATCAACCCCGAAAGCAAGGGTGTGCGCATCATTTCCCTGCGCTCGCCGCTCTACGTCGCCGGCACCTTCAAGGAACCGGATTTCGGCGTGAACAAGGGCGTGGTCGCGGCGAAAGCGGCTGCTGCAACAGTGCTCGGCGTGGCTGCCGCGCCCGCAGCCGCCCTGCTCGCGCTGATCAACCCCGGGCCGGCGGAAGACAGCCCCTGCGTGGCGCTGCTGAAAGAAGCCGGCGAGAAGCCGAAAGCGCCGCCGCCGGGAAAGAAGCAGGCCGCGAAGTAAGACTCATGCAATCCGCTTGATTGCCGGCACCTCGTCAAACTCTTCCTCGGGCGCATGCCTGCGCAGCGACTCGATCGTGCCATAACCCCAGGCCACGGCGCCGAAAGCCACGCCTTCCCTGCGCGCCGCCTCGAGGTCGGTCACCTGGTCGCCGATATAGATCGCCCTATGCGCCGGCACCCCGGTCTTGTCGAGCACGTGCCTGATGCGGGACGACTTGCCGAAGATCGACATGCCGCACTCGAAGTGCCGGAACAAGGCGCAATTGGCCGGCCCCAGGATCCGCGCCACGTTGTCCTCGGCATTCGAGGAAATGATGGAGAGCTGTACGCCCGCGCCGGAAAGGTGGCGCAGCATGTCGTCCACCAGTGAGAACAGCGGAATGTCGTGTGCGCTTTCCCGCATGAGGCCGATGAAACTCGCAGCCACCAGAGGCAGCTTCCAGTGCGGCATACCGACGTGCCGCATCATTTCCCGCGCGCTGTAATGGCGCAGCGCCGCCACCTCCTCGGCCTCGATCTTGCGGAAGCGATGGCGCTCGGCGAGCCGGTTAAAGTTGCGCAGGAAGAATGGAAAGGAGTCGGCCAGAGTGCCGTCGAAGTCGAAAATGGCGAGCTGGTATTTCATTGCTTTGGATTGCGGTGCAGCGGGAAAAAGCGCCAATCTAGCATCAACGAGCCCGCCGCGTCGCCACATGGAACAAATACCAACATTGCACCCTCCTAATTCAAAGTCCTTTTCGGGAGAACGCAATGAAGCAGCATCATATCGACCCGGGCGAATTCGTCTCGGGCCTGCTCCAGGTAACGGTCGCGGTACTCTCGCTGCTCGCGCTGCGCGGCCGCAACAAGCGCACGGCACATCGGCCGGCACGGCATGCGCCGGAGCAACCGCAACAGGTATCCGCATCCTACGCAACAGCAGCGATGCCTGCGTCAGGCTTCGACAGCGGCGCGCTCGACCACGAACAGGCGCAGCGCCTGCTGCAGGAAACCGCCCGCAGGGAAGCCGCGCGCAAGAAGAAAGAGGAAGTCGATACGCTGCGCAAGGAGTCCAGGCCGAAGGCGCTCTTCCATGTCGCCATCTCGGCGGCCAAGGAATGGGTTGCCCACCGCGCCGCCAGCAAGGGCGCGGCGCTCGCCCTCTACACCCTGTTCTCGCTGGCGCCGATGCTGGTGCTGGTGGTGACCATCGCCGGTCTCTTCTTCGGCGAAGAAACGGTGCGCGATGCACTCTTGCAGCAGATGTCCGGCCTCATGGGCGAACAAGGCGGCGACGCAGTGCGCACCATCCTTTCCGGGGCGGAGCAGGAAAACAAGGGCCTGCTGGCCGGCCTGATTTCGGCCGCGCTGGTGCTGGTCAGCGCCACCACCGCCTTTGGGGAACTGAAGGACAGCCTGGATGAATTATGGGAAGTCCCGCCGTCGAAGGAATCCGGTATCTGGTCCTTCATCCGGCAGCGCGTGCTTTCCTTCGGCCTGATCCTCGTCATCGCACTGATGCTGCTCATCTCCCTGGCGGTCAGCACCGCATTGACCGCAATGGACAGCGTCTGGCCCGGCGGCGAAGGATCGCCCTTGAAGGTGATCAGCGTGGCGCTCTCGCATCTCGTGTCCTTCGGCATCGTGACCGGCCTGTTCGCCGTGATTTTCAAGTACCTGCCCGGCACCGAGATCGCCTGGAAGGACGTGATCATCGGCGCGCTGATCACCGCCGTACTCTTCATCATCGGCAAGACCCTGATCGGGATTTACGTCGCCAGCGCGGACATCAGCTCCGCCTACGGTGCCGCCGGTTCGGTGGTCATCCTCATTACCTGGGTCTTTTACTCGGCGCAGATCTTCTTCTACGGCTCGCTCTTCACGCATGAATACGCGCTCAAACTCGGCAGCCGCGCCAACGCAACGGATGGCGAAAGCCTGCCCAACAGCAGCACGCCCCCCGGCGTCGAGCGAGGAGAACTGGTACGGGGTCACTAGGATAGAGAACCGTAGGTCTAGAGCGCAGCAAAACCCGCCAAGTGCCTCACGTGACAGTGGAGCGCCGGTGGGTTTCGCTTCGCTCTACCCACCCTTCTATGATGCGTTTGAAGTCAAGTCGTTTTGCAAATTCATCCGTGTCGTTTTTGCGTAGGCCGTCGGCCGTCATGGCCGACGGAACCGGCGTAGTGTTTCTTCATCGGTCGTCTCGCTTCATCGGTTCAAGCTCTCGGTCATCCTTGCGTGAGACTTCGCGTCTCACCACCTTCTATCCGCTGGTCCTTGGCCCAGCCCAATCCTGCATGCGCGTTGCGCGTCGGTGACCTCGA
>NZ_DASRXF010000212.1:0-12016 GCF_035654295.1 Noviherbaspirillum sp. | reverse complement strand
TACAGCCGCTACCCCTGGCTGCGCTCGCTGATGAACCTGCTGGCCGAGATCGAACAGATCCAGGACCAGATTTCCACGAACAACGTGATCACGCTGGTGCCTTCCAGCAAATAAGCGGCCAAGAAAAAAATGCCCGCCTGCGTCGCCGCCGGCGGGCCATCTCCCCCTCAGCCGGAATCCTCAGGCGCCAGGCGCCTTGATTTCGTGCTCGACGTTGGCGCTTTCATCTCCCACCTTGCTCTTCCACGCAGAGACGAAAAAGGCTTTCTGCGCATCGTCCGGTTCGTCGAACCAGACCACGATCAAGGTTCCCTTGTGGTCGTGCAGGTGCGACAGCTTGGCCAGGAAATCCCGGTCGCCGGCGACGTCGGCAAGGGCTACGGCATAACCGTATACGCGGTTGAGCCGCTCGATCCGGTCGGGCTCGGTTCCACTGTTGGTGGCAGTGATCTTAGGATGATCGAGGTACATCGCGCTTCTCTCCCAGGTTGCGTTGCATCCACGCATTGTACGCCTTGCGCGGCGCCGCATAAGACAGCGTCGCCCATCCCTCACGAAATTGACAACCGTCAAAACATTGCCGGGTTGACTCATTACCATCAAGAACACACATCTTTCTCATCATTCGAAAATCGGAGACACCCCATGATCAGAACCGCTGCGGAACCGCGTGTTGGAGAGGACGGCGTGACCTTCACCGTCGAGGTCGGATTTGCCGATCGCGAGTGCCTGGTTTCGAAGAACGCGCTTGCGCACCTGCGCCGCATGCGAGGCGGCCAGCTCGACTTCCTGGAGACGTATCGCGCATTCGAAGACCAGATCCATAGCGTCGCGCGGCGGCTCGTCGTCGCCGGCGTGAGCGGTTCGCCGCTGGTGCTCGGCGCCGCTTACTTCGTTTGACGCCGCAGGCTGCGACGCTTGCGGCGCCGCCTATGCCACCCGCACCGCCACCCGCATCGCCAGCTGTGCAGGCATGCGGGTTGTTTTTTTGATGTGCATCGCGTGTCGCATCCCGCTTGCATCAAACGCAAGCACACACTTTCGCGTCTGACGGCACAGAAATAAGCATCTCTGAGAATTATCAAAAATGCATCCGCATGATTGGTCAGAATAAGATCCAGATCGAACCAGAAACGGGGAATAGCCAGATGAATGAAGCCAAAGAGATGAAAGAGATGAACGCTCAAGAACAGTTTCAATATGACCCCAACAATTTGCTGGAGTCGCTGATCGAAAAGCTGAATCTGAAAAACGATGCCGCTCTCTCTCGCGCCCTCGAGGTCGCGCCGCCGCTAATCAGCAAGATCCGCCATCGCCGCCTGCCGGTCGGCGCCTCGCTGCTGATCCGCATGCATGAAGTTTCGCAGCTGAGCATCCGCGATCTGCGTCACCTGATGGGCGACCGCCGCACCAAGTTCAGGATCAGCGACAAGCAGTTCAAGCCGAAGGCGACGCCGTCGAATTCGGCCAGCTCGACGACCTGAGCCCGCTGTCCACGGTCTTCCCTCACTGCCTGCGGCGCAGCGCGCCGCCGCAGCAGTGAAGGCTGTGCACACACGCGGCAGCGGTCGCGCTCTTGCTCCTGATCCCGGTGGCGGCCGGCTGTCCTGGCCCGCGCATGACATTGCTCAAACAGGCAGGTCGCGTGCAAGGTAGGATCACCACATCAATTGGAGCATGAGATGTCGATATCTGATGAGCACCAGGTTCCGCCGGAACCGGTTCCCGCCGACGATCCCGTGCCGGAAAAGCTCCCTGCGCCAGGCGACGATCCGGTGCCGGACCATAATCCCGTCGCAAGACCCTCGCCCCGGCGCGTGCCCGCGGGCGACGCTCGTCAACCCTGACGCGGTGCGGCCCCAGCGGCTGCATCCCTCCATTTTCCGCAACCCGCTCCCATGAATCGCACGGAGCCTTTCCGACATTTGCCGCCTGCATGACCGAGCGCATGCCCGACTGGCTCGAGACCGTGTCCTACGCGGCCATGCCATGGGCCTTCCTCCTCTACCGCATCCCATGGACGGCCACCCTCCTGCAGCTGCTCGTCGCCCTGCTGGGCGCGATGCTTTTCCATCGCTTCGGCACGGCGGTCCTGCGGCGCCTGGCCGCGAACCTGCCATTCTCGCGGAAGCTGGTGGAGTACGGACACCGCGCCGGTGCGGTCGTGGCCTTCCTTTTCCTTGCCCAGGTCATCCTGCGCAATGCGCCGGCATCCCTGCCCGGCCTCGAGCTGATGCGGCATGCGAACACCCTGCTCCTGATCACCGCGCTGACCTGGCTCGGTGTGCGATGCGTGCGGGCGGTTGCGATGACGATCATCGACATGAACCCCGCCGACGCCCCGGACAACTTGCAGGCCCGGCGCGTGCAGACCCAGACCAGAGTACTCTCTCGCAGCGTGATCGTCCTGCTCGTCCTGATCGGCGGCGGTTCGGCACTCATGACGCTGCCGGGCCTGCGGCAGGTCGGTACCAGCCTGCTCGCCTCGGCCGGAGTCGCCGGCCTGGTTGTCGGCTTTGCGGCAAAACCGGTGCTGGGAAACCTCCTCGCGGGCATGCAGATCGCGCTGACGCAGCCCATACGCCTGCAGGACGTGGTCATCGTGCAGAACGAATGGGGGCATGTCGAGGAGATCACGGGCACCTATGTCGTCGTGCGCATCTGGGACCAGCGGCGCCTGGTCGTGCCGCTGCAATGGTTCATCGAGAATCCATTCCAGAACTGGACAAGGACGGCATCGGAAATCCTCGGCACGGTCAGCATCTGGGTCGACTACACCATGCCGCTCGCACCGCTGCGCGCCGAAGCCGAACGCATCTGCCGGGAAGCGCCGGAATGGGATGGAAGGCTGTGCATTACCCAGGTGGTCGATGCGAACGAACGCGCGATGCATGTCCGGGTCCTGATCAGTGCCAGCGATGCCGGACGGGCCTGGGACTTGCGGTGCCGTGTGCGGGAGGGGCTCGTCGAATTCATCCAGCGGGCTTACCCTGCCCACCTGCCGCGCGTACGGGCCGAAGTGGAGAGCCCGCCATCCGGCGCGCAATGACTATGCCGCTTGACGATTCTCAAACGTCGCTGCGGGAGCGGCTGCTACATTGCAGGCTCACCAGGGAGGAGATTCCAATGTGCAACTACACCGACAACTTGAAGACCGCGCTTTCATTCAACGAGTACCTCGTTCAAGCCACGCTTGATTATTGGAAGGCGGTGTCGTTTCCGGCGCTGTACTACGCCAAGTTCCTGTAGTCCCTGCATCCAGTGCGCGTCCTCGTGCGCGTCGAGGGCCGCCTGGATCACGTAGCGGATCAGCTCCGCGTAGCCGTGCCCGTCATCGCGGCACGCGTAGCGGGGAAGCAAGCCGGCTTCCACTGCCTTTTTCATTGCGGCGTCGAGCATTTCATCCGTGATCAGCCTGTCCATGATCCACCTCGCATGTTTTGCCTTCGTCCCCACAGTGTGAACACGCATTGTGACGTCCGGATGAATCAACGAATCCGTCACTGTTACTCTTGCGATACGCATTTCGGCAACCCGCACCGGGAGGCACTATTTCCGTTGCAAAATATATGCCGCACCACAATCGTGCAGGACCGCGGGAAAAAGCGGCGGCTCTCCCATATATATGGCTAGGCCGTCGATCCGCCGCAGTGTTTAATTGCGCATCCCGAACTGAATGCGTGCATCACGATTTCCCGCCATGTGGAGCAAAAAGAAAAATTTCCCGGTTTCCTGTTCCGAATGCCACTCCCCCTTGCCTGCAATGGCAGAGACATGCACCGAGTGCGGCTACCCCGTCACCGGGGGTGCTGCCCGCCGCGCGGAAGCGGCACGCGCGGCTGACCTGGAATACAAGCTCGTCCAGCTGCTCGGGGCCGTCTTGTTTGGAGGGGGCGTGATCGCCGTCGTCGCGGATTCCCCGATCACCGCCACCATCTCGCTCACCATCGGCGGCGCAACCTACCTGAGCGGCCTCATGGGCGCCTGGTGGAACAGCGGGGATTAAGAACGGGCTTCGGCGCGCGTAGCTTCCGTTTCGGTGCGCGCCTGCGAGACCTCGCGCAGGGCCTGTGCAAGAAGATTGAGCTGGGGCTGGCCTGACACCATCATGCCAGGAAGGCCGCAGGCACGGACTGCCTGCTCGAGTTTGCGCAGCGCTGCGAGTTCGCGGTTGGGTGATGGCAATGACATCTCTTTATTTCCGTCGAAGAAGTGTGCGAACACCCTAGACCTTTTCCGCCGCCCTTTGTTCCGCGGCAAGCCGGACAGCTGCGCACGGGACGCCTGATCGCGCTCAAGCAGCGCCCGCAATGCAACTGTTACGATGGTTCGAAAAGGAAAGTCAATGCAAATCGAGACCATCGGCAAGTACCAGCTCCACCTCATCGCCCATGAACTGCCCGGTAAAGCGCGGTGGGATCCGTTCATCACCATCCTTCGCTTCGACGACGAGTCGCAGGATTTCAAATGCGTCCTCGAAAAGCGGCACGCGGGCGAACCCTGCGCAAGCTACGAAGAGGCCATCGAGCTTGCCCGGCGCGCCGGCACCGCGATGCTCGAATCCGGGAAGTTGTAGGATGAAGGAGTATGCGCGTCGTCCGACGCGACTTCACCCCGAATTGATATAGTGCAATGAGTCGCGCATCCAAGCGGCTACCATTGCATCGAGGTCATGCTGCGTGAACGACACGCTGCACGACGAATCTATCAGACAAACCTCTATCGAGCCGTCGGCATGCCACGGATTCACACGCACTACGACAACCTCAAGGTCGCTCGCGACGCGCCGCCTGAAGTGATCCGAGCCGCCTACAAGACCTTGTCGCAGAAATACCATCCCGACCGCCACGGCAACAGCGCGGAGGCGATCCGCATCATCCAGATCATCAACAGCGCCTACGCTGTACTGTCCGATCCTGCCAAGCGCCGCGAACACGACGAGTGGATATCGCGCAACGAAACGTCGTCCAGCCGCCTGGGCGAGCACGGGTTCAGGGAATGCAGCGTCACGCATGCGCCGGTGCGCAGGTCGTCGCGGCGCTCCCGCCGCCGGCACTCCATCAGCTATTACTACCTGCGCTACGAGATGTCGCTCCAGCGCGCCGCGCACAAGTTGCGCTCGCTGCTGGACAGGTACTCGCGCAAGCTGTTCAGGAAAACCTGATCGCGCACCCTTTGCGCAAACACAGCGCACGCGGGGAAATTGCCTGACGGATCGCAACTTCCGCGCGCTCTCTGAATGGTGTAATCGAAGAAACGATACCGCACCAGGAGACAAGCATGCTGTACGCCCTGATTTCGCTTGCAGGACTCATCACCGCCGGCCTTGTCGCCGGTGCCTGCATCAACGTGCTCTTGCAGCTCGAGGACATCGACCAGACGCCTTGAGCGCCGCCCTCCTCCGCGCGACTGTTCCCGCTGCAATATTGAACGCGCGTTATCCCTGTGTGACTAAGCAGGAGGAGGTACCGGCGAATGAAATGCAACGATCGCCCGCTGGGGCAAAGGCTTGCCCTCAAACTGCAATACATCTGGCGCCTCGCCATCCCGTTCTGGCGCTTCCGCGATGCCGGCAGGGGAACAGTCGAACAGCGCATCGCCAACTACAGGCATAACCGCTCTCAGCGCAAGATACTGCCGTTCTATGTAGGGAAGTGGGTCGGCATCGCGGCCTGCATGTTCCAGATCATGCGCCTGTTTTCCGGCATGATGGCCAGTACCGCTACCGAAAGCGCGAACCATCTCACCGTCACCCTGCTCTGCATGAGCGCCGGCATCGGATTCGCATTTTCCTGCGTGGTGCTTGCCCTGCTGACAAGCAGCTACGTATTCCTCAGCTGCGTAAAGAAATAGGATCTGCGATGGCTGCCGGCGAAGCGGCAGCCATCGTTAGTGCCTTACTGCTTGCGTCCGATGAACCCGCCAATGACCGCCGCGCCACCGGCGGCCGACATGCGGTACGCGCCGGCGATTTCAGCAGGTCCCGAACCGCTGGTGCCGGTCGAGACCACCGGGCCGAACAGGCGCCCGCCCACACCGCCGCTCAAGCTGCCATTGCCTGCCGTGCCCGTCAGGTAGTTGGAGACATTGGAGCCCGCCGCACCCAGCGTTGTCGTTGCGGTGAAAGTGGCGGGCACTACTGCCCCGGCCGCGTCGTCGGTCCTCGTATTCTGCACGGTGACCGTCACCTGCCGGGTGGCGAAGTTGACCGTCATGGTGGCCGACCCGCGGAATACCGACGGATCGGTCAGCGTGCCATTGCCGTACCAGCCCCAGGCCGTGCCGCTGTACGTCGCCGTGCCGGTCGTCGGCACGGAGGCCGGCGCCGTGACGTCCCCGTAGGCAACGACGCCGCGGCGGTTCTTGTTGTGTTCATTACCCTGGTTGGCCCATTCCTCGATCAGGACCGTGTCCTGCGTTACCCAGCCGGCGAGGTTCGCGTACTGAAAGCCCAGGTTCGTCAAGCCGCGATACCCCTTCGATCCCGGGAAGGGAACGCCAACGCCGGTGCCGCCGGGAAGGATGGTCACCGCGCCGTTCGGACCTGGCTGGCCGTTGCCTGCATGGACATCCCCATCCTCGTGCAGGCGCGCTGCGCTAACCTGGTCGGGCGCCGTGCCGCCGCTGCGCCAGTCGCCGAGCTGGTTCTGCAAGCCGTCCGACTCGGTCGTGCGGCAGTCCGTGACATCAGCCTCGCAGCGCGGAGGATTGCCGGTGCGCGGGAAATAAGCATTGTTCGCGTAATTCGCCTGCGTCCCGCCGGCGCCCCGTGTGGCGTAGTCGTAGAAGCTCAGGTTTGACGGATCGGGCAGCGCGCTGAAGACAAGCGCGCCCGAGGAATTCAGTTGGGTCCGGCCCTGGGTCGTACGGAAGGTTTCGATAATCGGCGGGCGCTCGGTCGTGCCATCCCAGCGCAGGCCGAGATTACTCAACAGAACCGCTGCCGTGCCGACGTTGCCGCTCGCGTCCTTTGCCACGCGCACCTCGGCGACACCGTTGCCATCCTCGAGCGCAAAGCCGGTGGCACCGGTCTTCATCGTATTGTTCGCGGCAAGGTCGCTTGTCGACTTGCCATATACCTGGACGCCGGAAGCCGACATGCCGACGCCGTTATCGGTCCTGATGATCCCGCCGCCGCTGCACTGGAACCCTGCACCGTCGGCGCACGCCATCGTCGTGGAGCCCACGTTGCCCGGCGGGGTCGTTCCGCCTCCAGTGGCGGGCGGCGTGCCGGTGGACGGAGGTGTGCCTGTGGAGGGCGGTGTGCCGGTGGAGGGAGGTGTACCTGTGGAGGGGGGCGTGCCTGTGGGCGGTGTCGACGTATCAGTCGCCGGCGCTGCCGACGACCCTCCACCGCCGCCGCCGCAGGCGGTGAGCACCGCGGCTGCCATGAGCGCAGCGCACAGCGGCTTGATGCTCAAGCCCTTCAAATCGATGTCGTTCTGTCCCATCCCTCGTTTATTTTTCTCGATGATCTTTTCCATCCCGAACCTTTCATGTCTGTCGCAATGACGCTTCTTGCATAAGGATTGAGGTGCTGCGTAGTTTTTCTCTGCCGCCCGGAACCTGGACCGCACGCCGCCATTCCAATGCATAGATACGCATGCCGGAGAGGCGGCGCGTTATGCCTCGCTTGCCCGGTTGAAGCTCATCTTCTATTGCTTCGAAAAATCGCTTCTTGAGAACTGTTAACTCCAGCGCATTTGCGTGTGGCTTGAAACACACTATCACCGGGAAGCGGAAGCAGCGCGCGTGAAGTAACGGATGGAATGCCTTGCAGTTGCATGACGCAGAGTCGAATTCGCGAGCGTGGAGAGAGGGGTGTGACGACAGGAAATTGTGTGTCGATTTACCGACACGAGCAGAAGAAAAACTCTAAAACGCGGCACCCCGTGATACGAGCCGGAGATCGAGATTTATACTGAATTTTGCGATGCAGTGACCTGTGAGGCGATCATGGAAAAATCACATTCGCGGCCGTTGAGCAAGCGCGTGCCGCCCGTCAGCAAGGACCAGTTCAACCTGAACGTGGTGGTGCGCCCCCGCAGCGCGGCCAAGCGCGAACAGCGCGAGGACAAGCTGACCCGGGAAGACATTTCACGCGCGATCAACATCTGGGCGAGCATGTACCTGGCGTCGGACGAGTCGATCGAAGCGCGCGATCTGTGCCTGCCATCGCGCCCTTGGCTCGGCCGCAATCCCTCCAGCGTGAAGCGTTTTGAATAGGCGATAAAAAACCGGCTCGTGGCCGGCTAGTGAAAGTCCCTTGTAGGGCTTGGGGATACCAGATACTACCTCATCCCGGGCGTGTGCAGTGCGAAAAAATGCACGGCGCGCCCCGCCTCCCTCAGACGCACCGGCGTCCCGCTTCTCCCCGCAGTGTTCAAGGCAATGGAAATGTCCCCCTGAAGCCGCTACTATTCCATGATTGGCGGAAAACAATAACATCGGGGGAGTTGGCTCAATGAACAGCTTACTGGCGCGCTGCATCGCTCTGTCCATCGCGGCGGCCTCACCGTATTCACAGGCATTTGCCCAGCCGCGGGACGACAAGACTCTCGATTCCCTCTACGAACGCGGCCAGCGTGAACTGGCCCCGAACTGGCGCGGCCTGGGAAAGACCCACGAATCCGCCGTATTCGTCCACCAGGATATCCGCAAGGCCGAGAAGGGCATGCTCTCGGTCTGGACGCATCACGAGCTGCCCGCGGCCGGCTATATCGACAAGGAGAAAGCCTATCTCTCGACCCGCGACCGGGTGCTTGTCGACTGCAAGGGCGTGCGCACCGCAACGGCGGACATCGCGTATTACGCCGAGCGCTTCGGCTATGGAACGGTGGTGGCGACGGCAAGGAAGAATGCCGAGTTGGCCGAGGCCGTGCCCGATTCGATCGAGGAATTGCTGGTGAAGGTGGTGTGCGCCCCAAAGACGGCCAAGACGGCCAAGGCAGCCAAGGCGCCGAAGAAACCGGACGCAGCGGCGCAGGAAAAGCAGTAGCGCGGAGCAGCGCTGTGCTCCCACCCCGCGGGCGGGAGCGTCAACGGACAGGGGACGCGACTAGCCTTGCTTGAACGATTTGACCGCGAGGATGAGCGAGCTGATCGATGCGGACGCCTTCACCGCCACCGAACGCAGCCGCCCCGCATCCAGAAGCGCGAGGCGCCTTCCCTTCAAACGAATCCTGTTGTGCAATGACCTTCCCATTTCCGCTCCTCCTATCCCTGGAAACATCCAGTTACAGAAATTATAGGAAGCGTCCTCTTACGAGAATGTGACAGCAAGCACAATCGCATTTGCGCGTCCGCAAAAAACAACAGCGCGACTGCATCCCGCACGCCGCCAGCGGCTCAACCGCGGATGCCGAGGGCCGGAACCACTGCGGGCAGCCGGCCGCCCGCACGCGGGAGAGCGGAATTTTCCTTGGTTTCATTCTCATGCTTGTTCCTGCGCTCGCACGCGGCAACGACTGTCGCCGCCAGGACCAGTACAAGAATGGCAATGCGCTCCGGGGTGGCACTTTGGGGCATGTTCGACCTTCGTTACTGCACAGATCGACCTAGACCACATTATGTTTCCCTAGTTCAACGGAACGGCGGAAAAAGCGCATCCGCCACCCGCATCGTGGCCGGAATGACAGCAGACGTGCCAATGCGATCACTGAGCTGCCGCTAACGCGGCGGGGCCGGCCCCACCCCGCTCGGCCCGGGCGCTGCCGGATTGCCAGCCCCGACACCCATGCCGGCGCCGGGCACCTGGATCGGCGAACCCTGTGCGTCGTTCGACCCCTGCACCGCGGGCGGAGGTGGGCTGATCCGCACGCCTTCGGCGCCGATCATGCACGAACAAAGACAGGCAGCTGCCGCGGTCCCTAGCAAAAGGTTGCGCATGACCGTTCTCAGAAGCCCAAGCCGATGCCGACGCCGCCACCGCTGCGGCCACCCCATGAGCCGGCGCCGACGCCGATATGGACGCCGCGGCCCGGATATGTCGGGTCGTTGTAGACGCTGTTGGGATCGTTCGCCGCAGTGGTGCTGTTTCCATTCGGCGCCGAGGCGCAGCCGGCGAGGCATGCCAATGCCAGCAGCGGAAGAAGACGGGATTTCATGAGGCCTCCTGAACTGTTCAGGAGCTTAGAACGCGACGAGAGGCGCGGGTTCGACGGCTCAGGCGGCCTCGTGCAGCCAGGCCAGCGCGGCGGGCCTGTCGTGGAACACGCGGACGCCGAAGTCCTCGGTATCGATCAGCGCAATCGCGGTATCGGCCGAAATCTGCGAAAACTTTGCCGGGCTGTATACCCAGGCGAAGCGCTTCATGCCGGAAGCCTTCATCTGCGGGAACCACTCCCGGGCAGCCCATTCCGCTGCGCCCATCCACAGGCCGCGCGTTTCGGTGTTGTCGTTCAGGATGTAAAAGACCTGGTGCCGGACCATCTGCTCATGCAGATGCGCGCACCCCTGCACGCCTGTGTTCATGCTCTGGTATCCCTTCCAGTTCGCGTGGAGGATACGGGTGTCGGGGTCGAGGAGAAGATCGATGGAGGAGTCGCTGTACAGCTCGAGCATGGCGTCTTTGATTGCACGATGGCCCTTGTGACAGGGACCGTGGATAGTAGCACATGCAAATTTCTTCGGCAGGCCGGCCTATACTGGCGCAAGATCCCTGCAAGTCTCTTGAAGGAGGAGTCCCATGTCCGACGCAAACAACGCTCGGCACGCTCAGCAAGTTGCGGCAGTGCGGCCCGGCAAGGAAATCAGCACGCTTCAGCGCCTGCCCTACTTTATCGGCGTGTCGGCCGGCACCGTCGGGGCGCGGGGACTCTCGATGCACCTTGTCGTGATTCCTCCCGGCGCCCGTGCGAATCCGCATCTCCACGAGGGATATGAAACCGCGATCTACGTGCTGCAGGGCCGCGTGGAAACACGCTACGGCGAAGGCCTGGACCGGTCTGTGGTCAGTGAAGCGGGCGAGTTCCTCTTCATCCCTCCCGGCGTCCCGCACGAGGCAATCAACCTGAGCGACACCGAACCCGCGCGCGCCATCGTAGCCCGCAACGATGCCAACGAGCAGGAGCGCACCGTCCCCTACCCGCCCCCGGCGTGAGCGGTGTGAACGATTTCGCCCGAGGCGCGCCCAAACAGGATTTGGAGGGAGCGATGCGCAGCGACGACCCGGATGCAGTGAACCGCCTCATCGGCGAATTCTCCGACCTGCAGGAAGCATGGGAAGCCCAACCGGAAAACTTCGACTGGGCAAGGCTGGAGGCGTTGGCCCGTGACGGCGCGCAGGCCTACAACGAAGGCGCCGGCCCCTCCTTCCATGCGCTCGCCCTGGACGGGGTACAGCACACCGAGCTGCACGAACGCTTCCTGGCCAGCCTGGTGGCATCCGGGTTCGACCCGTTCAAGCTGTCGTCGCGTGCCGGCACCGGCGTCGCGCCCGTTCCCGTCATCGACCACGCCGGCCTTGCCGAAGCGGCCCTGTCCAATCCATCGTCCGCGCGGATGCGGGCCATCCTCATGGAGCTGGCGCGCAACCGCTTCGGCATGCTGGCCGAGGAAGCACGCGCAAACGGCCGCATTCCCGACGATGCCTACGAGGTGGTGGACGCCTGCGCGGAATCGATCCCGCTCGACCTGCTCGAATCGCTCGCGCCTGAACTCGCCCGGTCGCATCATGGCGACGCCAGGAAAGGCTCGGTCGATCCGGTCGAAGGATACCTCAGCCCGGCCGAAGTCATCGTGGAGAACCGGCACGTGCCGTACGGCTGACGCACAGCGGCGGCCCGTATCTAGGCGTCAATACTGCAAAAGGGAAACGGGCGCAGGGCATCCATCTTCGGGCTTCGCTTTTCGGCTGGGCCGGCCTACACTGGAATTGGGATTGGTGCCGAAGGAGGCCGGTTGCGTCTCTTTCTCCGCGACGCTGGACATTTTGGCGACAGGCTAATACAATCTCGCCTCTCTTCCCCGATAGCTCAGTCGGTAGAGCGACGGACTGTTAATCCGCAGGTCCCTG
>NZ_DASRXF010000211.1:0-12866 GCF_035654295.1 Noviherbaspirillum sp. | reverse complement strand
CCGAGGAGCTGGTCGATGTCGATCAGCTGCAGGATGAGGCCGTTCCGCGACGTTACCTTGCCCAGGTAAGGTGCCGTGTCCCGCGCAATGCCGGCTTCGACGAACGCCGGTTCGTCGATGTGCTCGATGCCGGCGACACGCTCCGCGACGAGCCCGAGCAAGTGGGACGCGCCACCGGTGCGATAGTCGACGAGGAGGATGCGGGTGTCGAAGTGTGCCGCGCAGGGCTGGCCCGATGCGCGGGCGCAGAGGTCGATGACCGGGATCGGCTTGCCATGGAAATTCATCATGCCGGCCACATAGCCGGGCACGCCGGGGACCTGCTTGAGTTCCATCAGCGGCAGCACGCGGACGACTTGCCCGGTGGGCAGGCCGTATCGATCCTTCCCGAGATGGAACACCAGGAACTGCATGGCTACATGGTTACCGCAAAATTGGAGACGCCGGCCTGCAGGTCCTGCGCCGCATACTGAAGCTGCTGCACGGCCTCGCTGGTGGCCTTGAGGGCGTCGACCGCCTGCTGGGTCGCTTCATTCAGCTGGGTCATGGTCTCGCTGATCTGCGACGCGCCGACTGCTTGCGACTGCATGCCTTCCAGAACCATGTCGAAGCGGGGCGTCAGGTTGCGCACCTGGTCGATCACGCCGGTCAGCTGCTCGCTCACCAGGCTGACTTCGCCCACGCTGCGGCGGATCTCGTCGGAGAACTTGTCCATACCCATCACGCTCGCCGATACGGCGGACTGCATTTCCTTGAGCATCTGCTCGATGTCCCAGGTAGCGACCGAGGTCTGGTCGGCCAGCCGGCGGATTTCAGTTGCCACCACCGAGAAGCCGCGTCCCGCCTCGCCGGCCTTTTCCGCCTCGATCGCCGCGTTCAGCGACAGGATATTGGTCTGGTCCGCGACCTTGGTGATCGTCGTCAGGACGTTGTTGATGTTGCTGGCCTTCTCGGACAAGGCGGATAGCTTGGCATTGATCGCATCGGTTGCCGTCACCATGCGCTGCATCGTCGTATCCATGCGCTTGAGGTTGGTCTGTGCTTCCGTGGTTGCCGAGGTGGTGTATTCCGCGACGCGGGTCACGTCCTCCATGGCCTTGAGCAATTGCGAGGTATTGGCCGAGATTTCCTTCGTCGTGCTCAGGACCTCGATACTGGTCTGCGCCTGCTCGACGCCGGTGGCTTCCTGCTGGCGGGCCGATGCCGCGATTTCCGTGGTCGACGTAGCGACCTGGATGCCGGCTTTTTGCACGCGGTTGAGGAGGGCACGCAGGTTGCCGAACATGGTCGAGAGCCCGTCGCCGAGCCGGCCGATCGCATCGTTGCCGGTGACGGTGATCCTGCCGGTCAGGTCGCCCGCGGTCGCCTTGACGACGACCTCGAGCAGGGAATCGACCTTGGCCTTGAGCTCATCGGTCTGCTTCTGTTCGCGTTGCTGCGCTTCCTGCACGGCCTGCGCCATGAGGTTCACGTTGCGGGCGACCAGGCCGAGTTCATCTTCGCTCAGCACCTCGGCGCGGGCGGACTGATTGCCGGCCGCGAGCTGGCCCAGCGTGGCCGTAAGCTTGGCCACCGGACGCACTACCGCGCGGGCGAGCCACCAGGAAATCAACGTGGCCGCAAGTATGGCCGCCAGGCCGCCGACGATGAGCAGGGCCAGCATGCTCCGGACCGAGGAAGCGGCGTTTTCGGCCCGCAGTGTCAGCAGCCGGTTCTCTTCATCGTTGAATTCCCGCAGCAGCTTGTGGACGGCGTTGACCTGCCTGAAACCGTCCGTCAGGCGCGAATCGCGAGAAATCTGATCGACGCCGGTCGGCGTCCGGGCCAATTCGCGCCGGCGTTCGATCAGCGGATGCACGACCTCGGTACGCCATTGTCCGATCAGGGTCTCGATTCGATCCAGGCGTCCCCGTTGGGCGCTCTCGGCGGCGCCGCCGCGCAGCTGTTGAAGTTGCGATTGCAATTCTTTTTCGTTCTCGTCCAGCCGCGAGAGGAAGCTTTCGTTGCCGGTCAGGAGAAAACCCCGGTACTCCGCCTGCATGTCGAGCAGCGCTGTTTCGACCGCATGGCTGCCGAGCAGGACATTCAGGGTTTGCCGGTCCAGGCGGTTTGCGTCGACGAGGTTGGAAAAGCTGTTATAGCTTGCGAGCAGCAGGGCCAGAAGCATGGCGATGATGGCGCCGAAACCCGCGTATTGTTTTTTCTGGATGCTCAGGTTGTTGAACATTTTTTCTCCGGCATGGGGCCAAATGGATGACGTTCCAGGAATGAACGCCAGGATGGCTCGCCTCTTATCATACAGAAATGATTTTGCCCCCGTGCTTGCAGGAAGGCATACGATGGATTGCTGCGGGGTACGGCAAGTTCCGGTGCCGCAGTTGAGATGGAAGGGGTGATACCGTAACGGCGGGAACGCCGCTTGCAGTGCAATGGGAGGATAGGGGAGGATGGTGGAGCGGAGGAGGATCGAACTCCCGACCTTCGCATTGCGAACGCGACGCTCTCCCAGCTGAGCTACCGCCCCCATCCCGAACGATTGTATTGACTCGCGCAGGTGGATGCAAGTGGCCAACATCAAAGGAAAGCCATTCTCCAAATGGAGGGAAAGTGCGACTTTTTGGTGAGGGTTGTCTTGAAAAAACATCCCCAAGTGATTGAATCTATTGACGGAAATTCGATTGCCCTACTATAGTGACGCCATGATTTCCGATTTTCATCAACTTTCCGAAAAAATCGTCAAGCTCGCCGAGCTGGCGCAATCGCTGCGCCGGGAAAACGCGGACTTGCGGTTGACGCTGGCTACCCTGACCGCCGAGAACGCGGACCTTGCAAAGCGTATCGAGGAAGCTTACACACGCGTTTCTGCTCTGCTGGAAAAGATCCCCGCCGCCGATGAGCAGGGTGAGGAGGCCGCATGATCCAGCTCGACGTGACCATCATGGGCCAGCCGTACCGGCTCGCCTGCAAGGAAGGTGAAGAGGAAACGCTGAAGCAGGCAGTGCAGTACCTGGACGACCGCATGTGCAATATTCGCGATGCCGGCAAGGTCAAGGGCACCGACCGCATCGCGGTGATGGCCGCGCTCGGCATCGCTGCGGAACTGCTTGCGTCGAAGTCCTCTGACGGCCCGTTTGCGAACATGACGCTGGCCGATGTGAAGCAGCAGATCGCCGCCATGCACAGCGTGCTCGATGCCGCGCTTGCGCCTCAGGAAAACCTTTTCTAGATCAACAAGAGCGCGGGGAGATTTTCCGCAAAGTCTTTGACATCACGTGCGATTGGCGATACTCTAAAGCCTCCTGCCGTGTTCGCGATTGCCATATATTCCTTGAACCAATGTATTGGCACAGGTCGCGGAAATTTGTTCGATGGGCGTGCTTCGTCGCTAGTCCGATGAACCCGAAATTGGACTAACTGTGACCACCTTGAACCGCACGGTTCGGGATGCCGGCAAAGACGGCACAGGCGGGACTAATACCAGAAGCGGCTGCACTCGTGCAGCCGCTTTTTTATGCGCGCGATATTTGTGGAGCTGCGATGCAGTACTGGTTGATGAAATCGGAGCCGGACGAAGTAAGTATCGACGATGCGCTGGCCGCACCCGCCAGCACCGTCGCATGGTTCGGCGTGCGCAATTACCAGGCGCGCAATTTCATGCGCGATGGGATGCGCGTCGGCGACGGCGTGCTGTTCTACCATTCCAGTTGTGCAGAGCCGGGGATTGCGGGCATCGCCGAAGTGGCCAGCACGGCGTATCCCGACGAGACCCAGTTCGATCCGAAGAGCAAGTATTACGATCCCAAGTCCACGCGCGAAAATCCGCGCTGGATGCTGGTCGACGTGCGCGCCAAGCAGAAGACGCGGCTCATTACACTGCCTGAACTGCGTGCCATGCCAGAGCTGGAGGACATGCAGATCCTGAAGAAGGGCAACCGCCTTTCCATCACCCCGGTATCGCCGTCCGAATGGCGGTGTATCATCCGGCACATCAAATAACAAACGGAAACACAGGATGGATATTTCCCTGATCGTGGGGCTGCTGGCGTTGGGCGCCGCGGTCGGATTCGCCGCGGGCCTGCTTGGCATCGGCGGCGGCATGCTGCTCGTGCCGTTCATGACCATGATCCTGACGGCGAAGGATTTCCCGAAGGAGCATATCGTCCACATGGCCATCGCCACCTCGCTGGCGACCATCATGTTCACATCGATCTCTTCCGTGCGCGCGCATCATGCACGCGGCGCGGTGCGCTGGGATATCGTCAAGCTGCTTGCGCCGGGCATTCTCGTCGGATCGTGGATAGGCCCGTGGATCGGTGCGCAGCTGAATTCCTCCGGCCTGGCGTTGGCATTCGCGGTGTTCGTCACCTTCTCCGCGGTGCAGATGATTCTCGACAAGAAGCCAGCGGCATCGCGCGACTTGCCCGGCACGCCCGGCATGTTCGGCGCCGGCGGCGTGATCGGCACGCTGGCGGGGCTGGTCGGGGCGGGCGGCGGTTTTGTGTCCGTTCCCTTCATGACCTGGTGTAACGTGAAGATCCACAATGCGGTGGCCACCAGCGCGGCGCTCGGTTTCCCGATTGCGCTGGCGGGAACCTTGTCCAACATTTACCAGGGAATCCATCAGCAGGGCCTGCCGTCCGGCTCGCTGGGCTTCATCTACCTGCCGGCCCTGCTGGTGATTTCGATTGCAAGCGTGATGACGGCGCCGCTCGGAGCGAAGACGGCGCACAGCCTGCCGGTGAAATCACTGAAGAAGGTGTTCGCGCTGGTGCTGTTCACCCTCGCGGCCTACATGCTGTACAAGGCTGTCCGGTAACCGGTCACGCATTCTTGTACTGATCGCGCAGCAGGTTCTTCTGGACCTTGCCCATCGTGTTGCGCGGCAGTTCCGGGACGAAGAACACGCGTTTTGGCACCTTGAAGTTGGCGATCTTCGATTTCAGCGAGCCGATCACTTCCGACTCGGAAAGCGATGCGCCGGGTTTCGCTACGATCACCGCGGTGACCGCCTCGCCGAAATCCGGATGCGGCACGCCCACCACCGCCGATTCCACCACGCCGTCCATTTCATCGATGAAGGATTCGATCTCCTTCGGATAGACGTTGTAGCCGCCGGAGATGATCAGGTCCTTGCTGCGGCCGACGATGGACAGGTAGCCGTCCTCGTCGAATTTGCCTACGTCGCCGGTCTTGAAGTAGCCGTCCGCGGTGAATTCCTCCGCCGTTTTCTCCGGCATGCGCCAGTACCCCTGGAACACGTTCGGGCCCTTGACCTGGATATCGCCCACTTCGCCGGCTTCGCACGGCGTGCCGTCGCCTTTCACCACACGCACCGAAACACCGGGCAGGGGCAGGCCAACCGTGCCGCCGACGCGCTTGCCTTCATAGGGATTCGACACCAGCATGGTGGTCTCGCTCATGCCGTAGCGTTCGAGGATGGTGTGGCCGGTGCGGCGCGCGAATTCATTGAAGGTTTCCATCAGCAGCGGTGCGGACCCGGAGACGAACAGGCGCACGTTGGCGCACGAATCCTTGCCGAACGCTTCCTCACCCAGCAGGCGCACGTAATAGGTGGGCACGCCCATGAATACGGTGGAGCGCGGCAGGTGGCGCATGACTTCCTGTGCATCGAACTTCGGCAGGAAGATCATCTTGCTGCCATTCAGGAGCGCGCCGTGCGAGGCGACGAACAGGCCATGTACATGGAACAGCGGCAGCGCATGCAGCAGTACGTCGCCCGCCTGCCAGCGCCAGTATTCCTGCAGCACCTTCGCATTCGACGACAGGTTTTCATGCGTGAGCATCGCGCCCTTGCTGCGGCCGGTGGTGCCCGAGGTATAGAGGATGGCCGCGAGGTCGCCCGGCTGCTTCTCCACCGTATCGAAACTGTTGGATTGCAGTGCTGCGCGTCCCAGCAGCGAACCCTGGCGGTCGTCGCCGAGCGTGAACACATGCTTCGTGCCGCACTTGAACGCGATCTGCGATACCCAGCCGAAGTTCTGCGGCGAGCACACCACGACCGACGGTTCCGCGTTCTCGATGAAGTATTCGATCTCGGCGGCGCGATAGGCCGTATTCAGCGGCAGGTACACGTAGCCGGCGCGGATGGTCGCCAGGTACAGCATGAGCGCCTCGGGCGATTTTTCCACCTGCACCGCGACGCGTGCGTCCTTCGGCAGGCCGAGGCCGGCCAGCAGGTTGGCGATCTTGGCGGTGGCCCGGTCCAGGTCGTTCCAGGAATAGTAGAGCCCGTCGTGGGTTTCGATGCAGCAGGCGGTGCGGTCCGTGGGGAAGCGGGATTCGAATAGTGCGTAGAGGTTGGCGTTCATGGGAATGAGGGTTATTTGCCTTTGAAATCGGGAGTCCTTTTTTCGAGGAAGGCGCGCACGCCTTCCCGGTAGTCGTCGGAATGGAAGAAGGAAAACGCTGCGCGCAACTCTTCGTCGCTCAGCGGCGGAACCGGCGGCGACAACCGGCGCGCAAGCTGCTTGTTCATGCGAGCGGCGAGCGGCGCGCCTTGCGCGATACGCTCTGCCGCCCGCCTTGCGTCGTCCTGCACGTGGTCCACGATACGGTGGAGGAGTCCTTTCTCCTTCGCCTCCGCTGCGCCGAACACGCGGCCCTCAAGCAGGATTTCGAGCGCGGTGGCCTTGCCGACCAGTTGCAGCAATCCCTGCAGCTCGCCGGGCGCGAGCGGAAAGCCGAGCCGGTTGATGGGAATGCCGAAGCGCGAATCCGGAGCGGCGATCCGCAGGTCGCAGCAGGAAGCGATTTCCAGCCCGCCGCCGACGCACACGCCTTCGATCGCGGCGACCGTCGGATGAATGCATGCGGCGATGGCGTCGAGGGCCTCCGCAATGCTTTTCGTGTGGTAGGCGTAGCCCTGTTCATAGTTGCTGCGGACCGAGGTGAATTCCTCGATGTCGGCACCGGCGGCGAAGTTGCCGCCCGCACCCGTCACGATCACGCAGCGCAGGGCGTCATCCGAGGACAATTGGCGAAACGTGTCCGCCAACCCATGCCACATCGAAATATCGATCGCATTGAGCTTGCCGGGATTCGAGAGCGTCACCGTGGCGATGACGCCGTCCTTGCTGACGCGGATTTTTTCCATGCTGTTCATTCGAGTTTCACATTGGCTTTCTTGACGACCTCCGCCCAGCGCGCGATCTCGGAGTTCACCATCGTGCCGAACTGGGCCTGCACCACATTGGGCGTCTCAGAACCGATGCTGTGCCAGATGTTCCTGACTTCCGGCGTGGCAAGTGCCTTCTGCACTTCCGCGGCCATGCGCTCGACGATTTCCGGCGGCGTGCCCTTCGGCGCCCACATGCCGTACCAGGTCGACACTTCGTAGCCCGGCACGCCCGCTTCCGCCGCTGTCGGGATGTCCGGGAAACCCGGCGCGCGGGACGGCGCGGCGACGGCGAGGGCCTTGATGCGGCCGCCTTTCAAATGTGCTGCCGACGAGCCGAGGCCGTCGAACATCATGTCGACCTGGCCGGCGATCAGGTCTTGCAGCGCAGGGCCGGCGCCGCGGTAGGGGATGTGCAGGATGAAGGTCTTGGTCTGGATCTTGAACAGTTCGCCGGCAAGATGGTGCGAGGTGCCGTTGCCGGCGGAGCCATAGTTCAGCTTGCCGGGGTTCTTCCGAACGTAATCGAGGAAGGACTTGAGGTCATTGACCGGCACCTTCTGCGGATTGACGACGATGACCTGCGGCGGCGTCGCGATCAATGCCACCGGGACGAAATCCTTCTGGATGTCGTAGTCGAGCTTGGGATAGATCGACGGCGCGATCGCGTGGTGCGCGCCGCCGATGAAGAAGGTGTAGCCGTCGGGCGCGGATTTCGCCGCGATGCCGGCGCCGAGCGTGCCGCCGGCACCGCCGCGGTTGTCGATGATGACTTGTTTGCCCAGCTGTTTGGTGAGCTGGGCCGCCAGCGGGCGGGCAAATGCATCGGTGCCGCCGCCAGCGGGGAAGGGGACGATGAAGGTAACCGGCCGGTTGGGCCATGCCTGGGCGCCGGCGGCGAGGGACAGAAACAGACCTGCGACAAACAGCAACACGCGTGCGACTTTCATGACGATGTCTCCTTGATGTTGTCTTGCAGAACGACCTACGGACTCCTTCGTTTATATGCCAGCAGCAACAGCACGATGCCGAGGGCAACCATGGGCAGGGACAGCATCTGTCCCGCCGAAATGCTCCATCCGCCGAGCGGCACGACGTAATCCGGCGTGCGGAAGTATTCGGTAAAGAAGCGGGCGCAGCCATAGCCGAGCGCGAAGACGCCGCTCACCGCCATCACCGGCCTCGGATGGCGCGCGTACAGCCAGAGTACGATGAACAGCAGCACGCCGTCGACCAGCGCCTGGTAGAAGGGCGAGGGATGGCGCGGCAGGCTGTCCACGTTCGGCCAGATCATGGCCCAGGGCAGGGAAGGGTCGGCAACCCGGCCCGGCAGCTCGGCATTGATGAAATTGCCGATGCGGCCCGCCGCGTAGCCGAGCGGCACGAGCGGCGCGATGAAGTCCAGCACTTGCCACAGGCCGCGGCCCTTCTTGCGCGCCCACAGCGCCATCGCGATCATCACGCCGAGGAAGCCGCCGTGGAAGGACATGCCGCCCTTCCAGATCGCGAGGATTTCCAGCGGATGCGAGAAGTAATACGCAGGGTTGTAGAACAGCACCTCGCCCAGCCGGCCGCCAAGCACGACCCCGAGCACGCCGTAGAACAGCATGTCGTCCAGGTCTTCGACCTTCCAACCGGCGGCGGTGTTGTGCGCCTGCCGGACGCGCACCCGGCCGAGGATGAGGAACTGCGCGAAGGCGGCCAGGTACATCAGCCCGTACCAGTGCACGGACACGGGGCCGAGCGAAAAGGCGACGGGATCGGGAAGGGGGTGAATCAGCATCTATCGTTTCTTTCGCAATAGTTCGAGAAAGGTATGCAACACCGGGGACGCATTGTCGCGCCGCCATGCCAGGCCGGTTTCGAACAGGGCCGTCCGGTCCGACAGCGCACGGTACTCCACGCCCGGGCGTTGCAGGTTAGACACGGATTGTGGCACAAGCGCAATGCCCATGCCCGCGGACACGAGGCCAACAATAGTCTGCATCTGTATCGCTTCCTGCCCGATGCGGGGCGTCAATCCTGCGTCGCGGAAGCAGCCGACGATGGCGTCATGGAAGGCCGGTGCGATCCGGCGCGGGAAAATGATCAGGGGCATCTCGGCCACTGACTTGAGCGCCACGCTGTTCTTGCCGCGCAAGCCTTTGAGACCCTGCGGCGCGGCGAGGACGAGGGGCTCGGAGAGCACCGTCATGTAGTCCAGTTCGGCGCGGGCCTTGTCGTGCAGGGGCGGGATCAGCAGGCCGGCATCGATGCGGCCTTGCATCAGGTCTTCCAGCTGCACGTCCGTGGTGGCCTCGCGCAGGTCGATCTGTACTTGCGGATAGCGCTCGCGGAATTCCCGCAGCAAAGGGGGGAGCACGCTGTAGTCGGCGGTGGAGACGAAGGAGAGCGACAGCAGGCCGGATTCGCCCGAAGCCGCCCGGCGCGCCAGATCGGGCAGGGCGGCCGCCTGCTGCAGGATGCGGCGGGCCTCGGGCAGCAGCGCGGCGCCGGCGGGCGTGAGGCTGACGCTACGCTTGGTCCGCTCAAACAGCGGTGTGCCGAGGGCGGCTTCCAGGGACTGGATGGTTTGCGAGAGCGGCGGCTGGGTCATGTGCAGGCGCGCCGCGGCCCGGCCGAAATGCCGTTCCTCCGCCACCGCCACGAAATAGCGCAATTGCCGAAGCTCGATATTCATACGCGTTCCATATTAATTCGTAAGGAATCATATATTTGACACGTAGCTAAGGGCAAGGGACACTAGCCGTCTTTCCCCGCTTCCCTTGGGAACCGGGCGACCGAACAGATCATCCTGGAGACCTGAGATGCCCCAATACCGCTCCCGCACCACGACCCACGGCCGCAACATGGCCGGCGCCCGCGCCCTCTGGCGCGCGACCGGCATGAAGGATGGCGATTTCGGCAAGCCGATCATTGCCGTCGTCAATTCCTTCACCCAGTTCGTGCCCGGCCACGTGCACCTGAAAGACCTCGGCCAGATGGTGGCGCGCGAAATCGAAGCGGCCGGCGGCGTCGCCAAGGAATTCAACACCATCGCGGTGGACGACGGTATCGCGATGGGTCATGGCGGCATGCTGTATTCGCTGCCGTCGCGCGAACTGATCGCCGACTCGGTGGAGTACATGGTGAACGCCCACTGCGCCGATGCGATGGTCTGCATCTCCAACTGCGACAAGATCACACCCGGCATGCTGATGGCCGCGATGCGCCTGAACATCCCGGTCGTGTTCGTTTCCGGCGGCCCGATGGAAGCCGGCAAGGTGATCGAGGCGCTGCACGGCAAGCAGGAAGGCACGCAAAAGATCATCAAGGTCGACCTGATCGACGCGATGATTCAGGCCGGCGATCCGAGCGTCTCGGATGAACAGGTCGCCAACATCGAGCGTTCCGCGTGCCCGACCTGCGGTTCCTGCTCCGGCATGTTCACCGCCAATTCGATGAACTGCCTGACCGAAGCGCTGGGCCTGTCCCTGCCCGGCAACGGCACCGTCGTCGCCACCCATGCCGACCGCAAGCAGCTGTTCCTGCGCGCAGGCCGCCTGGTGGTCGAGCTGGCACGGCGCTACTACGAGCAGGAGGATGCGTCCGTCCTGCCGCGCAACATCGCCACCAAGACGGCCTTCGAGAACGCGATGGCGCTCGACGTCTCGATGGGCGGCTCGACCAACACCGTGCTGCACCTGCTGGCCGCGGCACAGGAAGCGGGCGTGGATTTCACCATGGCCGACATCGACCGCATCTCGCGCAAGGTTCCCTGCCTGTGCAAGGTAGCGCCCGCGACCCAGGACTATCACATTGAAGACGTGCACCGCGCCGGCGGCATCGTCGGCATCCTCGGCGAACTCGACCGCGCCGGGCTGCTCGACACCTCGGTTCCGACCGTGCACAGCAAGACGCTGGGCGAGGCGATCGCCGCCAACGACATCATGCTGAACAAGGACGAGTCCGTCCGCCAGCGCTTCCTGGCGGCGCCCGGCGGCGTGCCGACCCAGGTCGCGTTCTCGCAGGACAAGCGTTTCGACAAGCTCGACACCGACCGCGAGCACGGCTGCATCCGCGACAAGGCGCATGCGTATTCGAAGGACGGCGGCCTGGCCGTCCTGTACGGCAACATCGCGGAGAAGGGCTGCATCGTGAAGACCGCGGGCGTCGACGAGAGCATCCTCAAGTTCACCGGCAAGGCGCGCGTGTTCGAAAGCCAGGATGCGGCGGTGGAAGGCATCCTGGGCGACGTGGTCCAGCCGGGCGACGTGGTTATCATCCGCTACGAAGGGCCGAAGGGCGGCCCGGGCATGCAGGAGATGCTGTACCCGACCTCGTACATCAAGTCGAAGGGACTGGGCAAGGTCTGCGCGCTGTTCACCGATGGCCGCTTCTCCGGCGGTTCGTCCGGCCTCGTGATCGGTCACGCATCGCCGGAAGCGGCGGAGGGCGGCGCGATCGGCCTCGTCAATGACGGCGACACCATCGAGATCGACATTCCGGAACGACGCATCCACCTGAAGGTGACCGAGGCCGAGCTGGCGCAACGGCGCGCGGCGATGGAGGCAAAAGGTGACAAGGCGTGGAAGCCGGAGAACCGCGAGCGCGTGGTCTCGCAGGCGCTGCAGGCCTATGCCGCACTGGCGACATCCGCGGACCGCGGTGCAGTGCGCGACCTGTCGCAGCTGAAGCGCTAAGATGAAAAACCGGGGCAGCAAAAGCTGCCCCGGTTTGCATTTGGGTGCTTATTTCTTGAAGGTCTTCGCGACCCGCTCCTTGCGGGCCTTTTCAAGCTGCTCATCCGCGTTGCGTCTGTCGAGACCGAAAAGACGCTCGCCGAATTCGAACCAGATGAAGGCGATCAGGAACAGGCCGCCGATCCACCACCATGACAGATCGGCAACCGGGCCGACCTCGAAATAGCGAAGGATTGACAGCAAGACAATGGCGACGATCAGTGGCATGGCATCTCCCTTTCCCGCAGGATATTGCTAAAGTTTGTAACGGTCAATTCGCTGCGTCAACGTGATTCATGTATCGTGCGTTCCGGTGTGGTAAGCACCACTTACGCTGTACAATGTTGCGGGTTTTATCTTTTGGAGAAAGTAATGAAACGTTCTTTGCTGGTTTTCGCTGTAGCTGCTTTGGCGTCCGGTGCCGCAATGGCAAATGCCGACCTGGCCAAGGCCAAGAATTGCATGGCATGCCACGCAGTGGCCAACAAGGTTGTCGGCCCGGCATTCAAGGATGTGGCTTCGAAGTACGCAGGCCAGAAGGATGCTGAAGACAAGCTGACCCAGAAAGTGCTGAAGGGCAGCAGCGGCGTGTGGGGCCCGGTCCCGATGCCGGCCAACGCCCAGGTCAACGAAGCGGAAGCCCGCACCCTGGTCAAGTGGATCATGGCCCAGAAGTAATCGCTTCCGGTCTGCCAACGAAAAGCGCTCCCGTCGGAGCGCTTTTTTATTGGGGGTACGAAAAAAAACCCCGGCCGACGGCCGGGGCTTCCTTTGAGGCGATGCGAATTACTTCGTCACAGCCAGTTGCTGGCGCTGGCCACCCTTGTAGGTGTACAGGGTCAGCGTGCCTTCCTTGATGTCGCCCTTGTTGTCGAAGGCGATGTTGCCGGTCACGCCCTTGTAGTTGATCTTCGCCAGTTCCGGCAGGTACTTCGCCGGCTCGGCGGAGTTGGCCTTCTTCATGGCTTCGACCATCACCATCACCGCGTCATAGACGTACGGTGCATAGA